>NZ_BAAAPO010000032.1:53403-126390 GCF_039531185.1 Nostocoides veronense
CGACGAAACGGACGAGTTGTGTCCGAATGTGGGAGTCAGAGGAGCGGGGGAGTCAGACGACCTACTCGGCGGCGGCCTGACCTGAGCGGGTGCGGCGGCGATTGCGGTTGCGGCGCGGCCGGTTGGCTCCGGCTTCGGACGACTCCCCGCCGCCCGCCGGGCCGGCACCCTCGCGGCCGGAGTCGTTGCCCTCGCCACGCGAGCGAGCGCCCCGACCGTCACGGCTGCGGCCATCCCCGCCACGACCCTCGCCGCCGCGTCCACCCTGGCCCCGTCCAGCGCTGCGGCCCTCGCCGGAGCGGCCGCCGCGACCACGGCTGCCGGACTTGGCCGGGCCTTCGATGTCCTCGATCTCCTCGGCCGCGAGGCCGGCGCGCGTCTGCTGCGCCTTGGGCAGCTTGCCCTTCGCGTCGCGGGGGATGTCGAGATCGGCATACAGGTGATCGGAGGAGGAGTAGGTCTCCACCGGCTCGGGGATGCCCAGGTCGAGTGTCTTGTTGATCAGGCCCCAGCGAGGGATGTCGTCCCAGTCGACGAAGGTCACCGCGACGCCGGTGTTGCCGGCGCGGCCGGTGCGGCCGATGCGGTGCAGATAGGTCTTCTCGTCCTCGGGGCACTGGAAGTTCACGACATGCGTGACATTGTCGACGTCGATGCCGCGGGCGGCGACATCGGTGGCGACGAGGATGTCGACCTTGCCGGTGCGGAAGGCCCGCAGCGCCTGCTCGCGCGCTCCCTGCCCGAGGTCACCGTGGATGGAGGCTGCTGCGAAACCGCGCTCGGTCAATTCCTCGGCCACCTTGGCCGCCGTGCGCTTGGTGCGGCTGAAGATCATCGTCAAGCCGCGCCCGCGCGCCTGCAGGATCCGCGACAGCATCTCGGTCTTGTCGAGGGCGTGCGCGCGGTAGACGAACTGCTCGATCGCCTTGACCGTGTGCTGGTTCTCGCCCTCTTCGCTCATCGCGCGAATGTGGGTCGGCTGCGTCATATAGCGGCGAGCCAGCGCGACAACGGCACCCGGCATCGTCGCGGAAAAGAGCATCGTTTGCCGGCCCGCGGGCGTCAGCGCCAACAGCTTTTCGACATCGGGCAGGAAGCCGAGGTCGAGCATCTCGTCGGCCTCGTCGAGCACGACGATGCGCGCGTGCCCGAGGTTGAGGTGCCCCTGCCCCGCAAGGTCGAGGAGGCGGCCAGGGGTGCCGACGACGACATCGACACCCTTGCGCAGCGCCTCGACCTGCGGCTCGTAGGCGCGACCGCCATAGACCGTCAGGACGCGCACCCCGCGCTGGGCACCCGCGCGCTCGAGGTCCTTGGCCACCTGGACCGCGAGTTCGCGGGTCGGGGCCACCGCGAGGGCCTGCGGCTTGCCGGGGGCGGGGAGAGCGTCATACGCGGCGCCGTCCTTGGGGGTGACGACCCGCTGCAGCATGGGGATGCCGAATCCCAGGGTCTTGCCCGTGCCCGTCTTGGCCTGGCCGATGATGTCGTGCCCGCTCAGGGCGACCGGGAGGGTCATGGCCTGGATCGGGAAGGGGGTGATGATCTCGTGCGCGGCGAGGGCCGCGACGATGTCGTCGTGAACGCCGAAGTCGGCGAAAGTCTGCTCGGACATGGATATGTCGTCTCTCGATCGGGACCGCCGCCGGGAGGGGCGGTCGGAGGAGGAGCCGATCGGAGGTCTTCGTCGCGAGGAGTTCGCGGTGGGGGCCGGCCCGTGCCGGCGCAGTGATTCGTGCCGACCGGGCACCAACTGCTGTTGTGCTGAGCAGTTTAGCCGTATGCCGTCCGCTCCCGGACGATTCGTTCGCGGCGCGCGCCAGCCCGGCTTTCGGCTGGCGTGGCTAGAGTGCGCCCGTGCCGGATTCCGTGGAGACCTCGCCCGCCTATGCCGCCGCGGTCGCCGACCTGCTGGGGATGCTCGCGTATGCCGAGCTGGCCGCCTGCGCGCGGCTCGCCGCGGACTCGGATTTGGCACCCACCGTTTCGGCGCGGGTGGCCCTGGCCCGGATGGCGGGCGCTGAACTGGCGCACCACGACCTGCTCGCCGCCCGGATCGTCGAGCTGGGGGCTGATCCCGAGGAGGTGATGGCGCCCTATGCCGAGGCCTTCGCCGCCTTCCATGACCGCACTCGGCCAAGCACCTGGCTCGAAGCCGTGGTCAAGGCGTATGTCGGCGATGGCATCGCCGAGGACTTCGGCCGCGAGATTGCCGCCTTTGCGGATCCGCGCAGCCGGGAGGTCATTGAGGGATCGTTGAGTGATGAGGCGCGCAATGCCGTGCTCGTCGAACTTGCGCGCGCCGGGATGACGGCCGACCCGCAGGCGGTCGGGCGGCTCGCACTGTGGGGGCGACGCCTGCACGGTGAGGCCATTTCCTCGGCGCAGGCCGCGGCGGCCGAGCGCGACGGGCTCACGGCGCTCTTGACCGGACAGTTTGGTGGTGATGGGCTTGATCTCGCGCGCCTCGGCGAGCTCTTCGCGCGACTGGCGACGCGGCATACGGACCGGATGGCTGCCCTCGGCCTGGACGCCTGAGCCAACCCAGTTTGACCGCGCGGCCCTCCCGTCGAGTTCGGGAGACACGCCGAGCGGCGGCCCGGTTCGTCGGCGTGCTTCCCGAACGCGACCGCCGGCACAACCCTCCGGGTCAGGACGATCGACCAAATGACAGCGGGCCCGACGACCACTTGGTCGTCGGGCCCGCTGGCGCTATGGCGAGATTCAGCGAATCTGCTTGCGGCCCGCCATATTTCCGTAGAGCACGATCAGGCCCGCGGCAACCGCGATGCCCGCGAGGAACGGGATGAACTGGAAGCCACCGTTCTCGTTGCTGTAGCCCAGCTGGTAGACGATGAAGGACGCGATCAGGGACCCGAGGATGCCGATGATGATGGTCAGCGGCAGGGAGATGCCCTGCTTGCCCGGGAGGGCGAGGCGGGCGAGCCCGCCGATGATGGCGCCACCAATGATGGCCCCGATGATGGTTCCGATCACGGAACCGCTCCTTTCCGAAGAGCCCAGGATCGGGCCGAGGGTGCCCGGGGGTGTCCGAGCCGTTCACACCAATGCTTGCACGCTCAAATACCTTCCCGGGGGATTGGCGTCCCATGAGTTGGGGAGCGTTATTTCCTTGTGATGACAGGCAATCTGCCGAGCGGTCAGGCGCCGAAACCGACGCGACCCTTGTGCGACTCGCCGATATCGACATACCCAATGGCCGCGGCCGGAACGATGACCACGCGGCCCTTCTCATCTTCGAGGCGCAAGGGCGTGCCATCGGCGACGGCGGTGCGCACGAGTTCTTCGACCCTCAGGGCCGTCTCTTCGGGCTCGATGCTGACCTCGCGGGCGATATTCGCGATTCCGATCTTGACTTCCACGATCCACTCCTTGAAAACAGGGGATGACGATGTTGTTGTGGGGGAGTCAAACACACGGCGCCGACAGACCCTTCCCCGCCCCTCTGGACCCCTGCTGTGGCAGAGCCCGCGAAGCCTTAGCCCTCGCTCGCGGCGGGGCGGGCCGGCTGGCCCCCGACGCCTCGCCACGCCAGCCGACCAATCACCGTGACGGCGACGTCCAGGGGCAATGTCTGGTCGCGTAGCCAGGCGCGGGCCGAGACCTGGGACATCCCGACGAGACCCTGCGCGACGAGCC
Organism: Nostocoides veronense; assembly: GCF_039531185.1. Lineage (NCBI taxonomy): Bacteria > Bacillati > Actinomycetota > Actinomycetes > Micrococcales > Intrasporangiaceae > Nostocoides > Nostocoides veronense. Next base: position 57,064 of record NZ_BAAAPO010000032.1, read on the forward strand.
GGGCGATCGGCTGCGGCAGCTCGGTGTCCAGCATGATCCGGCGCGAGATCGCCTCGACGCACTGATCCGTCGACCAGCTGATGCGCTCGCGGACGGCGGCCACTTCGTTCAGGTCAGATTCGAAGACGATCCGGTAGGCGCTGTCGTCGCGGGCGACGAAATCGAAGAAGGCCCGGATGCTCGCGTGCGTGCGGTCCTTGTGGTTTTCGGTGCTCTGGAGCGCGCTTTCCACCAGTTCGACCAGGCTCGCGGTGTGCTTGTCGACGAGCGCGAGATAAAGCTCCAACTTGCCTGGAAAGTGTTGGTAGAGAACGGGCTTCGACACACCCGCTCGCTCGGCGATATCTTCCATGCCCGCCGCGTGGTAGCCCTTTTCGACGAAGACCGCCTGGGCGGCTTCCAACAATTGGGCTCGCCGCTGCATACGCGGGAGCCGCTGCCCGCGAACCGCGTCAGGGGCGGTGCCTTCGAGTGCCATTCCGGCACCCCCTTTACGCCAACACAATGAGTCGCGGTCATCCTAATGAGTACGCTCGCGAGGTGCAGGAACCTTTGACAGAGCGGGTCGGGCTCGATGCGGCCGCCCGGCGCAGGTATGCCCGCCACCTCCTGCTCCCCGAGGTCGGGGTTGCCGGCCAGGAGCGACTGATGGCCGCCCGGGTCTTGATCGTTGGTGCCGGTGGCCTCGGAGCCGTCACCGCGACCTACCTTGCCGCCGCCGGGGTTGGGGTGATCGGGATTGTCGACGACGATCTCGTGGATGAGTCGAACCTGCAGCGGCAAGTCATTCACGACACCGCATCGGTGGGTATGCCGAAGGTCGCCTCCGCGGCCGCCCGCCTCGCCGCGATCAACCCCTTGGTGCAGGTGGAGACTCATCAGGTCCGGCTGACGGCCGACAACGCGATGGACCTCTTCAGCGGATACGACATCGTCGTCGACGGCGCCGACAACTTCGCGACGAGGTATGTCGTCGCGGACGCGTGCGCCCTGCTCGGCCGCCCGCATGTCTGGGGATCCATCCTGCGCTTCGACGGGCAGGTCAGCGTCTGGGCACCCCCGGTCGGCCCGTGCTATCGCTGCGTTTTTCCGGCGCCGCCGGCGCCCGGCAGCGTGGCCTCCTGCTCGGAGGCGGGGGTGCTCGGGTCGCTGTGTGCATCCGTGGGGTCGGTGCAGTCGACCGAGGCCATCAAGCTCATCACCGGGATCGGCCGGCCGTTGATCGGGCGCCTCATGGTTCATGACGCGCTCGCCGGCACCTGGGGCGAGATTGCTGTTCGCGCCAATCCCGCCTGCCGGCTGTGCGGGCCGAACGCGCAGATCACTGCCCCACAGGACCCCGAGGAGGTATGCCGGGTGCCCGGCACCCCCCCGGACGTGCCCGCGGGTGGCGGCGAGCGGCATACGGCCGAATCCCTCGCGCAGGCGCTCGCCGAGGACGATTCCTTGGTGCTCGTCGATGTCCGTGAGCCCGGGGAGTGGGCGAGCGGGGTGATCCCTGGGGCGCTCTTGCATTCGGTGGGACGTATGGAGGAATTGGCCGTCCCGACGACGGCTCGGGTCGTGCTCTATTGCGCGGCGGGTGGGCGGTCAGCAGCGGGCGCCGCGCGCTTGCGGGCCGCCGGCTTCACGGATGTGTCCGATCTCGAGGGGGGAATCACGGCCTGGCCGGGTCCGCTCGACGTGCCCCGCTCCTGAGGTCGCTGGACGACACGCCGGGGCCGAACGCCCAGGTGAGCGGGGTTGTCAGTGCCGGGTGATGACATAGGTCCATGACGTCGACCGCGCTGCACCGAGACACCGTGGAGGTGGGCCTCGATCCCGCCTGGGCAGCCGCACTCGCCTTCCGCGGACCGCTGCTGCGGGTCCTCGGCGGCCCGGGGACGGGCAAGACGCACCTGGCCGTCGAGATCATCGCGGAGCGAGTCCGGGCCGGCGAGACCGAGGCGCAGAACTGCCTGCTCATTGCTCCCACCCGCCGGGCCGCGGCCAGCGTGCGTGACCAGGTCACCCGAGCCGTCGGCGCGACGACGCGCGAGCCACTGGCCCGCACGATGGCCTCTTTTGCCTTCGGCATTGTGCGGATGGCGGCCATTCGCGAGGACCTTCCGACACCCTTCCTGCTCAGCGGCGCCGAGCAAGACGCGGTCTTGCGCGAGCTGTTGGACGGGCATGCCGCGGATCAAAGCTCCGGGCCGTTCTGGCCGGAGCATCTGCAGGAAGCCCTCACCACTCGCGGCTTCCGCGCCGAGCTGCGTGACCTGCTCATGCGCGCCGTCGAGCACGGACTCGATGCCGAGACTCTGACCCGACTCGGCCGCGAGACCGGACGCGAGGAATGGGTTGCCGCCGGGGCGATCCTGGATGAATATGACCAAGTCACGGCCCTCTCGCGCCCTGGTGCCTATGACCCGGCCTGGCTTGTGACCGGCGCTTGCGACGCCTTGGAGCTGGATCCGGATCTACTCGGAGAGCTGCGCGCCATGGTGCGCCTGATCGTGGTCGATGATGCGCAGGAACTCGGCGCTCCCGGTGCCCGGCTGCTGCGCGGGCTGGCCCAAGCCGGCATCGAGGTGGTGCTCATCGGCGACCCCGACGCGGCCGTGCAGACTTTCCGCGGGGCTGACCCGCGCTTGTTCGTCGACGATGCCTCGATCCGTCCCGCGACGGCGAGCGTGGTGCTGACCCGCGGATTCCGGCTGAACTCGTCCGTCGCCGCGGCCGATGCCCGCATCACGGCGCTGATCGGGGCCATCGGCGGCGGGCGCCAGCGGGCTGCTGCCGCCTCATTGGTGGCCGATGACGGCGACCAGGCTGCTGATTCTGTGCAGGTCCACGTCTTTCGGTCGGCCGCACAAGAGGCGACGCATATCGCCGATTCCCTGCGTCGTGCCCACCTCCTGGATGGCATTCCCTGGCGAGATCTGGCAGTCATCGTGCGCGGTCAGGGCCGAGCTGATGTCGTGCGGCGGGTGCTGGCGGCGGCGCACGTCCCCGTCGCGGAAGCCGATAGCGATCTGCCGCTCGCGGATGAGGATGCCGTTCGCCCCCTCTTGGCCCTGATGCGCGCCGCGGCCGATCGGGTGGCCCACTGCCTGGCCGCCAGCGCCGATGCGCTCGCCGAGGACCCCGACGCTGGCTGGTTCCTGGCGCCCGAGGTTGCCCTCGACCTGCTCACCTCGCCCTATGCCAGCGCGGACGCCGTCACCTTGCGCCGCCTGCGCCGGGGCTTGCGTCGGCCCGCGCTCGCCGAGGGGTCGGCGGCACCGGCGGATCTGCTCCTCGCCCGGGCCCTGGCCCGGCCCGCCGACCTGACCGAACTCGGTCCGGAGGCGGCGGGCGCGCGGCGCATCGCCCGGATGCTGGCCGCCGCGACCGAGGCGCTGTCCGGCGGGGCGTCCGGCGCAGGCGGAGTGCCTGGCTCGGGTGGATCGGCACGCCGGGCCGTCGCCGCCGAAGACGTCCTGTGGGCTACCTGGGAGGCCGCTGGCGTCGCCGATCGCTGGCGGGCTGAAGCGCTGGCCGGCGGACGCGCCGGCGCGCGAGCCGATCGCGACCTCGACGCGGTGATCGCGCTGCTGGCCGCCGCCGGGGACTTCGCGGACCGGCTTCCGGGGATCGGCCCGGTCGCCTTCGCCGATCACCTCGCTGGACAGGATGTCGCGGCAGACACCATCGTCGTGCGCGGCGCCGACCACGATCGAGTTGAGGTGCTGACGCCGCACGCGGCCGCGGGTCGGTCCTGGCGCCGGGTGCACATTGCAGGCGTCCAGGAGGGTTCCTGGCCCGATGTCCGGGTGCGTGGCTCGTTGCTCGGCTCCTCGGACCTCGTCGATGTGCTGGCCGGTCGCGAACGCTCGATGCGCGCCGCCCAGACGGCTATCCGGCACGACGAGGCGCGCCTGTTCCATGTGGCGCTGACCCGGGCAGCCGAACGGGTCCAGATCAGCGCAGTGCGGGATGCGGACGACCAGCCCTCGCCCTATCTCGACATCCTCGACCCAGGCCTGGCCGACCGCGGCTTCACGGTCCCCGACGCACCCCTAACCCTCGTCGGTATGGTGTCCGCCCTGCGCCGCACAGTCGCAACACCCGCGCCCTCGCCGAGCGCCCGAGCCGCACGCGCGCTGGCGGCTGCCACCTTGGCTCGCCTGGCCGAAGCCGGGGTGCGGGGCGCCGATCCGCGCAGCTGGTGGGCGCTGCGAGAGGTCTCGGACCAACGACCGCGGGTCGATCCGGACGAGGTGGTGCCAGTGTCGCCATCGGCCTTGCAGACTTTCGAACAATGCCGGCTGCGCTGGTTGCTGACGTCTGCCGGCGGCGAGGGACCTTCGGTCGGCTCGGCAGCCCTCGGCACTCTGGTGCACGACGTCCTCGCCGAGAGCGGTGACGTGGATGCCGCAACGCTCGCGGCGCGCGTCGAGCAGTGGTGGCCTCGCCTTGGCCTGCCCGCGGGCTGGACCGAACGTGCCGAGCGAGCCAAGGCGCAGGCCATGGTCGAGCGTGCCGCCGAGTATTTCGACCTCTCCGCCGCGCAGGGCTGGCACCGACTCGGTGCTGAGGTCCAGTTCACCGCGAGCTTCGGGCGCGCCCAACTCGGCGGTGTCGTCGACCGGATAGAACAGCACGACGACGGCCGGGTCCGCGTCACCGACTACAAAACCGGATCAGCCAAAGTGCCCGTCGCCGATCTCGCCCGCCATCCGCAACTCGGGGCCTATCAAGCGGCCGTCGAGGCTGGCGCTTTCGAGGGGGCAGACACCAGCGCTGGCGCGGCCCTCGTGCAAATCGGCAAAGGCGGGATGACCGGAAAGTGGGTGCAGGAGCAAAGCGCGCTCGCGGCCGACCCCGAGCCCGGCTGGGCCCGAGACCTGATCGAGAGTTCAGCCGAGGGCATGGCCGGAGCCGATTTCCCCGCGACCCGCAACACCGGATGCGACCGGTGCCCGGTCCGCACGTCCTGCCCCGCCCGCGCCGAAGGCTCGGGGGTCGTATGACGAGTCCAGGCCTCAGCGCCCTCGACATCGCCCGCGCACTCGGGCAACCCCGCCCGACATCCCAACAGCAGCAGATCATCGAGCATCCGCCGACCCCCCTTCTCGTGGTGGCTGGGGCCGGCTCCGGCAAAACCGAGACGATGTCGGCCCGGGTCGTGTGGCTCGTCGCCAACGGCCACGCCCAACCCGAGGAAGTCCTCGGCTTGACCTTCACCCGCAAGGCCGCCGCCGAACTCGCCGGGCGGGTCACGGCGCGCTTGCGCAGCCTCGCCGACGCCGGGCTCTGGCGACCCGATGAGGCCACCGACCTGCTCAGTGCCCCGCCGACGGTCTCGACCTATCACGCCTATGCCGCCCGGCTGGTCCGCGATCACGCGCTCCGGCTCGGGCGGGAGCCGGACGCGCGCCTGCTCTCGGAGGCCGCCGCCTGGCAACTCGCGCAGGAGGTCGTCACCCAGTTCGACGGGCCTTTAGAAGACCTCGGAAAGGCCGAGAGCACGATGACGGCGGCCGTGGTCGACCTGGCAGGGGAGATGTCGGAACACCTGGTCACCGCCGAGCAGCTGGAGGCCTGGCTCGTGGGCATCCGGGCGCATCTCGAGGGTTTAGCCGCTGGCGCCGGGCTGCAAGCCGCCGGGAAGGCACTGCACGAGGCCATGGCGGGCAAACTCGCGCTGCTGCCCGTCGTCCGACGCTATGCCGAGACCAAACGCGACCGCGGTGCTATGGATTTCTCCGACCAGATGGCGCTCGCCGCAACGCTGGCGGGCCGTTTCCCGGAGGTCGGCCGACTCGAACGCGAGCGTTACCGCGCGGTCCTGCTCGATGAGTTCCAAGACACCTCGCACGCCCAACTCGAATTGCTGTCCGCCCTGTTCGCCACCGGCGATGGGCCCCACTGCGTCACCGCCGTCGGCGATCCGAATCAATCGATCTACGCCTGGCGCGGTGCCAGTGCCGCAACACTCGCGCTCTTCCCGAAAGCTTTTGGGCGGAAGGGCTCGCCTGATCCCGGGAGCTTCGACCTACCACCGGTTCCCGTTCTGCCGTTATCCGTCACCTGGCGCAACGCCCAGAACATCCTCGACCTCGCCAATGCGGTGGCCGAGCCGCTGCGGCGTCATGCCGCGGTGCCCGTCGAGCCTCTTGCCGCTGCTCCAGATGCGCCGCAGGGGAGAATCGACATCGCGCGCGTGCCGACAACGGCGGATGAAGCCACGCTTGTCGCGCGGTGGATCGCGCAGCGCCGCGCCGAGGGGGCACAGTCCGCCGCCGTCCTGGCCCGGAAGCGTTCCCAATTCGATGTCATCGTCGCCGCGCTGGAAGCCGAGGGGCTGCCGGTCGAAGTCGTCGGCCTTGGTGGATTGCTCGTCACCCCCGAAGTCGGAGATGTCGTCGCGCTCCTGAGCGTCGCGCACGATGCCGCCCGCGGCGATCGGCTGATGCGCTTGCTCACCGGTCCCGTATGCCGACTCGGAGCGGCGGATCTGACCGCCCTCCATGCCTGGGCCCGCCGACTCCAACATCCGGCGAGCCGCAGAGGGCCGGGATCGCGCGGCAGCGATCTCTCGGATGCCGCGGCCGATCGCGTCTCGCTCGTGGAGGCCGTGACCGACCTGCCACGCCTGAACGCCAGTGAACGCCTTACGACCGGGATCAGCCCCACGGGGCTGGACCGGCTCGGGTCCCTGGCCGTAGCCCTGTCTACCCTGCGCAGCGTGTCCGGTGGCGGCTTGGTGGATATCGTCGCCGAAGCGGAGCGGGCTCTCGGCCTCGATATCGAGGTCCTCTCGCGGACGGGCTATCCGCCGGGGGTCGCCCGGGCCCACCTGGACGCCTTCGAAGACGTCGCGGCGCAGTTCGCCCTGTCGGGGGACCGCCCGACGCTCGGGGGCTTCCTGGCGTGGCTCGACGCGGCCCTGCAGGAGGAGCGCGGCCTCGACAAGGGCATCCTCGATATCGCGCCGGGGGCGGTGCACGTCCTGACCGTGCACGCGGCCAAGGGACTCGAATGGGATGCCGTCGCCATCCCCGGATTGATCGAGTCCACCTTCCCCGCGCATTCCGGATCGGTCTCGAGCCTGGACAAAGACACCGGTCGGTGGAAGGTCAACGAGCCGAACGACTCGGCGTGGACGGTGGGGCTCGGCACACTGCCATACGACTTGCGCGGCGACCGCGCCTCCCTGACCGCCCTGGCCTGGCGCTCGGCCACCGATGGCAAGGATCTGGAGAAGCGACTGAGGGAGTTCAAGGCCGCGGCCGGCCAGGCGGGCATCGCCGAGGAACGCCGCCTGGCCTATGTTGCCTTCACTCGCGCCCGGCATTCAATGCTCCTGACCGCTCCCGTGTGGGGCAGCGCCAAGACGCCCCGCGTGCCCTCGCGCTTCCTGCGCGAAGTCCGCGAGGTCCGTCCCGACCTGCTGACGGTGCTGCAATGGGAGGATGATCCTGCGGTCGACGCCCCTAATCCGCTGCTGGCCGAGCCCGTCACGGCGCCATGGCCCCTGCCGTCCGTGGGCGATCCCGGAGTGCGCGTGGGGGCGGCCTTCGTCGACGACGCCCTCGCGGCACCCGAACGCCAGGATGCCCTCGACCCGGCCGTCGAAGTGCTGCTCGCGGAGCGCGCCGCTCGGGCGTCCGGCGCCGAGACCTTCGCGGCGCGATCGGGCTCGGCGGGTAGTTGGCGGGTGCTCGACGCGCTCGGAGGCCACGTGAGCACCTCTCAGTTGGTGGCGCTGGCGCAGGATCCGGAGGTCTTCGCCGAGAACATTCGCCGCCCGATGCCGACCCGGCCATCACCCGCGACCCGACGCGGCACCGCCTTCCACGCCTGGATCGAGCGGCATTACCGCCGGGCCTCGCTGCTGGAGCCGGACGACTTGCCGGGTAGCGCCGATGATCCCCTCGACGCGGGCGGTGACCTCGCCGAGCTCACGGCGCGCTTCCTCGCCTCCGAGTGGGCCTCGCAGGAGCCGGTCGAGGTCGAGGTCATGGTGGAGACGGTGATTGCGGGCGCTGCCGTGCGCGGCCGGATCGACGCAGTCTTCCCCACGCCGGAGGGCGTCGTGATCGTGGACTGGAAGTCCGGACACCCGCCATCGGGCGAGGCCGCGCACGCGGCGGCCGTCCAGTTGGCGGCCTACCGCATCGCCTACGCCCGGCTCCGAGGCCTGGATGTGCGAAATGTCGACGCCGTCTTTTATTACGCCGCTACCGGCCAGACTCGCAAGCCAGCGCTGCGGGACGAGGCAGAATTGAGCGCGCTCGTCGCGACACTTCAGCCGTGAGCGCGCGAGCCGACGGGGTGCGGGGACGTCATACGGCATAGCGTGGACCCGTGACGCGTACCCCCTTCCAGTTGGCTGCCCTGGCGAGCGCGGCCGTCCCCGGCCTCGATCCGGTGGCCGCCGGGCCGTTTCCGCTCGACCCCGGCCATGCGATCGATGTCGCGAGTGTCGAGGACGGACAAGGCCGGTCCTGGATCGTGCGCTGCTCGGCTTCGCCGGCCGCTGCCGTCGCGCTCGATGCGGGGGCCGCCGCGGCCGCACTGGTCGCGCGGCGCCTCGGGGTGTCGGTCCCGCTCTCCCGCGGCACCTTGACCCTCCCGGAAGGCGGACGCGTCCACGTGCACGTCGCCATTCCCGGGCAAGGACTGCGGCTGTCAGCCCTGGAGCCACAGTTCGCGATCGCGTCAGCCCTGGGCAAACTCATCGCCGGCCTGCACAATCTCGAACCCGAGGTCTTCGAGGACGCCGGATTGGAGACCTACACCAGCGATGAATACCGCCAGCGACGATTGACCGATCTGGACCGGGCTGCCTCGACGGGGCGCGTGCCAGCGGCGCTCCTGACCCGCTGGGAGGAGGCGCTGGAAAATGTCGCGATTTGGCAGTTTGTGCCGGTCCCGATCCACGGCGCCCTGGCGGGCCGCCATGTGCTCGTCAGCCTGGGCGACGACGGCGAGGCCGTGATCCGCGGCGTCGTCGGGTGGCGGCGGGCCAAGGTCGCCGATCCGGCCGATGACTTCGCGGCCCTCGTGCGGGAGGCCGACCCGCCCGCCGTGATCGAGGTGGCACGCACCTATGCCCGCTCGCGGACCACCCGCCCAGACCGGCATCTGTTGACCCGCGCCAAACTCGTGAGCGAACTTGCCTTTGTGACAGACCTTTTCGACGCTCTCGCGGCGGGCTATCCCGAGGCAGTCGACTATGCAACACACACCTTGCAGCAGCTCGCGGACCAGGTCGAGGGAACCGACCTGATCCCGGCCCCGCCGACCCGGCCGGTGCCGGTCGCGGAGCCCTCCGAGCCAGCGCCGGAAACTGAGGAGCAGAGCACCCAGCCGGTCCCGACGACCGAGGCCGAGGACGCCGAACCCACTCGGTAGGCTCGGCCGGTGCCGATCGACCTGCCCGCCCGCGCCCGCGTCGTCATCATCGGAGGCGGGGTGATCGGGTCCTCGATCGCCTATCACCTCGCGCACGCCGGGTGGACCGATGTCGTGGTCCTGGAGCGCGACCGCCTGACCAGCGGAACGACCTGGCACGCCGCCGGGCTGATGACCACCTTCGGCAGCACGAGCGAGACCTCGACCGACATTCGGCTCTACGGCCGCGATCTCTACGCCCGCCTCGAGGCCGAGACCGGGGTCGCGACCGGCTTCAAAGCGGTGGGGCTCATTGAGGCCGCGGCCGACGCCGATCGGCTCGAGGAGTACCGCCGCGTCGCGGCCTTCCAGCGCCGCCTGGATCTAGAGATCCACGAGATCGGGCCGCGCGAGATGAGCGAGCTCTTCCCGCTCGCGAAGACCGACGACCTGCTCGCCGGCTTCTATGTCCCGGGCGACGGCCGGGTCAATCCCGTCGACCTGACGATGTCGCTGGCGCGGGGGGCCCGGAATCTGGGCGTGCGCATCATCGAAGGGGTCAGCGCCGAGAAGGTGCTCACCCGTCCTGGGGTGGGTGGTCAGCAGGTCGTCGGCGTCGCCACGAGCGCGGGGGACATTGAGGCGGAGTATGTCGTCAACTGCGCCGGCATGTGGGCGCGCGAGGTGGCGGCGCGCAATGGGGTCATCGTCCCCAACCAGGCCGCGGAGCACTACTACCTGATCACCGAGCCGATCGCCGGCATGAGCCCCGACGCGCCGGTCTTCGAAGATCCAGCCGCCTATGGCTACTACCGCGAGGAGGGCGGCGGCATGATGGTCGGCCTCTTCGAGCCGCGGGCAGCCGCGTGGGCGGTGGACGGCATACCCCGCGACTTCTCCTTCGGCACCCTCCCGCCGGACTGGGAGCGGATGGGGCCCTTCGTCGAGCGGGCGATGGCCCGCGTCCCGGCCACGCTCGATGTCGGCATTCGCACCTTCTTCTGCGGACCGGAGTCCTTCACCCCGGATCTCCTTCCGGCGGTGGGGGAGGCGCCCGGGGTGCGCGGCTATTTCGTCTGTGCCGGAATGAATTCCGTCGGCATCCTGTCCTCCGGCGGTTGGGGCAAGGTGATGGCGCACTGGATCACGACCGGTGCTCCCGATGTCGACATCACGGCCGTTAATGTCGATCGCTTCCGCGACTATCAACTCGATCCCGCCTACCGCGAGCAGCGCACCGCCGAGATCCTGGGCACGGTGTATGCCGCCCACACCCCCGGCATTCAACTCACCACCGGGCGAGGCATTAACCGGTCCCCGGTCCACGACCGGCTCGTGGCGGCCGGTGCCTACTTGCGCGATGTCAGTGGTTGGGAGAGCGCGGATTGGTATGCCGGACAGGGTCTTTCGCCGTCAGCCGAGCCAGGATGGGGGCACCAGCCGTGGTTCGCGCAGTGGCGAGCGGAGCATACGGCGGTTCGCGAGCGGGTCGGCCTGATCGATATGTCGTTCATGGCCAAGTGGCGCGTGACCGGGCCCGACGCCAGCGCCGTTCTCGACTGGCTGAGCGCCGGAGCGGTCGCCGAACGCGACGGCCGCATCACCTACACCCAGTGGCTCGACGATGACGCCCGGCTGCAGGCTGACCTCACGGTCACGCGCCTGAGTGAGCAGGACTTTCTCGTCGTCGCCTCTGACACGGCCTATGGGCACGTGGAGAACCTGCTCCACCAGGCGGCAGCTGGCCGGGACGTGGCGCTTGAGGATGTCACGACAACCCTGGCTCAGTTCGCGCTGCAGGGCCCGAACTCGCGCGCTACGCTCGCCGGCCTCACCGAAGCCGATCTGAGCAATGACATCTTCCCGTTCCGCACCGCAGCCCGCCTCACGTTGGCTGGTCGAGACGTGATCCTCGCGCGCATCACATATGCGGGGGAGCTCGGCTACGAAATCTACGTGCCGAACGCCGAGGCCCTCGCCGTGTGGGACGCGATCATGGAAGCCGGTGCACCCCACGGTCTTTCGCTCTACGGACTGAAGGCGCTCGCCAGTTTGCGGATGGAAAAGGGCTACCGCGACTATGGCCATGACATCGACAACACCGATGGTGTGTATGAAGCGGGCCTGGGTTTCGCCGTCGCCCTCGACAAGGGTGACTTCCGGGGCCGGGAGGTGGCGGCGCAGGCGCGGACCGCACCTGCGCGCCGGCGCATCGTCTCGGTGCTCTTGCGCGACCCCGCATCGCTGCTCTTCCACGCCGAACCCGTGCTGCGCGATGGGGAGTTCGTCGGCTATCTCCGCGCCGCGTCATACGGCTGGACACTCGGCGGTGCGGTGGGTTTGGCGATGGTCGAGGCGCCGGAGGCAGTCACTACCGACTGGCTCGACACCGGCACCTGGGAGGTCGACGTGGCAGGCCGCTGCGTGCCCGCGATGGTGTCGTTGCGCCCGCTTTACGACGCGCGAAGCGAGCGAATCCGGAGCTGACGTGAATGTGACCCAGGTCACATTTATCGGACGCAACCTCTTTGCCGCATGCGGCGTCTTTTAACTGTGACGGCACCGCTGGGGGGCGGGCCGTTTCGGCGGTGGGTCTCGTGGGGACGCGAGACCCACCGCCCATGTCTTCGGGAAACTGTGCCGAAGCAGGGAGCGGCGAAGGCCCTCGGTGAGAACACTCACCGAGGGCCTTCGTCGTATGCCAGCCACGTCAGACCGGCGTGCTGGTTCAGCGGGCTGCCGCGACCTTCTCGCGCACCTCGCCGGAGATGTCCGGCTCGTTGGCGCCGGTGATGACCGCATAGGTCGCGCCGACGATCAGGGCACCGAGGATCGGGGCCACCCAGAAGAGCCACACCTGCGCGGGCGCGCCATCGCCATTGAAGAAGGCGACGGCCGTCGAGCGGGCCGGGTTGACCGAGGTGTTGCTGATCGGGATGGAGATCAGGTGGATCAGGGTCAGCGCGAAGCCGATCGCGATCGGCGCGAAGCCGACCGGGGCGCGGCCGTCGGTCGCGCCGAGGATGACGTAGAGGAAGATCGCGGTCAGCAGGGCCTCAGCAACGAAAACCGCCGTCAACGTGTAGCCGCCGGGGGAGTGGGCTCCATATCCATTCGCCGCCATGGACCCGATGCGGTCGAAGCCATCCTTGCCGGAAGCGATGACGAAGAGCGCGGTGCCAGCGACCAGGCCGGCGACGACCTGCGTCACGACATAGGCCGGGACATCGCGCCACTCGAAGCGCTTCGCGGTGGCGAGGCCGATGGTGACGGCCGGGTTGAAGTGGCCACCGGAAACGTGCCCGACGGCATACGCCATCGTCAGCACGGTCAGTCCGAAGGCGAGAGCGACACCGGCGAAGCCGATGCCCATCTGAACCGGCGTCGTCGCCGGCGCGGCGACGATCAGGCGCGCTGCTGGCGCGGGACGAGCACCTCTTCATACAGCAGCAGCAGACCGGCGGCGACGGGGATCGCGAGCAGCGCCCCGATCACACCGAGCAGAGTCCCCCCAGCGAGCGCGGCGACGACCGTGACGGCGCCGGGGACCGAGACCGTGCGCGCCATGATCTTCGGCGCGATGACGTAATTCTCCAACTGCTGATAGATCAGGTAGTAGACGCCGACGATGATCGCGCTGCGCGGGGAATCGAAGAACGCGACGAGGCACACGAGCACCGCACCGACCGTCGCGCCAACCATCGGGATCAGCCCGAGGAAGCCGACGAGCACGGCCAGCACCGCGGCATACGGCACCCCAACGATCCGCATCATGATGTAGGAGCAGATGGCGTTGATCGTCGCGACCGTCACCTGCCCGATCGCATAGGCGCCCGTGCGGCGCATGATCTCCTCCGACAGGGGCTCGACGCGCGGGCGACGGGTCGCCGGGACCATCGCGTAGGCCGCCCGCTTGACCGTGGGAAGAGAGGCGAGGAAGTACAGCGTGAGGATCAGGATGGTGAAGACCTGGAAGAAGCCATTGGCGAGCGCCTTGCCGGCACCCAGCACGCCGCCGAAGACGCGGGAGAGGAAATCGCTATCCGTGAGCCGGGAGTTGATCTCGCTCTGGAGCTTGTCGACGATGTCGTAGTTCTCATCGAGCCGCCGCACCCAGGCCGAGTTGAGGATCGCATCGACATAATCCGGGGCGTTGGTGAGCAGTTGGCTGCCCTCCGAGATGACCGGGGGTATGACGAGGCCCCCGAGCAGCCCGAAGACGACGAGCACGCCGGCGAAGACGACCGCGACGGCGCGGGAGCGCTTCAGGTTCTTTCCCTGCAGCCACTCCACGAGCGGGTTCAGCGCAAGGGTGAGGAAGAAGGCGACCAACAGGATGGTCAGGGTCGACGTCAGCCGTCCGAGGGCATGCCACAGGCCGATCGCCAGCAGGGCCCCGATGGCGCCGACGAAACCGATGTAGAGGGGTGAGTACCTATTGATCGGCTGCCCGGCCGGGCCGAATCGGCTTGCGCCGGAGGGTGTTTCCCCGCCGGGATGCAGGCCGTCTTCAGTCGCTGCCGGGGTATCGCCGGCCTGCGCGTGGCGATGTTGGGAGTCGCGCAGGGCGGCGCGCTGGCGTCGCTGGAACTCTCGATAGCGTTCGAGCCGGATGTCCTTCACGAACGCTTTCCTCCCCTGACGACATCGGACCGTCGGTGGCCCGAGAGCCAACCGACGGTCCGAGAGTAGTCGCGAGCCCGGCTCGGAAGCGTCAGGCGTCGCGGAAGCGGTTGATCCCGTCCTCAAAGCGGGCCCGCTTGTCGGGGTCCGTCACGCCCAGGCTCGCCTCCGGCGCCAAGGTGAGAACGCCGACCTTGCCCTGGTGGGCATTGCGGTGCACATCGAGCGCGGCCTGCCCGACCTCATCGAGCGCATAGGTCTTGGACAGGGTCGGGTGGATCAGCCCGCGGTTGATCAACTCGTTGGCCTCCCACGCCTCGCGGTAGTTCGCGAAGTGGCTGGAGATGATCCGCTTGAGGTTCATCCACAGGTAGCGGTTGTCGTATTCGTGCATATATCCCGAGGTCGAGGCACAGGTCGTGATCGTCCCGCCCTTGCGGGTGACATAGACCGACGCGCCGAAGGTCTCGCGGCCCGGGTGCTCGAAGACGATATCGACGTCATACCCTCCGGTGAGCTCGCGGATCTTCTTGCCGAATCGCTGCCACTCCTTGGGATCCTGCGCGGTGCCTTCGTCATTCCAGAAGCGGTAGCCCTCGGCGCTGCGATCGATGATCAGCTCGGCCCCCATGCGGCGGCAGATCTCGGCCTTTTCCGGCGAGGACACCACGCAGATCGGGGTCGCCCCACCGGCGAGCGCCATCTGCGTCGCATAGGACCCGAGTCCGCCGGAGGCACCCCAGATCAGGACCCGGTCGCCGAGCTTCATCCCCGCGCCATTCTTGGAGATGAGCTGGCGGTATGCCGTGGAGTTGACCAGCCCGGGGGAGGCCGCCTCCTCCCAGCTCAGGTGGGTCGGCTTGGGCATCAGCTGGTTGGCCTTGACGATGGCGAGCTCGGCGAGCCCGCCGAAGTTGGTCTCGAAACCCCAGATCCGCTGCTGCGGGTCCATCATCGTGTCGTTGTGGCCGTCGGCGTCCTCCAACTCCACCGAGAGGCAGTGCGCGACGACCTCGTTGCCCGGCTGCCATTTGGTCACGCCCGGCCCGACGCGCAGGATGACGCCCGCGAGGTCTGATCCGACCACGTGATAGGGCAAGTCGTGGCGCTTGGCGAACTCGCTCGTGCGGCCATACCGCTCCAGGAAGCCGAAGGTCGGCACCGGCTCGAAGATGCTCGTCCACACGGTGTTGTAGTTGATCGCGCTCGCCATCACGGCGACGAGGGCCTCGCCCGGCGCCAACTCCGGCACCGCTACCTGCTCGACGTGCAGGCTCTTGCGCGGGTCCTTCTCCTTGGTCGACATTCCCTCGAACATGCCGACCTCGTCCTTGTGGACGGTCGCGGCGCGGTAGCTCTCCGGGACGGCGAGGGCGGCATAGGCCGCGCTGCTCCGCTCGCCGGAAGTGATCGCGTCGAGGATCGATTGAATGCTCACGGGGGTCTGGCTCCTTGGCATCGTGGGCCCGAACGGGCTGGTCGTGACCGAACCTAGGTGAGCGCGGGGTACCGATGGTGCTAATGAGATTGCGGTCACCCGTGAACTGGGTCACGCGCGGCGTCGGCGCGAAATCGCTGCGGCGCAAGGGCGACGCTGTGCCATCCTGGTCGGCGTGAGCTACATCGCAGGGCACCCGCCGAAGGTTGAGCGGTCGTACTGGCCGCCTGCCCTGCAGTTTGCCTTGGCGGTTGGTTTGCTGGGGCTGGGCCGGTGGGCGGATCTGCATGCGCCGCACGCGCGCGCCACGGATCAGTGGGCCTTCAACAGCCTGGCCCTGTGCTGTTATCTCCTCGGTCTGCTCTTCTTGCCGTTCGCCCTCGCGGCGCTGGTGAAGGTGATCCGCAACCGCCGCAAGGACTTCGAGATCGTCCGCCGCTGAGGCGTCGGTAGACGTCGGCAGAACCGTCGCGCGATGCCCTGGGGCGAGCGTCAGTCGAGTAGTGGGGGCGCGACGGAAAGGTACCTGTGGCCAGTTGGCGTGGTCACCTCGGTCACATGCGTATGCGGGCCGGCTCCGTGCTCTTGCTGCGGCTCAAGCATCCGGGTGGTGAAGCCGGGGAGTTCTTTTGTGTAGTTGCAGCGGGCGCAGAGTCCTTGCCCGTTGTGCATGGACGTGGGTCCGCCGTCGGCGGCTGGCTGGATGTGGTCGGCGTGGCGGATGGTGGCGTCGCAGTATGGCGTGCGGCACCTGTCGTCGCGCAAGATCAGCGCGGCGCGGAGCCGGGGCGGGAACAGCCGCGCGGTGGCGTCGAGCGCAAGGAGGTCGCGGCCGTCGGGGCTGGTGTAGACCCGGGTGAGGTAGAGCTGCGCCGGTTCGGCGATTGGGGTGCCAGGCGTGTTCGCTGCCCTTGGCGGCGAATCGTGTTGGGGTGGCGCGGTTTCCGCGGCGCCTGGTGGTTCGCAGCCGTGGAGCAGCAGGCGTCGGGCGAGTGCGGCCGGGAGTATGCCGTGGCCCGGGATTCGGGCGGGTGTCTCGGCGCTCCGCGGCCCGCCCTGGGTGCCATGTGTTGGCGTTCGGTGGAGTTTCTCACGGTCTGCCGGGTGGGTCAGGGCTCGCGTGCCGCTCGTGCTCTGGTCGGCGCTGGTCTCGTCGGGATGGCTTGCGGTGAAGGCGTTAGCGGTCGCCCCCGAGTTACTGCGCGCTGGCTCAGTGCCGGTCGCGTCCGTGGCGAAGAGGCTTTCGGCGGGCATGACGAGGTTGAGGGCGACGGGGCAGGCCTGGCCGGGTGTGAGACCGGCGAGCCAGCGCAGCGCGGCGTCGGCCATGACCTGGGCGTGGGTCCGCTCAGCGAGCGGGTCGGCTGGGGTGTCATCGTTGTCGGTTTCGTGGTGGCCGGCGACGACGGCGGTGGCGTGTCGGTGCAGGGAGGCGTAGGCGCTGACGATTCCGGTCAATGGCCCGAAGATCGACAGGTAGGCCATCCCGTCGGGTGCGGGGCGGGTCCACACACCCCGTTCGGAGAGGGCTCTTTCGTGTTTCGCGACGACGGCGGCGGGGTCGAGTTCCGCGGCGTACCGGGCGGCAGCACCAGCGAGTTGTTTCACACTCGAGGTCGCCAGCCGTGGAGCGAGCAGTTCATCGACCCTGCCGCGTTGTTCAGGGTTGAGGACGTTGGTTTCGCGGACGATCGCGGCGGCGGACCGTTCGTCGATGACTCCGGCGGTCAATGCGGCCTGCGTGTGCGGCATCCCGGGTAGCGCGCGGGCGAGTCCGAGGTGCCGGTCCGCGGTGGCGGGTGAGCAGCGGCGGGCGAGCGCGATCTGCGGTGCGATGGAGGATCGCGCTTTGGGGAGCGAGGTCCTGTTCGCGAGCGCCTCCCGCACCGTCGCGCGTCCGAACTGCGCGGTCGCGCGGGCCTGGGTCGCGGCGATCGCGCCTTTGATGTGTTCGAGCCCGGCGATGAGGTCGATTAACTCCGCGAGGCTGGGTTGGTCGGCGGGTGTCTCGATGGCATCGGCTGCATGATTCGGCACGAGCCCAGCGAGCCAACCGATCAGGTCCCGGACCTCCGCGACGGGTGAGGCATGGCCGGCCGGCTGGTCGCACCAGCGGGGTTCAGTCGCGGCGAGCGCCCACGAGTCCCGCTCGTCGGCCTCGTCCACGTCATCCCAGCCGAGCTCGTCCTGCCACGCCTCGAAATCGGCGACCAACTCTTCGACATCCAGTGGCGGCCACCACGCGTCATCGAGCGGAGTCAACCCCTCACGCCCACCCGCGGGGCGCAACCCGCCAACGGGCCCGTGGGGCCCGTCTGTGGGGTGTTGCGCCATCGCCGTCATCCTCAAATGGTACACCAGTTCGATAATGAGTGCAATAGCTGGATCAATGAAATTTATTGCTGGACAAGCGAATTGACTGATGCCGGCCCCCGCCCCTGCCCCATCTGCCGAGGTCGTCAGTTTCGGTCGAGGTCGTCACATGAGACTGACGAGTGCGGCTCAGTGGCCGCCGTCGGCGGCGGGCTCGACGAGCTCGACCAGGATCCCGCCCGCATCCTTGGGGTGGATGAAGTTGACCCGGCTGTTGCTCGTGCCGCGCTTGGGGACGTCATACAGCAGGCGCAGCCCGCGCTCGCGCAGGGTCGCCCCCACCGCATCGATGTCCGCGACCCGATAGGCCATCTGCTGAATCCCGGGCCCGCTCCGGTCGAGGAACTTGGCGATCGTGCTCTCAGGGGAGAGCGGGGCGAGCAGCTGGATGCACGAGCCGGAATCGCCGACCGCCATCATCGCCTCGCGAACGCCCTGCTCCTCATTGGTCTCCTCGTGCAGCATCCGCATGCCGTACTTCTCCGAATAGAACGCGATCGCCGCGTCGAGGTCGGGCACGGCGACGCCGACGTGGTCGATCATCGTGAACAGGTCCGTGGGCAGGCTCGTCGCACTCATGATCTGAGCGTATGCCGCAGGCCCGCCCCCGCGCCCCGCGCGTGGCCCGACTCACGTAGTCAAGTGCACTGACAACCCGGTCCGCGGGATGTAAAGCTCCCTTTACGTAAAGCAAGCTTGACTCTCACTTAAGGGCAGGGGACATCGACATGACACTCACGACCTCCACCATCATGACCGCGCTGCGCAAGTGGCTTCCGGCGATCGCGTGCAGCCTCCCGCTCGCGCTCGCCATGGGGGCCCTCTTCGCATGGCGCAACCCCGAGCACCCGACCAGCGTGGCCGTTGCCGCTATGGCCGTGTGCTCCTGGCCGATCATCGCCACGGCGCTGCAGGTGTTGTGGTTCGATCGCAACGCCACGAATGCCGCGCTCGAATCCGGCCGCGGCGATGTCGAGACCGCCTGGTTCCAAGAGGCAGCGGCCACAGCTTTCTGGGCCACGATGGGCGGCCTGCTCTTTCTGGACGGCATCGGTTCCGCCCTCCACCTTGACTGGCTAGCGCCAATCGGGCTAGCGCACGCGCTGGTCTTGGGGGTCGGCTCCTTCGCGCTGAGCTACCTGTGGCTGCGCCGTCGGGACCGGTGACGGGGTGGAGAACCGACTCGCCGAATTGCGCTCGGCGCACGGGCTGTCCCAGGCGGCCCTGGCCGAGGCGCTCGGCACTTCCCGCCAGACGATCATTTCCATCGAGCGCGGTCGATTCGATCCGTCCCTACCCCTTGCCTTCAAGATCGCCTACTACTTCGACACCACCATCGAGCAGATCTTCACCCCAGACACCTAACCCCGCGGTCGCGCGGGTGGTGAGGGTCACCGTCTCGGGGAGGTGGGCCTGTCGGATGCGCTCGCTAGAGTCGACGGCATACGCCATCGCAAGAACGAAGAGGTTTGGCCATGTCGAACGACCCCACCGTCATCGTCGCCGGAGCCCGGACGCCCATGGGGCGGATGAGCGGCTCGCTGAAAGGCTTCAGCGGCTCCGACCTCGGCGGCTTCGCCATCAAGGGCGCCCTGGAGAAGTCTGGGGTCAAGCCGGAAGACGTGGACTACGTCATCATGGGGCAGGTGCTGTATGCCGGGGAGGGCCAGATCCCGGCCCGCCAGGCCGCCGTCAAGGCCGGCATCCCCATGTCCGTGCCCGCCCTCTCCCTCAACAAGGTCTGCCTCTCGGGCATTGACGCCATCGCCCTTGCCGACCAGCTGATCCGCGCCGGTGAGTTCGAGATCGTCGTCGCCGGTGGTCAGGAGTCCATGACCAACGCCCCGCACCTGCTGGAGAAGAGCCGCGACGGCTTTAAGTACGGCAATGTCACCCTGCGCGACCACATGGACTTCGACGCGCTCTCCGATGTCTTCACCATGCAGGGCATGGGTGGCCTGACCGAGTCCGCCAACACGGGGGAGCGGGCCGTCACCCGCGAAGATCAGGACGCCTTCGCCGCGCGCAGCCACCAGAACGCCGCCAAGGCGTGGAAGGACGGCTTCTTCGACGACGAGGTCGTGGCCGTGCAGATTCCGCAGCGCAAGGGCGAACCGATCGAATTCAAGACCGACGAGGGCATCCGCGCCGATACGACGACGGAGTCGCTCTCCGGCTTGCGCCCGGCCTTCGCCAAGGACGGCACGATCACGGCTGGCTCGGCGTCGCAGATTTCCGATGGCGCGTGCGCCGTCGTCGTGATGAAGAAGTCGAAGGCGGACGAGCTGGGCCTGACCTACCTGGCGGAGATCGGCGCCCATGGCGTCGTCGCCGGCCCTGACTCGACCCTGCAGAGCCAGCCGGCCGAGGCCATCAAGGCCGCCTGCGCCAAGGAGGGCATCACTCCGGCCGATCTCGACCTCGTCGAGATCAACGAGGCCTTTGCCGCCGTCGGCCTGGTCTCGGCCCGCGAACTCGGCCTGGAGGAGGACAAGGTCAACCCGAATGGCGGAGCCATCGCGATGGGCCACCCGCTGGGTATGTCGGGTGCTCGCATCACCTTGACCCTCGCCCAGGAGTTGAAGCGGCGCGGCGGCGGTGTCGGTGCCGCGGCCCTGTGCGGTGGCGGTGGCCAGGGTGACGCGCTGATCATCCGGGTCCCTGCGGCGGGCTGACCGGCGTCACCCGACACCATCCACACACGGATCCGGCGCTCGTGCCCCGATCCCTCGACATCGACGCCCTGGCCGCCGGGGTGGCGCAGCGCGCCCCCCGGCCGCTAGCGCGCGCCATCTCGCTCACCGAGTCCGGCCACCCCGATGCGCGTGCCGTGCTCGCGGCCCTGCCGGCTGGGCGCGAGGCGCATATCGTCGGACTGACCGGCCCGCCCGGGGTGGGCAAGTCCACGACGACGAGCGCGCTCGTCACGACGCTGCGCGCGGCGGGCCGTACGGTCGCGGTCCTCGCGGTCGATCCGTCCTCACCCTTCACCGGCGGCGCCCTTCTCGGTGACCGGGTGCGCATGGGTGAGCACGCCACCGACTCCGGCGTCTTCATCCGCTCAATGGCGGCTAGGGGCCATCTCGGCGGGCTGGCCGCAGCCGTCCCACAGGCCGTCCGCCTCCTCGAAGCGGCTGGCTTTGACCTCGTCCTCATCGAAACTGTAGGCGTCGGCCAGTCCGAGGTCGAGATCGCCCGGCGTGCCGACACCTGCGTTGTCCTGCTGGCCCCGGGACTCGGAGACGGCATCCAAGCGGCCAAGGCCGGCATTCTCGAGATCGCCGACATCTTCGGGGTCAACAAGGCCGACCGCGAGGGCTCGGAGCACACCGTCTCCGACCTGCGGACGGGCATCCGGCTTACGGCTCGCCCGACCGGCGCCTGGCGCCCCACGGTGATCTCCCTCTCAGCACAGACGGGCCAGGGAATCGCAGAGTTGCTTGCCGCGATCGAGGAGCACCGCGCCCACGCCCAGCGCACCGGCACCTGGCAGCGGCGCCGCGCCGAGCGGGCGGCAGCCGAGGTGGAGGCGCTCGTTCTTGCCGCGATCACCGGCAAGGTTCACCATCAGGTCGCCGCCCGCCTGGCGACGGGCGACGGAGCGGCGAGCGATCCGCATACTCTCGCGGAGCAGATCCTCACCCACTGGTGAGCGGCGCTCACCACCGCCTTGCGTGCGGGGTGTCAGCGGCCGAGTCGATCCAGATGGCGTCGACAGTCGCGACGATTCACGACTCTGGAACGGCCGTGACGATTTTGTTATCTGCCGTGCCATAGGTCATCGTGGACGGCGTGTCCCTGCTCAAAAGACTCCTCGGAGTGCTCCTCGCGCTCGCCGGTCTGGTCCCGCTGATCGCGGGCAGTTGGCTCGCGATCCGCCTCGGGCCGTCCGGTACGGCGCGCTTCACACTGCCCGATCCGGGCAGCGTTCCTGTGCTCGTCTCGCCATCGGTTCTCAACCGGACCGACCTCGATGTCCGCATCGCCGTCGAGGCTCCGGATGCCGTCATCGGCGTGGGCACCCCGTCCGATGTCGCCTCCGTCCTGCGCTCCGCCGAGCACCGCGCGGTGACGGGCGTGCAGCTTCCCGGCTGGGATCTCGCGACCCGCACCGAGGGCAGCGGGCCGGCCTCGCGCCTCGGCGATATCGAGCTCTGGCGCGACCGTCAGCAGATCGCGGGGTCCGGCGAGCTGACGATCACCCAGGCGACCGCTCCCGAGTCGGTGCTCATCGTGCCGGGCGCCTCCCCGCTCAAATCGGTGACGATGAGTTGGGCGCATGACACCTGGTTCTACCAAGCCCTCGTGCTCGCCGCCGCCGGTGGCCTGCTGACCACGGTCGGCTGGTTGCTCGCGCGCCCGGCTCGCCGGCCCCGGCCCGCCGCCTCTCAATCCATCACCGTCTCTGGATCCACCACCGAGGAGGAGCGATGAGTAGGCCCGCCCCTCGTCATACCCCTGCCTGGCTGAGCCGGCGTGCCGTCACGAACGGCTTGGTCGCGGTGCTCGGCCTCAGCCTGACTGGCTGCGGCCTGCCCGATCGCGTCGTCGGCCTGCACGACGCACCGGTCGAGAAGACCTCCGGCGCCGCCTATTCGGAGGCCGCGGCGCTGAGCATCGTCACCCGGGTCCTCACCGCGGCCGATGCGGCCTTCGCGAGCTCGGACGCGGCCCGCAAGACGCGACGCACTGTCTTGACCGGACCCGCGCTGCGCAGTGCCGAGGTGGAGAACCGCTTCGAAGATCGCTCGGCATCCCTGCGCACCCGCGGCAAGCCCACGGTCCTCGGGATCTCCGCGGGCCGGGACTGGCCGCGCCACATCTTGGCGACGACCCTGGTCGACGGCGTCCAGGAATTGCATGTCCTGCGGGCCAACAGCCCGACCTCCCCATACAAGCTGTGGATCACCGCGCCGATGTTGCCGGGCGCGAGCCTGCCCACGCTGCCGCCGCTCGCCGAGGGCATCACCGTCGTCGCGGGCGACAAGGGCCTCGCGGCGTCCCCAACCGAGGTCTTGACGGCATACGGGCAGCTGCTGAATGTCCCGACGAAGACCAAAACGTCCAAGATCGTCACGACCAAGGATGCGTATGCCGCCGCCGTCGCCCAGGCGACCGCGGCCCAGCAGAAGGCGCTCGGCACGCTGGGGACCTTCACGCGCACGAACAAACCGGCCACCGAAACCTTGTCTTTCCGGCTGGCCGACGGCGGGGCACTCGTCTTCGGCCAGCTCGCCCGCACCGACCAGCTGGCGCCGACGTCCAAGGCCAAGCGGCTCGATCTGCCCTCCAACTTGGCCAAGCTTGCGAAGACCAAGTCCGTCACCGAGAGTCTGCGTTTGAACTGGCTGATGAGCGCGATCGCGGTCGTGCCGACTTCCGGCGCGGCCACCGTGATCGGGGTCGGGGAGCAGTTGCGCGGCATCGAAGCCGACTGAGCACTGGATCGTCGCAACTCAAGGGAATGGGATGATGACCCCATGACTCAGCCCGCTGTGCCCGGCAGCGCCACCCGTGGCGCCGTCGACCTAACCGGCCTGTCCACCGCCCCCGCCGCCTCGGCGAGCGGCGCCGCCCCGGGCGGCTCGGATCAGGTCCACGTCAAGGTCACCGACGAGAACTTCACCGAGATCCTCAACCGCACCGTCCGGGTCCCGGCCGTCATGGTTGTCGTCTCAAGTCGCCTGCCGGAATCGGTGGTTTACCTCGGCGAAGTCGTCGAGGTGGCCAAGACAATGCAGGGACGCCTGCAAGTGGTCTCGGTCGATGTCGACACCAACCCCGGCATTCTGCGGGCCCTGCAGGTGCAATCGGTTCCCGTCACCGTCGGCCTGATCCAGGCCCAGGTGGTCCCGATGTTCGCTGGCGTCGCGCCCAAGGACCAGGTTCGCGAGATCCTGACGCAATTCCTCGACCTGGCCGTCCAGCAGGGCGTGACCGGGCGCATCGAGGTGGCCAGCGCGGCTCCGAGCGATGAGCTGCCTCCGCTGCATCAGGAGGCCTACGACGCAATCGAGCGCGGCGATCTGGCGGCGGCAGCGGCGGCATACGACCAGGCCCTCGTGCAGGATCCGAAGGATGCGGACGCCCTGGCCGGCCGCGCGACGGTCGCGCTGATGCAGCGCACCGAAGGCGCCGACCTGGCCGCGGCGCGCGCTGCCGCGGCAGAGCGCCCGGATGATGTCGCGGCTCAAACCTTGGTCGCCGACCTCGATCTGCTCGGCGGGCATGTCGAGGATGCCTTTGGCCGGCTCATCGATCTCGTGCGGCGCACCTCGGGGGATGAGCGCACGGCGGCCCGGCAGCATCTGACCGAACTTTTCGACCTCGTCGGCAATCAGGACGAGCGAGTCAAGCGGGGCCGCACGGCCCTGATGAGCGCGCTTTTCTGAGCTCAGCGAGCTCCCGCCACCCGGCGTGATGGCTAATCCCGCGGTTCCGGTGAGGACTCGCGGTCGCAAGGTGGCCGTGGACCCCCGAAGTGAGGTTGGATACGGGGCATGGGTGCGCGCGTCGAACTTGCGGTCCCGGGGTCGGATTCGACCTTGGGTGTGATCCGCCATGGCCACTATGGCCGTCCGGTCATCGTCTTCCCGTCGGAGGCGGGACGGGCGGAGGACTTCGCCAACAACGGCATGCTCGAGGCCGTGCAGGACATCGTTGACGCTGGCCGGGTGACCTTCTTCTGCGTCGACTCCCTCGACCGCTTCTCCTGGTCGGCCTATGACCAGCCGACCGAAGAGCGAGCGCGCCGCCACCGGATCTACCACTCCTGGCTGGAACAGGCCGTGCTGCCGCATATCGCCTTCGAGATGGGCGGCTGGCAAAGCGACATCATCACCTTCGGCGTGTCCCTTGGTGCCTTTCACGCGGCGCATTTCACGCTGCAGCGCGCCGATGTGGCGCCCCTCTCGATCTCGCTATCTGGCAGTTATGACCCGACGAGCTGGCGGCCCTGGGGCGAGATCGGTGATGCGACCTATTTCGCCAACCCCCCGGCATACGTCTCGGGCGCGCAGGGCGACCACTTGCGGTGGCTGCAGTCGCGCGCGAATCTGCTCCTTGTCGTCGGGCAGGGGCCTTTCGAGTGGGAGCCAACCAAGTCCTATCCCTCCACCCTGGCCTTCGCAGAGGTGCTGCGCGAGAAGGGGATTCCCCACGAGCTCGATGTTTGGGGCCACGACAGCGCGCACGACTGGCCCTGGTGGCGCAAGCAGCTCGCGCACCATCTGCCTCGCTTCGTCTGATCCGCATACCCCCACCAAGGAGAAGATCCGTCCATGACGTCTCAGCGTGATCACCTCATCGGCCTGCTGCTCGGCGCGGAGGAGGACTGGCCCACCGCCTTCGAGTCCCTGGTGCGCCGGCTCGGCATTATCCGCACGACCGACGGCACGTCCCACCGGATCACGTCCGAGCGGGTGACGATCGAGCCCTTCAATCTGCGCGACAAGGCGCGCCAGGATCTGTGCATCGACCGGCTCGCGTATTGGTACTACCACCCGCGCGAATGGCTGAAGAAGGCCGCGCTGATGGACGATGTTTATCTGCTCAACAGCCCCTTCACCTTCCAGTCCATGGAAAAGCACTCCGCCTACTGCGCGATGCTTCGGCTGGGCCTGAATGTGCCGAATACCGTTCTCGTGCCGTACAAAAACCCGGTGGACAATGCGCGCTGGGCCTACACCTCGGCGAAGTACAACCAATCCTTCGACCTCGACGCGCTCGCCGACGAGATGGGCTACCCCCTCTACATGAAGCCCTTCGATGGTGGCGGCTGGCGCGGAGTCTCGCGCGTCGACGACCGCGAGGGCCTGCACACCTCATATGACGAGTCCGGCGAGATGCTCATGCACCTGCAGGAGTCGATCGACTATGACGTCTTCGCTCGTGCCCTGACGATCGGGCCCGAGACGATGGTCATGAAGTTCCGCCCCGAAATGCCGATGCACGACCGGTATGAAGTGGCGCACGACTTCCTGTCCGAAAAGGCCGGCACCGAGGCGATCACGATCAGCCAGACCGTCAACGCCTTCTTCCGGTGGGAGTTCAACTCCTGCGAGATGCTCGTCAAGGACGACATCGTCTACCCGATCGACTACGCCAACGCCTGCCCGGATGTTGCGGTGACCTCGCTGCACTACTACTTCCCGTGGGCGATGAAGTCGCTGCTGAAGTGGTCGGCCTTCTGCGTTGCCACCGACCGGGTCGCCAAGACCCAGGTCGACACCGCCCCGTGGTTCGCTGTGGCCGACAACGACGATCTCGACTATGCCGCGAAAATCGTTGCCTACCAACGCCTTGCGGACGACCACTTCGACACCGCCCGCTACCGCGAGTTCTGCGACAGCGCCCTCGGCCATGTCGATGAGTTCGTCTATGAGTATGTGACGTCCCCCGAGTTCCGCTCGATGCTCACCTCGACGATCCAGCAGACCTACCCGACCCACGAGTGGGAGCGCTTTGAGGCGCACTTCGGCGGCCTGATGACGATGTGGGCCACCGACAACGCCCACCTCGCGAGCTGAGGATTCGCCCCCTGAGTGGCGTGGTTTAGCTCAGGGCGCGATCCAGGTCGGCGAGCAGGTCGCCCGGATCTTCCAGACCGACCGAGAGCCGGAGTATGGCGTCGCTCGGCTTCGCGTCGGCCGTCACGGGGCGGTGGGTCAGGCCGGCCGGGTGCTGGATCAGGGTGTCGACCCCGCCGAGGGAGACGGCGTGCGTGATGAGTTGCACGCGCTTGGCGACGGCAGCAGCGGCTTCGTAGCCACCGCGAAGTTCCATGGCCAGCACCGACCCGGGCCCGGACATTTGCCGACCGATCAGCCCCTTGGGATCCTGGCCAGGCAGGGAGGGGTGAAGCACACGGCGCACCGCCGGATGCTCGGCTAGGGCGGCGGAGATGCGCGTTGCACTGCGCTGCTGATGTTCCACGCGCAGCGGGAGGGTGGGCAGGCCGCGGTGCAGTAGATAGGCACCCATCGGATGCAGGATCCCACCAGTGATCGCGCGGATCGGACGCACCATGGTCGCGATCTCGGCATCGCCTACGAGCACCCCACCCATGGCATCGCCATGTCCCCCGAGGAATTTCGTCGCGGAGTGCAGCACAATGCGCGCGCCATGTTCGAGCGGGCGCTGCAAGACGGGCGTCGCGAAAGTGTTGTCGACCAGCACCGGCACCTCACCGGCGGCGTCGGCAACGGCGCGGATGTCGACGAGATCCAGGGTCGGATTGCCGGGGGATTCCAAGATCACCAGTCCGGTCCGATCGGTGATGGCCGCCCCGACCTGGTCGGCATCGGCATAGGTGACCTCGGTGCCCAGGAGCCCGGTGGCCAGCAGGTGATCGGTGCCGCCATAGAGCGGACGCACAGCAACGACATGCGGGGTGCCCTTGGCGGCCAGCGCGGTCAGCAACGCGGAGACCGCGGCCATGCCGGTGGCGAACGCGACCGCCTCTTGCCCGCCTTCGAGGGCCGCGACGCCCTCCTCGAACCGGGCGACCGTCGGATTCCACAGCCGCGCATAGACATTCGAGTCACCCGTGCGAGGACGACCCCCGCCGCAAAGCTGGTCGTATGCCGCCCCGCCGGCCTCGACATCGGCCAGCGGATAGGTCGTGGAGAGATCGATCGGCAGGGCGTGCACGCCGAGCTCGGTCAGGTCGGCGCGGCCGGCGTGGACCGCGGTCGTCGCGAAGTGGGTGGCAGACGTCGTTGTCATGCGGCCAGGTTCGCAGATCCTCCGACAGAACGGCTTCTCGGTCGAATAACTCATCATGACGAGCCTGCTCACCCGCGGGTGCTCTGAACAATCTCGCTAACATCGGCGGCATGTCGAAGGATCTGCGACCGGAATCCGTGCTCGATGCCGTGGATGCGACGCTGCTCGCGGCCCTCGTGGAGGATGCCCGGCTGGCCAACAACCGGCTCGCCGCGCGGGCCGGGGTGGCGGCATCAACCGCCCTGCTGCGGGTGCGTCAGCTCATCGATCGCGGCGTGATCCGCGGATTCCATGCCGATATTGCGCCCGAGGCGATCGGGCGGCCCGTGCAAGCGGTCGTCGCGATCCGCCTGCGGGCACATGACCGACGGCATATCGACGCCTTCACCACGACCGTCCCCCGCCTGCCTGAGGTGCTGCAGAGCTTCCACGTCGCTGGGGACGATGACTACCTCCTGCACGTCGCCGTGCCCTCGGCGGCATACCTGCGGGACTGGATCCTCGATCAGGTGACCACCCACCCCGCCGTCGCGCACAGCCGCACCAGTCTCATCTTCGGCCACGAAACCGGCCACAGCGGCCCGCTGCCGGACTGATCGCCCGGCGGCTCCCTGCGAGCAACCCCTGTTAGCAGAGCTAAACCGAATCCGCGCACCTAGCAAGGTATGCGGATTCGACTAACCTCTGCTAGCAGAAGTTGCTAGACCTTCGCGATCACGCCGGGGGACTGCTCGCTCACGCGCCGAGCGCCGCGCTGACAACCTCGCGCGCCTGCTCCTGGACCTCGGCGAGATGCTCGGGGCCCTTGAAGGACTCCGCGTAGATCTTGTAGACATCCTCGGTGCCGCTCGGGCGCGCCGCGAACCAGGCGTTCTCGGTGACGACCTTGAGCCCACCGATCTTCGCGCCATTGCCCGGGGCCTCGGTGAGCTTGGCTGTGATCGCTTCTCCGGCAAGGCTTTCCGCGCTGACGTCGGCGGGGGAGAGAGCGCCCAACTTGGCCTTCTGCTCCCGGTTGGCGGGCGCGTCGATGCGGGCGTATGCCGGACTGCCGTGCTTGGCGGTCAGCTCGGCATACAGCTGGCTCGGGCTCTTGCCGGTCTTGGCCTGGATCTCCGAGGCGAGCAAGGCGAGCAGGATGCCGTCCTTGTCGGTCGTCCACACCGTGCCGTCCATCCGCAGGAAGGAGGCGCCGGCGGACTCCTCGCCACCGAACGGGCCGGAGCCGTCGAGCAGGCCGGGCACGAACCACTTGAAGCCGACGGGCACCTCCACGAGGCGACGTCCCAGGTCGCCGGCGACCCGGTCGATCATGGAGCTCGACACGAGCGTCTTGCCGACGAAACCGTCCGCGCGCCAACCCGGTCGGGCACCGCCGAAGAGGTACTGGATAGCGACCGAGAGGTAATGGTTGGGGTTCATCAGGCCGCCATCAGGCGTGACGATGCCATGCCGGTCGGAGTCGGCGTCATTGCCGGTCGCGATCTGGAACTGATCGCGCTTGTCGATGAGCGAGGCCATGGCCGAGGGGGAGGAGCAGTCCATCCGGATCTTGCCGTCCCAGTCCAGCGTCATGAACCGCCAGGTCGGATCGACCAGCGGGTTGACGACCGTCAGATCGAGCCCGTGCCGCTCAGCGATCGCGCCCCAGTAATCAACGGCAGCGCCACCAAGCGGGTCGGCACCGATCCGGATGCCCGCCTCGCGGATCGCCGGGATGTCGATGACATTCGGCAGATCGTCGACATAGGTTCCGAGGAAGTCGTATGCCTGCGCGGTCGCCCGGGCGCGCGCGAATGGGATCCGCTTGACCCCGGACAGGCCGGCGCGGATGTAGTCATTGGCTTTCGCCGCGATCCACTTCGTGGCATCGGTGTCGGCGGGACCACCATGGGGCGGGTTGTACTTGAAGCCACCATCGGTCGGCGGATTGTGTGAGGGCGTCACCACGATGCCATCGGCCAGCCCGATGCCCGCCGGCATATCGTCGACGCCGCCGATCTTGCCGCGGTTCGCGGTGAGGATCGCGTGCGAAACCGCGGGCGTGGGAGTGTAACGATCGCTCGAATCCACAAGCACCGTGACGTCATTCGCGACGAGCACTTCCAGCGCGGACGCCCATGCGGGCTCGGACAGGCCATGCGTGTCGCGGCCGATGAAGAGCGGACCGTCGAAGCCCTGCTCGCGCCGGTAGTCCACGATCGCTTGGGTCGTCGCGAGGATGTGGTCTTCATTGAAGGCCGTCTTCAGCGAGGTCCCCCGATGCCCGGAGGTCCCGAAGGCGACTTGCTGGTCGATATTGTCCGGGTCCGGCTTGCCGGTGTAATAGGCCGTGACGAGGTGGGCGATATCGACCAGGTCCGAGGGCAGTGCCACGGTGCCGGCGCGCTCGTGCATGTCAATCCTCCTTGGACGAATCCACCCGGCGGGGCGCGAGGTAGATCGCGGACAGCTTGGGAACCGAAAGGACAGCGGAATAAGGCTGGTTGTCCCATGGGCTGTCCTCCGCCGTGAGGACGACGCCGGCTTGAGATGGCGAGCCATACTCATCGAAGCCGGAGGTGTCGAGGATGACCTCCCACTCCCCGGCATACGGCAGCCCGAAGCGCATGCCATCGCGGGCATTGCCGCCAAAGTTGATGATCGCTGCGACGGCACTGCCGTCGCCCCGGTCCTGACGGCCAAATCGCACATAAGACAACGTATTTCCGGCGTTGTCGTGCGGGTTGAGCCACTCGAAACCGGACGGATTCGAGTCCTGGGCCCACAGCGCGTCGTGCGCCTTGTAGATCGCGTTGAGCTCCTTGACCAGGTTGTGCACGCGATAGTGCGCGGCGTGATCGAGCAGCCACCAGTCGAGGGAACGACCGTCCGCCCATTCGGACGGCTGCGCGAACTCACAGCCCATGAAGAGCAATTGCTTGCCGGGGTGGGACCAGATGTAGGCGAGGTAGGCCCGCAAGGTCGCCAACTGGTCATAGCGGTGCCCGGGGATCTTGCCGAGCAACGAGCCCTTGCCGTGCACGACCTCGTCGTGGCTGATTGGCAGGACGTAGTTCTCGCTATAGGCATACATCAGCGAGAAGGTCAGCAAGTTGTGGTGGTACTGCCGGTGCACCGGATCGCGCTGCAGGTAGCGCAGCGAGTCGTTCATCCAGCCCATATTCCACTTCAGGCCAAATCCCAGACCGCCATTGGCGGTGGCCTTCGTGACGCCGGGCCAGGAGGTCGACTCCTCGGCGATCGTCACGATCCCCGGGGCGTTCTTGTATGCCGTGGCGTTCGTCTCCTGGAGCAGCCCGATCGCCTCGAGATTCTCGCGCCCGCCATATTGGTTGGGCAGCCATTCGCCGCTGCGCCGCGAATAGTCGAGATAGAGCATCGAGGCGACGGCGTCGACGCGGATGCCGTCGGCGTGGAATTCCTGCATCCAGTAGAGCGCATTGGCGACGAGGAAGTTGCGGACTTCCTTGCGGCCGAAGTCGAAAATGTGTGTGCCCCAGTCGGGTTGGTCGCCACGGCGGGGGTCCGCGTGCTCGTAGAGCGCCAAGCCGTCGAAGCGCGCCAGCGCCCATTCATCGCGCGGGAAGTGCGCCGGCACCCAGTCGAGGATGACCCCGATCCCGGCCTGGTGGAGCTTGTCGACGAGGTACTTGAACTCATCCGGCGAGCCGAAACGGGAGGTTGGTGCGTAGTAGCCGGTGACCTGATAGCCCCAGCTCGGGCCGTAGGGGTGCTCCATGACCGGCAGGAACTCGACATGGGTGAAGCCGAGGTCCGCGACATAGTTGACGAGATGCTCGGCGAGTTCGACATAGCTCAGCCCGGCGCGCCAGGAGCCGAGGTGGACTTCGTAGACCGACATCGGACCCGAGTGCGGATTGGTGCCGGCCTTGGCCGTCTGCCAGTCGCCATCGGACCATTCGTAACGCGAATCGTCGACGACCGAACCGGTGCGCGGCGGCACTTCGGTGCGGCGCGCGAGCGGGTCGGCCTTGTCGCGCTCGACATCATCGGCACCGCGGATCCGGAATTTGTAGGTCGAACCCGCGCCGACGCCAGGGACGAAGAGCTCCCAGATGCCCGAATTGCCGAGCAGACGCATCGGGTGACTGCGGTTGTCCCAGCCGTTGAAATCACCTGTGACGACAACGGATTTCGCCCGCGGCGCCCAGACCGCGAAGGAAGTTCCGGTGACCGAACCCATCGGGCCGTCATACGACCGCACGTGCGAGCCGAGGACTTCCCAGAGGCGCTCGTGGCGGCCCTCATTGATGAGGAAGCGGTCGATCTCGCCAACGGTCGGGGCGAAGCGGTAGGGGTCGTCGTGCTCGTGCTCCACGCCATCGCCCCAGGTCGTGAGCACGCGATAGTCGAGCGCATCGCTCGCGCCGGCTCGCACGCCACTCCAAATGCCATCGGACTCGTGCGCGAGGTCGAGGATCTCGTCGTCCTCGAAGCGGACGCGGACGCGGTCGGCGAGCGGGCGCATCACCCGGATCCGCAGCCCGTCATCCTCGACATGCTGGCCGAGTAGGTCGTGCGGCTGCTGGTGTCGGCCGTTGGCGAGGGACCACCGGGCGCCGGGCAGGGCGCTAGGGGGAGTGGGCATGGTCAGTCCTCCTTGGGCGCTGCCGGGGCCGGCAGCAATCGGTGAATGGCGGCGAGGGGAATGTTCATCCAGGTCGGGCGATTTCGGGCTTCGTAGACCACTTCATAGAGCGCTTTGTCCACGATATAAGCCGCCAGCAGCGGTCCCGCATCGCGCGGGTCATGGCCGGCCACGCGGGCATAGCCATCGAGGAAAGCGTCCTGGGCGGCGCTCACCCAGTCGCGGGCGGACACGCCGCGTGTCTGTTGCTCGATCGACCCACCGGCATAGTCAAAGGACCGCAGCATCCCCGCGACATCGCGCAGCGGCTGATCGGTGCGATTGCGCTCCGCCAGCGGCCGCAGCGGCTCGCCCTCGAAGTCGAGCAGCACCCAGCCGCGCTCGGGGACTTCGAGGACCTGGCCGAGGTGGTAGTCGCCGTGCACCCGTTGGAAAGCCGGCCAGTCCGCCTTCGCTGCCGCGGCCAGCGTGGCCTCAATGGTGTGCGTGTGCTCCGCGAGCGCGGGGACCTCCGCGAGCGCCGCCCGGAAGCGCGATCGCATCTCCTCGATCGTCTGGTCGACCCGGGCGGAATCCGCGGGCTCGGTCGGCAAATGCTGCGCGAGTATGCCGTGCACCTCCGCGGTGGCCGCGCCGAGATCCGCTGCGCGAGAGGTGAAGTCGTCGTTCTGTCCAGCCGCGAGAAGAGCCTCTCGCCAGGCGTCCTGGGCCCCGGGGAGGAACTCCTGCGCGAAGGCCAAGTGTCCGTGCGCGAGCTCTTCGCCGTCACCACTCGGCCAGCTCCCGGCGACGGCTCCGAGGCTGGCGGGAACCCGCTCGCAGCCGGCGGCGGCGAGGGCACCCTGGAGGATGACGTCCGGATTGTCACCATCCGCGATCGCACGGAAGACCTTCGTGATCACCGGTCGTTCGGCGCCGGAGTCGTCGACGGCGATCGCGATGATCGAGGTATTGGACTGCTCCCCGGTGAGCACCCGCGACGACGCCAGACGCAGCCCAGCATGCGCGCCCGTTCCGTGAATGCTCTCTTCCGGCGCGTCGGTCACGGTCGACGAGACCGCCTGCGCGGAACCGGTCGCGAGGGCGAAGAGCCGCTCGGCATAGGCCGGGTCGTGGGGGCCGTCATACACATAGCGGGTGCCGAGCACCGAGTGCTCGAGCGTCCCGACCAGTGCGTGGGTAGCGCCTTCCAGCGGCGCGGCCCGATAGGTCAGCGGCACCTGGTAAATGACGGGCGGCGTGGTGGCGTCATCGGCGACGATGAGCGTCTCGATGCCCACCTCGCCATCGGGATCATCCAGCCGCCAGGAGAAGAGGCGGCGCGGCTGCGGGGCGCGGCCCTTCGCGGCATACCAGCGCTGCTCGCCGATCCAGCCGGCGATCAGTTCCTGCTTGGAGGGGACCAGGTTTGCGCCCGTGTGAATAGTCGCCATGCCTGCCTCAGGAGCGACGGACGTGGATGATATGCGCGGGCTCGCTGTCCGGGCCGAGCCGCACGAAATTGCGCTCCCACCAACGCCATTCGGCTCCGGTGATCAGGTCATGAGCAATGAATGAGTCGCCCCAGTCCATGCCAAGAGCAGCCATGTCGAGGTGCACCACCGAGCTGCGGGTGGAATGCGGATCGAGGTTTGCGACGACGATGATCGTGTCTTCCTCTCCGCCCGGCAGCACCCGGCGCTTGGAGAAACACAAGAGGTTCTCGTCCTGGACGCTGTGGAAGGTGATATTCCGCAGCCAGTGCAGCGCCGGGTGTTCGCGCCGAATGGTGTTGAGCATCGTCAGATAGGGCGCGAGGCTCTGGCCCGCCTTGGGGCCACCGGCGTCGTAGTCGGCCCAGCGACGATCCTTGTATTGGTACTTCTCGTTGTCGATCTGCTCCTCGGCGTCGGGGCGCGCGACATGCTCCATCAGTTCATAACCGGCGTAGATGCCATAGGTCGGCACGAGTGTCGCGGCGAGCGCAGCACGCACCTTCCAGGCAGCCTTGCCGCCGAACTGCATATAGGGCGTGAGGATGTCGTGGGTGGTGGGCCAGAAGCTCGGCCGCATATAGGCCGCGGCCTCGCCGGCCAGCTCCTCGACATACTCTCGCAGTTCCCAGGCCTGGTTGCGCCAGGCGTAATAGGTGTAGCTCTGTTGGAAGCCGACCTTCCCGAGCGTGTGCATCATGGCGGGCTTGGTGAAGGCCTCAGCCAGCCAGATGACCTCGGGGTGGTCCGTGGCGACATCGGCGATCAGCCACTGCCAGAACTCGACTGGCTTGGTGTGGGGGTTGTCGACGCGGAAGATCTTGACGCCATGGTCGATCCAGACCTGGATGACGCGGCGCACCTCGGCATAGGCCCCGGCCGGGTCATTGTCGAAGTTCAGAGGGTAGATGTCCTGGTACTTCTTCGGCGGGTTCTCGGCATAGGCGATCGTCCCGTCGGCGCGGGTGGTGAAGAACTCCGGATTGGTCTGCACCCACGGGTGGTCGGGGGAGGCCTGGAGCGCGATATCCATCGCGACTTCCATCCCCAGACGCTCCGCCTCGGCGACGAAGGCGTCGAAGTCATCGAAGGTGCCGAGGTCTGGGTGCAGCGCGTCGTGTCCGCCATCGGGCGAGCCGATGGCATACGGGCTCCCGGGGTCTTTCGGGCCGGCGTCGAGGGTGTTGTTCGGTCCCTTGCGTGCTGTTGTGCCGATCGGGTGGATGGGGGTCAGGTAGACGACATCGAAGCCCATCGCCGCGATCGCCGGCAGTCGCTTGGCTGCCGTGGCGAAGGTGCCGGACACCCAGTCGCCGCTAGCGGCGTCGAGATAGCAGCCCTCCGAGCGCGGGAAGATTTCATACCACGCGCCGAAGAGCGCCAGCTTGCGCTCGACGAGGAGCGGGAAATCCGGTGTGGGACTGACATATTCGCGCAGAGGAGTGGTCGCCATCTCGGCGGCCACTTCCGGACTGGTGCCGGCGTGGAGGCGCACGGTGGCGTCCTTGCCCGAGTCGCGCAAGGTAGTGATGGCGTCATCGAGCAGCAGTCGCCCGGCCCCGCTGCGACCGTCCATCGCCGCCGCGCGCTCGAACAGCAGCGCGCCTTCCGCGAGCATCAACTCGGTGTCAACGCCAGCCGCGACCTTGATCGTTGCGTCGTGATCCCACGTCCCATAGGGGTCGGACCAGCCCTCGACGCGATAGGTCCAGGCGCCCTCAGTGGTCGGTGTCACCTCGGCCACCCACAGATTGAGGCCGGGGTTGATGCAGTCCATCGGAACGGACTGGGTCGACCCATCCGGGCGCGTCAGCACCACGGTCGCATTCACCGCATCGTGGCCCTCGCGGAAGACGGTCGCGGAAACCGTGAAGGTTTCACCGACGACGGCTTTCGCTGGTCGCAGCCCGCCGTCGACAAGGGGGTGCACACCCTGGACAGGGATGCGGCCGATCGGGTGTTGCGGGGCGGAAGTGCGCAGGCTCGGTGCTGCGGACGCGGCGGAGGTGGACGACGCAGAGGTATCTGTGGTCACACCGACCAACCTACCCGTTCTGCGTCTCCGCGGAGGGGTGCGATCGTGTCGCGTGCGGACTCAGTCGAGGCTGGCCCAGACCTGCATAGAGACGGCGGCGGCGCCATATGCCGAACCGCCCTCGCGCACCACGCCATTGGCCTCGTCGAAGGCTTCTTCAGCGCTGTCCCACAGCAGTCGATAGTGTCCAGCATCCGGTCGCCACGGCAAGGTTATCGAGCTGTCGTGGGTTGCTCCGTTGATCGCCACAACGACATCCCGGTCGGACGGAGTCGGCGCGCCCAGCGCCATCACCAGAGTGCGCAGTCCGGGGTCTTCCCAACGTTCCGGAGCCAGCGGCATACCGTCGGCGCGAAACCACGCGACATCCGGGGCTGCACCATCGGTGGGTGGGCTCCCGGTGAAGAAGTGGGCACTGCGTAGCGCGGGATTTTCGCGGCGGATTCGGCTCAGGCTCGCAACGGAGTCGAGCAGTTCAGCCTGCCAAGGCTCCCAATCCCAGCCGAGCCAGCCGATCTCGTTGTCTTGGCAGTAGGCGTTGTTGTTGCCGTGCTGGGAGCGGCCGAACTCATCGCCAGCGTTGATCATCGGCACGCCGGCCGACGTCAGCAGCGTGCCGAGCAGGTTGCGCATATTGCGGCGACGGATCGTGAGCACCGACTGATCGCCGGTCTGTCCCTCGACGGAGTGGTTCCAGGACCGATTGTGCGAAGCGCCGTCGCGGTTGCCCTCACCATTGCCCTCGTTGTGCTTCTCGTTATATGCAGTCAGGTCCGCCGTCGTGAAACCATCATGTGCCGCAACGAAATTGATGGAGGAGAGCGGGCTGCGGCCGACGCCGCCGAAGAGGTCCTGTGAGCCGGCCATGCGAGTGGCGAGGTCCCGCGCGCCGTGTCCAGGCTGCAGGCCGTATGCCGCCCCGAGGTCGGTGAGCCAGAACGTGCGGACGTCATCGCGAAAGCGGTCGTTCCACTCGGCGTAGGGCGCGGGGAACTGCCCAGTGCGCCAGCCGCCCATCCCGACATCCCAGGGCTCGACGATCAGCTTGGTGCGTTGGAGAACGGGATCGTCGCGCAGCGCCGCGAGGAAGGGATGGTCCGGGCTGTAGTCGTGATAGCTGTCCCGGGCCAGTGCGACGGCCAAGTCGAAGCGAAAGCCGTCGACATGCATCTCGTCGACCCAATAGCGCAGGGAGTCCAGGATCAGTTCTCGCACAACCAGATTGCGGGTATCGAGGGTGTTGCCGCAGCCCGTCATATCGATGGTTCGCCCGAAATCGTCCAGGCGGTAATACGACGCATTGTCCAGGCCGCGGAAGGACAAACTGGGCCCGTCATTCCCTTGTTCGGCGGTGTGGTTATAGACGACATCGAGCAGCACCTCGAGACCGGCCTCGTGCAGCGCCCGCACCATCGTCTTGAATTCATCGACCACGCCCTGCGGGTCGCGCGCCGCGGCATAGCGTCCATGGGGGGCGAAGAAGCCCAGGCTGTTGTAGCCCCAGTAGTTGACCAGGCCGCGCTGGAGCAGGGCCGGCTCGCTGACGAAGCTGTGGACGGGGAGCAGTTCGACGCTGGTCACCCCGATGCGGTGCAGGTGTTCGATGACCGCCGGGTGCGCGAGACCGGCATACGTCCCGCGCAGGTGGATCGGCACCTGCGGGTGACGCATCGTCAGCCCGCGGACGTGGGTCTCGTAAATAACCGTTTCGTCCCACGCGATTGCGGGCCGCTGGTCACAGGCCCAGTCGAAGGCGGGGTCGATCACGACCGCATGCCCGGTCGCATCGATGGCGCGGGCATACGGGTCAAGCAGCGGCAGATCCTGCCGGTACAGGTGCCCCGCGTCGGGGGTATGCGGACCGGCCGCGTGCACGGCATACCGCTGCCCGGGGCCGACCCCCGGCAGGTGCGCGGACCACCAGCCGCCGTCCTGCGGTCCGTCCAACTCCACGACTTGACCCGCGCCGTCCCCGACGCTCATCCACACTCGCTCGGCGTGCCCGGCGAAGATCCGAAGGTCGGCGCCGCCGGGCACCAGGTGGATGCCGGGGGCGGCCGTATCGACGCGAGGTGACGCGGACATGGTCCCTAACCCTATGTGTGGGTAGGTTGAGGGAATGACTGATCCCACCGCACTTCCCAACCTGCCCGGCTTCGGCGGCAATCCCGCACCGGCTGGCGACACCGAGCCGCCGGCGGAGGCGCCGCTTGGCGAGCGCCTCGCGGACGCGCTGCGCAGCCTCGAGCTCGAGCCCACCCTGGACTCCGACGGCGACCTGTCCTTCCAGGTCGAGCAGCAGCAGTTGTTCATCCGCTTCTCCGAAGAGGACGCCCAGGTGTTGCGACTGTTCGGTCAGTGGCAGCTGGCGGACCCGGTGCCGACCGACCAGGTCGAGCGGCTCGAAGCCTGCAATGACGTCAATATCGCCTTCAACATGATCAAGACGGGTTTGGCGAACGACACCCTCCTTGTCACCTCCGAGCACATGCTGCCGCGCGGTGCCGACGTGCGCAGCCTCTTGATGGTCGCGATTCCGCTTGTGCTGCAAGGTGTTTCGCTTTGGCACCAGCGCGCGATCGGCGAGGAGAAGTTGGCCGCCATGCAGGGTGAGCAGCAGCCCGAGGGCCCCGGCGCCTCGTTCGGCCTCAATGGCACGGGGCAGCAGGGCTGACGTGGGCGAATTCGTCAGCCTCGAGGTCGAGGACGGCATCGGCACGATCCGGCTGAACCGGCCACCGATGAATGCCCTGAACCAGCAGGTGCAGACCGAGCTGGGGGAGGCGTCGAAGGCTGCTGCCGCCGATCCGGAGGTCTTCGGGGTCATCGTCTATGGCGGCGAGAAGGTCTTCGCCGCTGGCGCTGACATCAAGCAGATGCAGGCCATGGGCTACACCGACATGGTGCGCGCCGCGCAAGGGCTGCAGGAGTTCACCCGGGCGCTCGCGGCCATCCCGAAGCCCACCGTGGCCGCCATCACCGGCTATGCGCTGGGCGGCGGCTGCGAGGTGGCGCTGGCCTGTGACTTCCGCATCGCCGCCGACAACGCCAAACTCGGTCAGCCGGAAATCCTGCTCGGAATCATCCCCGGCGCCGGCGGCACCCAGCGGCTCGCGCGCCTTGTCGGGCCGTCCCGGGCCAAGGAACTCATCTTCAGCGGTCGGTTCGTGGATGCCGCCGAGGCACTCGCGATCGGCCTCGTGGATGAGGTCGTGCCCGCCGAGGAGGTGTATGCCGCGGCGCGCCGCAGCATGGCCCGCTTCCGTGGTGGGCCCGCTCTCGCGATGGCTGCGGCGAAGGAGGCTATCGACCGCGGGTTGGATGTCGACTTGCAGACGGGGCTGGAGGTTGAGCGCATGCTCTTCACCGGCCTATTCGCCACCGACGACCGACAGATCGGCATGGACTCGTTCGTG
The DNA here is from genome assembly GCF_039531185.1 of Nostocoides veronense. NCBI lineage: Bacteria > Bacillati > Actinomycetota > Actinomycetes > Micrococcales > Intrasporangiaceae > Nostocoides > Nostocoides veronense. The sequence goes on from NZ_BAAAPO010000032.1 coordinate 96,125, forward strand.
GCCAACGGTCCAGGCAAGGCGAGCTTCACCGGCCGCTGATCACAGCTGTTCATCGATCGGCCCCGGCTCATGGCGTGTTGACAATCACGCTCCGGCTGGGGCCGATCGGTCATTTCGGCTGAGAAACTTGCGGGAGTGCCAGCGCCCGGCCACCGGGCGATCCCTAGCCCGTGAAGGATTTCAGCGACCATGAATATCGTCGTGTGTGTCAAGTACGTTCCGGACGCTCAGGCTGATCGCGGCTTCGATGAGTCCGACCTGACCACGAACCGCGAAAGCGTCGACGGCCTGTTGTCCGAGCTCGATGAGTATGCCGTTGAGGAGGCGCTGAAGATCGCCGAGGCCGGCGAGGGTGAGGTCACCGTCGTCACCATCGGCCCCGACAAGGCCGCCGATGCCGTCAAGAAGGCACTGCAGATGGGCGCCGACAAGGGCGTGCACATCAGCGACGAGGCGATCCGCGGTTCTGACGCGTTCGCGACCTCGCTGCTGCTCGCCAAGGCGATCGAAAAGATCGGTGCGCCCGACCTGGTCATCACCGGCATGGCGTCGACGGACGGCACGATGGGCGTGGTTCCGGCGATGCTCGCCGAGCGCCTCGGCCTGCCGCAGGTCACCTTCGCGTCCGAGTTGACGGTGGACGGGGATGGCGTGACGATCCGCCGCGATGGCGACACCGCCAGCGAGACGATCATCGCCAAGCTGCCCGCGCTGGTGTCGGTCACCGACCAGATCAACGAGCCGCGATATCCCTCCTTCAAGGGGATCATGGCCGCCAAGAAGAAGCCGGTCGAAACCTGGTCGCTGGCCGACTTGGGTGTTGACGCCGGTGCCGTGGGTGCTGCGGGCGCCTACACGAAGGTGCTGTCGGTGACCAAGCGGCCGCCGCGCGAGCAGGGCCAGATCGTCACCGATGAGGGCGATGGCGGCAGCAAACTCGCCGACTTCCTCGCCTCCCGCAAGTTCATCTGATCGCCCACGACGGCTTGACATTTCAAGGAGTAACCATGGCTGAGATCTTCGTCCTCGTGGACCACGCCAACGGCCAGGTCCGCAAGACCACCGCCGAACTGCTGACCATCGCCGCCCGTCTCGGCGAGCCGTCCGCCATCTTCCTTGGCGCCGGCGCGCAGGAGGCCCAGGCCACCCTCGCGAAGTTCGGCGCGAACCGGGTGTATGCCATGGACAGCGCCGATCTGACGGGCTACCTCGTCGCCCCGCAGGCCGAGTTCCTCGCCGCTCTGGTCGGCAAGCTCAAGCCCGCCGCGCTGCTCGTGCCCTCCAACCCGGCAGGCAAGGAAATCGCCGCGCGCGTCGCGATCCGCACCGACTCGGGCCTGATCACCGATGCCGTCGATGTCCAGGCGGGCGATGGTGGCATCGAGACGACGCAGTCGGTCTTCGCCGGCTCCTATACCGTCACCTCGACGGTGACCAAGGGCACGCCGATCATCTGCGTGAAGCCGAACTCCGCTGCGCCGCAAGAGAAGCCGGCAGCTGGACAGGTCGTCCCCGTCAACCTCACGATCTCCGAGGCCGCCAAGGCCGCCCAGATCACCGAGGCCAAGGAGAAGAAGGCGTCCGGCCGTCCCGAGCTGACCGAGGCAGCGATCGTCGTCTCCGGCGGACGGGGCACCGGTGGCGACTTCAGCCCGGTCGAGGAGTTCGCGGACTCCCTCGGCGCGGCCGTCGGCGCCTCCCGCGCCGCGGTCGACGCGGGGTGGTATCCGCATACCTCCCAGGTCGGGCAAACGGGCAAGCAGGTCAGCCCTCAGTTGTATGTCGCGTGCGGCATCTCCGGTGCCATCCAGCACCGCGCTGGCATGCAGACCTCCAAGACGATCATCGCGGTCAACAAGGACGCGGAAGCGCCGATCTTCGAGCTGGTCGACTTCGGCGTCGTCGGCGACCTGTTCGCTGTCTTGCCCCAGGCCACCTCCGCAGTCCAGGCATCGAAGGCCTGACCGCGGCACTTAGGCTTCAGCTAACGCGCCGCTCAGCTAACGCCCGGGCTACCGCCTGGTATTGGTCGTGATCACAGCCGGTACCAGTGGGTAGCCCGGGCGTTAGGTTTCCTGGCGGGGCGGACTATGCCGCTGGGGGGCGTGTCTGCGTCCCCGTAAACTTGGTCGGTGCCCGCTCACTATCTCGATCACGCCGCGACGACGCCGGTCCTTGCCGTGGCGCGCGAAGCCCTGATCGAGCACCTCGGGCAGACCGGCAATCCGTCGGCGCTCAATTCCGCTGGGCGCGCGATGCGGCGCGTTGTCGAGGAGTCACGCGAACGACTCGCGGGCGCCCTGGGCGCCCAGCCCAGTGAGGTCATCTTCACCTCCGGCGGCACCGAGGCCGACAATCTCGCCATCAAGGGTGCGTATGCCGCCCGTCAGGCGGCGGACCCCGCCCGCCGAGGGATCGTGCTGAGCGGCATCGAGCACCACGCCGTGCTGGATCCGGTCGAGTTCCTCGTCGAATCCTTGGGCGCCGCAGCGCTTTTCGCCGAACCCGACGACCGAGGCGTGGTCACCGTCGATGCCCTGCGGGATGCCGTGCGCGACCCGAGCTCCATTGCGCTGATCTCGATCATGTGGGCCAACAACGAGATCGGCACCATTCAGCCGATCGGCGAGTTGGCCGCGGTGGCCCGGGAACACGGCATACCCATCCACAGCGACGCGGTCCAGGCGGTGGGGCACGTTCCGGTCGATTTCGCGGCGAGCGGTCTGGACTTGCTCTCGCTGACCGGTCACAAGCTCGGCGGGCCGGTCGGCACCGGCGCTCTCCTGGCGAGACGGGACGCCAAGCTCACCCCGCAATTGCATGGCGGGGGGCAGGAGCGCCTGGTGCGTTCCGGCACGGTCGATGCCGCGGGAGCCGCCGCGCTGGCAGCCGCGGTTGAGGCAGCTGTGGGCATGCTGGCCGTCGAGTCCGCGCGATTGATTACCTTGCGCGACAACCTGATCCAGGGCGCGCTCGATCTCGACCTCGGCATCGAGGTCACGGGCGCCTGGACCCCGGGCAGTGCAATGGACCGGCTCCCCGGCAATGTGCATCTGCGGGTCCCGGGGACGGACGGGGACTCCTTGCTCTTCCTGCTCGACGCGGCCGGCATCTGCTGCGCCACCGGCTCGGCCTGCACGGCCGGCGTCCCGCGGGCCAGCCATGTGCTCCTGGCCATGGGGATCCCCGAGGAGGACGCGCGGGGGGCGATCCGCTTGAGCCTCGGGCATACGTCCACCCAGGCAGACGTCGCCGCGGTGCTCGCGGCGCTCCCGGAGGCGGTCGCCCGGGCGCGCCGAGCAAGAGGTGCTGCCTGATGCGGGTCGTCGCCGCGATGAGCGGTGGCGTCGACTCCGCGGTCGCCGCGGCGCGCATGCTGGACGCCGGCCATGAGGTCGTCGGCGTCCACCTCGCCCTCTCCCGATCGGCCGCCACGCTGCGCGAATCCGCCCGTGGCTGTTGCACATTGGAGGACGCCGGCGATGCCCGACGGGTGGCCGACATGCTCGGCATACCGTTTTATGTCTGGGATCTGGCCGACCGTTTCCAGCGCGATGTCATGGACGACTTCGTTGCGGAGTATGCCGCGGGCCGCACCCCGAATCCTTGCCTGCGGTGCAACGAGAAGATCAAGTTCAGCGCCCTCCTCGACAAGGCGCTCGCCCTCGGTTTCGATGCCGTGGCGACGGGGCACTACGCGCAGATCGTCGACGGGCCGGCCGGCCGGGAACTCCACCGAGCGGTCGACGCCGCGAAGGACCAGTCCTATGTCCTCGGCGTCCTGACCGCCGAGCAACTGGCCCAGGCCTTCTTCCCGCTCGGCGACACGACCAAGCCGATGGTCCGCGAGGAGGCGGCGGCGCGCGGCTTCTATGTCGCCAAGAAGCCGGACTCCTATGACATCTGCTTCATCCCCGACGGCGACACCCGCGGCTGGCTGACCAAGCGGCTGGGGGAGCAGCCGGGCAAGATTCTCGATGCCGACGGGTCGGTGGTCGGTCACCATGAGGGGGCCTACGGCTTTACGATCGGCCAGCGCAAGGGTCTCGGGCTCGACCGCAGCGCGATGGACGGTCAGGCGCGTTATGTCGTGGGGATCGACCGGGCCGCCAACACCGTGACCATCGGGACGGCGGATCTGCTCGGCGTCGATGAGATTGTCGGCATGCGGGCGCTGTGGTGCGGTCCCGCGCCGACCGGGCCGAGCCAGTTGGGCGCACAGGTGCGCGCCCACGGGGAGGAAGTGCCGGCCACCGTTGAGCCGGACGGCACCCGGGTGCGCGTCCTGCTCGACCGTCGCATCCGCGGCATCGCCCCCGGCCAGTCCGTGGTTCTGTATGACGGCACCCGCGTCGTCGGGTCGGCGACCATCGAGACGGCAGGGCGCGGGCGGCCTACCGAGCCCGCGTCGTGAGCCTGCGCTCCCGGATCGCCGCCCTCCGCCTCGACCTGACGCCCGCTCGGGAGTCGCGCGACTTCCGGCTGCTGCTCATCGCCGGCAGCGTCTTTTATCTCGGGCACATGGTGTCCTATGTCGCGCTGCCCTTCTTGATCTATCGCGAGACCGGCTCGAACGCGATGGTCGGCCTGATGGGCGCTGTCCAACTCGTGCCCCTCGTGGTCTTCGGCCTCTGGGGCGGGGCGCTCGCGGACCATGTCGATCGGAAGCGGCTGCTGGTCCTGTGCGGCAGCGCCCAGGTTGTGCTCATGGGGGTGCTGGCGGGCAACGCGTTCCACGACAACCCGAGCATTCCGCTGATTTTCGTCGTCGGCGCGTTGCTGACCTGCGTTGGCGCCTTGCAGCGACCGTCGCGAGAGTCGTTATTGCCCAGGACAGTTCGGCACGACCAATTGACGCAAGCCAATGCCCTGGCCTCCTTCGGCCTGCATGCCGGGCTCTTCCTGGGCCCTACCCTCGCCGGGCTGCTCATCGCCAAGGTGGGGATCGGCTGGTGCTTCGTCGTCGATGTGCTCGGGATGCTCGTGGCCACCGCGATGTATGCCGCGATGCGCCCCTATCCGCATCGCGAGGAGACCACGCCCCCATCGCTGCGGGGCATCGCCGAGGGCTGGACGTATGCCGTGCGCCGCCGCGATTTGCTCGCGACCTATCTCATCGATATCGCCGCGATGTTCCTCGCGATGCCGATCGTGCTCTTCCCGGCCTTCGCCGAGGAAGTCTTTGGCCGGCCGGAGCTGGTTGGCATGCTGTATTCGGCTGAGACGGTCGGCGCCCTCATCGCCACGACGCTTTCCGGGTGGATGCCGCGGGTGCATCACCACGGCCGGGCGATCACGATCGCTGCCGCGGCATACGGCCTGGCCATCGCCCTCGTCGGGCTCGCGCCGTCGATCTGGCTGGCGATGGGTGCCCTCGCCCTCGCGGGCGCCGCGGACAATATCTCCGCCGTCTTCCGCGGCACGGTGTGGAACCAGACCATCCCGGAGCGGATGCGGGGTCGACTCGCGGGGATCGAGATGCTGTCCTATTCGGTCGGTCCGCTCGGCGGGCAGATGCGCGCCGGCCTGGTCGCCGACGCGTGGAATGTGCGCGGCGCCATCACCAGCGGCGGCCTCGCTTGCATCGCCGGCGTCGGCCTGACCGCCGCCTGGCTGCGCGACTTCTGGCGGTATGACGCCCGCACCGACCCACACGCCGTCACCGAGCGCCTCGCGCGCCAAGCCCTCGCCGACGCGCCGTCGTCTCCCGCCGACGGGCCGCGCGACGCAGCCTGAACTCCTGGAGGACTAGGCGACGGCGGTCCCGTCGAGTTCGATGAGTTGGCCGGGGATGGCCAACCGCGCGACGCAGAGCATCGTGGTGGTTGGCGCGACCCCGGCGGCCGCGAGTCGCCCCGCGATAACGCCATAGTGCGGGAACAGCGCATCAACATCGGTGGTGTAGACGCCGATGCGGACCACATTCGCGAGTGGTGGCGGGCACCTCTTCGGGCTCGATGGCGCACTGGCATCGGCGCTGCGCAAGGTCGTCGATGCCCTGCCCGAATCGAACCAGAGCGGGCTCGGTGCTGCCGCGCAACGTTTGCTGGCCGAGCCGGCGACAGACCTGCTGTCTCGTCGGACCGAGGGGGAAGACATCCCATCGGCACTCTTGCGTCCCGTACGTGAGGCCGTGCTTGCCGGCAAGCGCCTGCAGATCGAGTATGCGGCTCCCGCCGCGCCCGCGGCCTCGCGGACAGTGGACCCCATCGGCTTGGTCACGGTGCGGGGTCGGACCTATCTTCTGGCGACGCGAGATGGGGCCGAGCGCACCTACCGGCTCTCTCGGATCCTGAGCGCCGAACGACTGCCCGAGTCGGCCCAGCGACCCGCGAGGGTCGACCTCGACCAACTGTGGGCGAGGCGCTGTGCTCAGTTCCTCGCGGATCATGACTTCCCTGTGGTCCTTCGCGTTCGGCGTCCGCGCCTGTCGGAACTGCTCGACATGGCACGAGCCGTGCGCGCCGAGGAGTCCGAGCTGGATCATTGGGTTCGCCTCGAGGTTTCCTTCGAGGATGAGCGGCATGCCGTGTGGGCCATCTGGCAGCTCGGCGATGACGCCGACGTCCTTTCTCCCGTATCGGTTCGCGACATTCTCCGCCAGCGCGCGGCGCGCCTCGTGACGCGGTACGCCGGTCCGGCGGACCGCGCGGAGTGACACGACCCGCGACGCTCCCGCGCCTCGTCGGAATGCCCGGCGCGGTGGGTGTCGACTGTGATGTGATGCGCGGATGAGCTCCCTCCGCGCCGCCGACGACCGCCTCTCCCGCCTGACCCGCAAGCCCGATCGGGGTCTTGGCACCCGCGAGCAGCTTGACGCCCTGCTCGACAGCCAACTCGTCGGCACGCTCTCGACTGTCCTGGACGGCCAGCCCTGGGTCGTGCCCATGCTGTATGCCCGCGACGGCGACCGGATTCTGCTCCACGGCTCGTCGGGGGCGGGCGCCTTGCGGCAGGTTGCGGCGGGCGCCCCCGCGGCCTTTTGTGTCGTCGTGATGGATGGCCTCGTGGTCGCCGAGACGACCTTCGAGTCCTCAGCCAACTATCGCTCCGTGGTGATCCGCGGGCACCTGGAGACTCTTTCGCAAGACGCGAAATCCACTGCGCTGGAGACGATCTCGGAGCACATCATCCCGGGACGTCATGCCGAAGTGCCGCCGTCGACCAAGAAGGAAGAGGCTGCGACGGCGGGCCTGGCCCTGGCCATCGGCGACGACAACTGGATCATGAAGCAGCGCGATGGCGACCCCGCCGAGCCGCCCGGCCCCGTCGATGTCTGGTGTGGCGTCATACCCCTGCGCACAGTTGCCGGTGCGCCGGTCCCAGCCCCGTGGTCGGTCGGCCCGATCCCGGAATCCGTCGAGCGTTTCATCGCCGCCCGCCCCGCCCCGTGAGCGATTCGCGCGCCGTCCCGGACTCCGGGATGATGTCGCGGTGACGCGCGCAACCGGCATCGGCTCCTGGCCCGGCACCGACGTTCGCGAGGCCATCGTCACCACGCGGGACCTGCTCCTCGACGCGGACGGGCTCGGGCTGCCATACCTGCCCGAAACCCCGGCCCGGGGGCCGGGGGCCGACCTCATCGGCCGGGGCGCCGGCCTGTTGGTCGACCTGCACGTCGACCTCCAACCGAGCGGTTGGCGCTTCGTCGACCGGCCCGGCAAGGATGCCGCCCGCACGGCCGCCCTGATCCGTCAGGATCTCGATGAACTCGCCGAGGCCTACGACGGCTACACGGGGCCACTGAAGGTCCAGGTGGCTGGCCCATGGACCCTCGCCGCCTCCGTCGAACTCAACCGCGGCGAGCGCTCGGTCAGCGACCCCGGAGCCACCCGCGATCTGCTCGCCTCACTGAGCGAGGGCATTAGCCGGTATGCCGCGGACGCCCGCCGCCTGATTCCTGGCGCCGACCTGGTGATCCAACTCGATGAGCCGTCCCTGCCCGCCGTCTTGCAAGGCCTGCTCCCGAATGCCAGTGGCTACGGCCGGGTGCGCGCCGTCGACCCGCAGGTCGTGGGGACCGGGCTGCGCGCCCTGGTCGAGGCGCAGTCGGCCCCCGTCGTCATCCACTGCTGCCACCCGAGCGCGCCAATCCCGTTGCTGCGCAACACCGCAGCGGCGGCCTTGGCCCTCGACGTCACTGACGCGACCCCTGCGCGCTGGGAGTCGCTGGCTGCGACCATCGAGTCTGGGATCGGGCTCTATGCCGGCGCTCTCCCCACCGACGGCACGGCCTCCGTCGAACGCGGCAAGCGCCTCGTCCTGGACGCCTTCGAGACTGTCGGGCTCGCCGCGGAACATCTCGACGCGTTGACCCTCACACCCGCGTGCGGTCTGGCGTCTTCCACGGTGGCGGGCGCACGGCATACGCAGCGCACCGCCATCGATCTCGCCCGCGAACTGACGGAGGGAGCCACTCGATGAGCACCGACCAACGCATTCCATGGCAAGCGAAATTCCTTGCCCTGGCGCTGATTTGGGGTTCGAGCTTCCTCTTCATGAAGGTTTCCCTCGCCGCGCTGCATCCGATCCAGATCGCGACCGCGCGTATCCTGGCGGCGGCGCTCATCCTCGTACTGCTCCTGCGTATGACGGGTGGTCGCCTCCCGCGCGAGCGCCGGGTCTGGGGGCACCTGGCCGTGTCCTCGGTCTTTCTGACAGCGCTGCCCTTCACCGGGTTCGTCGTGGGGGAGACCCGGGTCGCCTCCGCCATCGCGGGGATCGGCAATGCGACGACACCCATCGCCGCGGTGCTTTTTGCCATCGTCTTGCTGCCCGCCGAGCGGCTCACCGGCGCCAACCTCGCCGCGGTGCTCATCGGTTTCCTGGGCGTCATCATCATCGCGGAGCCGTGGAATACCGCAGGACGTCCCGACCCGCTGGGCTTCCTGATCGTCGTGTTGTCGGGTGCGTGTTACGGCCTGGGCTGGACCTACAACCGGCGGTATTTGGCGCACGCTGACCTCGGCGGACTGTCGCAGCCCGCGGCGCTCCTGCTCTGCGGCTCGGCGCTGATGGTGCCTGTCATCCTGATCTGGTGGCTGTCCAGTGATGTCGCGACGCCATGGTCGCTCGTCCCGCACGAAGGGCACACGCAGTACCCGATCTGGCTCGGCCTGGTCTGCGTCGCTCTGCTGGGCTTTGTTGGCACGGGAATTGCGTACATGCTGCAATTCGATGTCGTCCGCGCGGCCGGTGCTGTCGCCTCGACCACCGTCACCTATCTGATTCCGGTGGTCTCGGTCGTGCTCGGTGTCTTCGTCCTCGGCGAGCACCTCGGCGCGGCTCAGCTCCTTGGCTTCGCCGTCGTCCTGGCCTGCGCCTATGTCATTAACGCCAAACCGCGAAAACCGAAGGCCGCCATGGCGTGACGCTCCGAAGTCAGCGCAGGTTAGTCGAATCCGCATACCGTGCAAGGTCTGCGGATTCGACTAACTTCGGCTAGCAGAGGTTAGGAGACCACCGCCCGGGCACGAACCGGTCAGGCGGAGGGGGCGTGCACCTCGCGGCGCAGGATCTTGCCGGTCGGGCCCTTGGGGAGTTCCTCGACCTGCCACACGGTGCGGGGGCACTTGTAGGCCGCGATCCGCTCCTTGGTCCAGGCCTGGATGTCCTCGACGCTCGCGGTCGCGCCGGGGCGCAGCGCGATGGCGGCGCCGACATTCTCACCGAGCAGCTCGTCGGGAACCGCCACGACGGCGACTTCCAAGACGTCAGGGTGGGCGTAGATGACTTCCTCGACCTCTCGCGGATACACATTCATGCCGCCGCGCAGGATCATATCCTTCTTGCGATCCACGATCGTGTAGTAGCCCTCGTCGTCCACCGTCGCCATGTCGCCGGTGCGGAACCAACCATCCGGGATCGCCTCAGCGGTGGCCTCCGGATTTTGCCAGTAGCCCTTCATGACGTTGTCGCCGCGGATGGCGATCTCGCCGACGCCGCCGGGTCCGACATCCTTGCCGTCCTCGTCGATCAGCTTCATCTCGCAACCGGGGATCGCGACGCCGATCGTGCCCGACTTCGTCGGCTGCCCCGGCATATTGAAGGAGGCCACCGGCGAGGTCTCGGACAGGCCGTAGCCCTCAAGGATCTGGCAGTTGAACTTCTCCTCGAACGCCCGCTGCACCTCGTGCGGCATGGCCGAGCCACCCGAGCAGCAGGTGCGCAGGCTGGAGGCGTCGAGACTGTCGCCATCGGGGTGGTTGAGGATCGCGGCATACATCGTCGGCACCCCGAGCATCACGCTGACCTTCTCGTTGGCGATCGTCTTGATCGCATCCGCCGGGTCAAAGCGCGGAATCAGGGCCAGCGCCGCGCCCGCGATCACGGCCGCCTGCAACCCGACGACCAGGCCGAAGACGTGGAAGAGCGGCAGGCAGCCCATTACCACGTCGTCACGGGTGATCTGCGCGATGTCATTCGCGCAGCGCGTGGCGTTGAGGTGGATATTGGCGTGCGTCAACTCGGCACCCTTGGGCCGGCCTGTCGTGCCCGAGGTATACAGAATGATCGCCGTGTCGTCATCGGCACGCTCGACGGGCGCGGTGATCGGCTCGCCGGCCGTCAACAGATCCCCGACTGGACCCATCGGGTCGCACGGCACGACCAGGGTTCCGGAGTTGGCCGCGCCCTTGGTGACCTCATCGACGAAGTCGGGCCACACGAAGGCGATCTTGGCCCCGGAGTTGGTGAAGAAGAAGTCGATCTCACCTGCCTTGAGCAGCGGGTTCATCGGGACCACGGTGCCGCCGGCATACAACGTGGCGAAGAAGGCCACCGGGAAGGCCGGCACATTGGGCAGGATCAGCGCTACCCGGTCGCCGGGCTCGATGCCGGAGGCTTTGAGGTCGCCGGCGAGCTTCGCGGCGAGCTGGTGCATCACGGCATACGACAGGTGCTTGCCGCCCATCGCGATCATCGTGTTGTCGGGGTGCTGCTCGGCGGTCGTGACGAGATTCGTCGCGAGGTTGGTCATAGTCGACCCTCCTGGAGTTGGTCCGCGGCCGGCGGAATGGGTTGTGGGCGCCATTGTGCATGCTCGGAGGGACGGATGCGAGGATCGGCGCCATGCGTCCCCGCCTGCCGGTGCTCCATCTCACCACCGGCCTGCCTGGCACCGGCAAGACGACCCTCGCCCGGCAGATCGAGCACCGCGACAACGCCATCCGCCTCACCCCGGATGAGTGGATGCAACCGCTCTTCGGTGAGTCCGATGCCGGAGGACGCCGCGACATCCTCGAGGGCCGGCTCGTCTGGGTCGCCTATCGCGCCCTGCTCTCGGCGAGCGACGCGATCCTCGACTTCGGCTGCTGGTCCCCCGATGAGCGGTATGCGGTGCGCGCCATCGCGGCGCTGGCCGGCGGCACCTTCGCACTCCACTACCTGACCCTGGAGGAGCGGGAGCGCCGCCGCCGGGCCGAGCACCGGTGGCGCACCGTCCCGCACGAGACCTTCGAGATGAGCGAGGCGGACCACGACCGGTTCCTCGCGGCATACCAAGTCCCCACCGAGCACGAGATGTCGTATGCCGCGCTGCCGCCCCCGCCCGCGCCATTCGGGAGCTGGACGGCCTGGGCGGCGGACCGGTGGCCGACGCTTCCGGACCTCGGCGAGCCGGCGCCCACGGCAACCGGGATCAGCCGGGCCGACCTGAGTGACCCGGCCCTGCGCACCTTCCTCCAGGCGCACCTGGACGAGCTGGAACCGACGGCGCCACCGGAGAGCCGACACGCGCTCGACGTGGAAAGACTTGGGGGAGAAGGGATTCGGCTCTTCGTATGCCGCGTGGCTGGCGAGATCGTCGCGACCGGGGCGCTTGCTCGCCTCGGAGCCGGGCACGAAGAGATCAAGAGTATGCGGGTCGCTCCCGCCGCTCGCGGGCGCGGCCACGGGCGATCAATGCTCGCCTTCCTGCTCGCCGACGCCGACAACCGTGGCGTCGAGCGGCTATCGCTTGAAACCGGGAGTATGGACTTCTTCGCGCCCGCGCGTCGGTTGTATGTCGCGGCCGGCTTCACGCCGACGGGCCCGTTTGCCTCCTATGTGGCGGATCCGAATAGTTGCTTCCTGACGCGCCTCACCGCGCGTCCGGCACGCCCTTGAACAAGGCATACCAGGTGTCGATGCCGGCTTGATCGTCGAGGTCCAGCGCCATGAAGACGGCCCGGCTGAACTCCAAGGGCGCCTCGCCAATGGCGGTGATCAGCGGCCCATCGTGGGCGATCGAGGCGTGCACGCGGGCGGCGCTGCCGGGGTAGTCGGGCTCGTCGGCATCCGCGTTGACGACATGCGCGCGATGCTCCATCAACCCCGCCCTGGCGAGGGCGCGAGTGGCACCGCAGATGCCGGCTACCTGGCGATCGGAGTCGAGCAACCTGCTGGCGAGGGCGAGCGCCGAACTGTGGTCCCCGTCGAGCCACGTGTTGCCACCCGGCAGGAGGAGCAGGTCGATATCGCTCACGTCGAGGTCGCCCAGCGTTGTCTCTGGGAGCACCCGCAGGCCACCCAGCGTGGTCACCGGCTCGCCGGCCGCGCCGGCGACCACAAGGCGATAGCGATCGTCCCCGCCGCGCGCCGCCATCTGCAGCACAGTGGTGACATAGGCGTACTCCCAGTCCGCCATGGTGTCGAAGGCATAGAGCACGACTTGTCCCATGCCCCAGACCCTATGTGCGGCAGGATGAGCGGGTGCCAGAGAGCCATGAGATCCCCGAAAGTGCTCGTCACGAATGGACGTCCCTGGCTGAGCAAGCCACGGCGGCGCAGTTCGCCTATCACGTCAAGGATGCGCCGACAATCAGCGATGGGGAGTACGACGCCCTGATTCGTCGGCTACAGGAACTCGAGGAGGCACACCCGTCCCTCCGCACGCCCGACAGCCCCACGCAGACCGTTGGCGGGGCGATCTTCAGCACCGACTTCCAGGCGATCGATCACCTCGAACGCATGATGAGCCTGGACAACGTCTTCGCCCCGGACGAACTAGCCACCTGGGCCGCGCGTGTCGAGCGCGAGGCCGGCGGGGCCTCATACCACTTTCTCTGCGAGCTGAAGATCGACGGCCTCGCGATCAACCTGCTGTATGAGCAGGGCCGGCTGACCCGGGCCCTGACCCGCGGCGACGGGCGGACCGGCGAGGACGTCACGCTCAACGTCCGCACCATTGACGGGGTGCCGACGCAGTTGTTCGGCAACGATATTCCCGCGCTGGTGGAGATCCGCGGCGAAGTCTTCTTCCCGATCGAGGCCTTCGCGGGCCTCAACGCCAGCCTCGTCGAGGCCGGTCGGGCACCCTTCGCCAATCCCCGCAATGCCGCCGCCGGATCGCTACGTCAAAAGGACCCCAAGGTCACCGCCACCCGGCCGCTGCGCATGCTCGTCCACGGCATCGGCGCAAGGCGAGGGCTGGACATCGAGCGGCAGTCCACGGCATACGAGCTCATGCGCGGTTGGGGACTGCCGGTCAGCAGCCACTTCCGCGTGCTCGACGACATCGAGCAGGTCCAGGAGTTCATAGTCCGGTTCGGCGAGCAACGACACAGCGTCGAGCATGAGATCGACGGCGTTGTCGTCAAGGTCGACGAGATCGCCGTCCAGCGTCAACTGGGCTCCACCAGCCGCGCGCCGCGCTGGGCCATCGCCTACAAGTACCCGCCCGAGGAGGTCAACACCAAGCTTCTCGACATCCTTGTCAATGTGGGTCGCACCGGACGGGTCACGCCATATGGCGTCATGGAACCAGTCGTCGTGGCGGGCTCCACCGTCACGAATGCCACGCTGCACAACGCTTTTGAGGTGCAGCGCAAGGGCGTGCTGATCGGCGACACCGTCGTGCTGCGCAAGGCCGGAGACGTTATTCCGGAAATCCTCGGGCCGGTCGTTGACTTGCGCGACGGCAGCGAGCGGGCCTTCGTTATGCCGACGAACTGTCCGGCCTGCGGCAGCGAGCTGGCGCCGGAGAAGGAGGGCGATAAGGACATTCGCTGCCCGAACGCCCGCTCGTGCCCCAGCCAGTTGCGCGAGCGGCTTTTCGGTCTCGCCGGACGAGGTGCCTTCGACATCGAGGCGCTCGGCTGGGAGGGCGCGGTGGCGCTGCTGGATTCCGGCGTGCTGATCGATCCTTCCCTGGGCGGTGCGAGTGAGTCGATGCTCTTTTCCTTGGGGGAGAAGGAGATTGCCCGCGTGCCCCTGTACACGCGAGCGGCGAAGAAGACCGACCCGGAAGGCAAGATCGTCGATGGACGGGTGGTGTCGGCCAATGGTCAGCGGCTCGTCGACAATCTCGTCAGCGCCAAGGAGCAGCCGCTGTGGCGGGTCCTCGTGGCCCTATCCATCCGGCATGTCGGTCCCACCGCAGCCAGGGCATTGGCGCGTCACTTTGGGTCGATGGCGGCCATCCGGTCAGCATCGGTGGCGGAACTCTCCGGTGTCGAAGGCGTCGGCGGGGTCATCGCCGAATCGGTTCGGGACTGGTTCGACCGGCCGGGCAACGAATGGCACGGGCGCATCGTCGATCAATGGGCCGCTGAAGGCGTGCGGATGGTGGACGAACGTGACGAGGATGTCGAGCAAACGTTGGCGGGTAAGACCGTGGTCGTGACGGGATCACTGGAGGGCTTCAGCCGGGACTCGGCGAAGGAGGCGATCCTCGCGCGCGGGGGCAAGGCGTCCGGCTCGGTGTCCAAGAAGACCGACTGGGTGGTGGTCGGTCCTGGCGCCGGATCGAAGGAGACCACGGCGCGCGAGCTGGGGTTGACGATCCTCGACGAGGCCGGCTTCGTCCGATTGCTCGAGACCGGTTCAGCCGACTGAGCAAACACGACGAGGTCCCGGTGCCGTGGCACCGGGACCTCGTCCATGCTGTGTCGCGCTCTGCGCGCTGGCGTGATCAGGCGCGCGCCATGATCCACATAAGTAGGGCGATGATGAGCAGCACACCGACGATCGTCCAGATAAGCCCTGAACCTCGCATGATCACAACCTCCTTGTTGCGGGAATGTGTGCCGAGATTAGGGTCCGCGAGGTCGACGAAGTGGGCTTAGCGGGCGAGATTTTTTTCTCTGGCGATCTGCTCGCCCGGGTTTTGCCGCGTTTCCACCCTTTGGGGTGACATTTTGCGTCCCGAGTAGACCAGAGCCCGCTGGATGAGGAAGCTCGCGGCGAAGAGGGCGACCTCCGTGGCGATCTTGGCCGCGAGCAGGGAACCGGTGACGGCCAGGAGAGCGTGGAGCAGGGCCACATTGGCCACGAGGATCGTCGCGGCGAGGGCGGCATACCGCAGCAGCGAGGGCAGCAGCGGTGCCGCCTCGCCACCGCGACGAAAGACCCAGCGCCGGTTGATTGTGTAGTTCGTCGCGGCACTGGCGACGCGCGCGGCAACCGCCGAGGCGGTGACCTGACCCGTCAGGGCAACCCCGAGGAAGAGCAGCGTGGTGTCGATCCCGAACGCCAGCAGCGAGGAGCCGATGAAGGAGAGCAGTTGGCGATAGATGAGCACCGAGTCGTGTAGCGGCCGGAAGTGCGAGGAAGCGTTTTCGTCGAGATAGATCGTGGCGATCTCCACCTCGCGGATGTCCTGATCCTCCGAGCAGGCCCGCAGCAACAGCTGCAATTCGTACTCGAAGCGATCGCCAGGGATGGCAAGCAGCCATGGAATCATCCGGGCCGGATAGGCGCGCAGGCCAGTCTGGGTGTCGATCAGCGTGCGCCGTGCCGCGAGCGCAAACAGCCGCTTCGTCACGCCATTGCCGACGCGGCTGCGCAGGGGCACCGAGCCGGTGAAGAGCCGCGCCCCGAGGACCATGTCGGGCTCGCCGCTCTCCAGCTCGGCCGCGACGCGCAGGATGTCGACGGGGGAATGCTGCCCGTCACTGTCGGCACACACGATCCCCTCATCGGGGAAATGCGCTGCGGCATAGGCGAATCCGGTCTTGAGCGCGGCACCCTTGCCGCGGTTCATTTCGTGATGGACCACGGTGGCCCCGCGCCGCGAGCACTCGGCGAAGATCGAGGAGTATGCCGGGCCGCTGCCGTCGTCGACGATCAGGATCGGCGCGGCGTCACCGAGATCGGCGATCAGTTGGGGGAGGCGTTGGTCCGGCTCGTAGGACGGAATGAGAACGATCATGGCCGCTCACCCCGCGATGTAGACGATGTCGCTCGTCCCGCGCTCTTGACCCTTGCCCAGCGGGTTATTGACCAGATTGCCCTGGAAGATCATCGCGGTCGAGCCGCCGCCGTCGAGGTTGTACGCCACCTCGGCGCCGAGGCTGACGAAGATCTCGGCGAATTCGGTCATGGTCACTCCACGGCTGTAGCCAGGGCTGCGGCCGTCCGCAGCGACGAAGAGCAGGTGGTTGTTCCCTATCAGGCCGATGCCGGTGCGCGGCTGCTGGCCCTGGATGGAGTGATTCCCGAAGTTCGTGTCGACCTCCACTGACTCGATTCCGCTGCGCACCTTGCCGCCCTCGACCAGTCCTGGACCGAAGGACAGGGTCTGCCAAACACCCTCGGAGAGAAGCGTTTTGGCATTTGTCGCGGTCTCGTCGTAGAGCTTCATCGAGCCGTCCTTATAGAACGCGAGACCTTCTCGGGCGCCGGCATCCCGATAGATGACGCCATTGCGAATCTGGATGCCGGTGTCGCGGAAGCCGTAGTAATCGCCATTGATCGCCAGGACCGCACCGGCCTGCGCCGCGATCGCCGAGGGGTAGGCAATGATGTTCTGCCCGAACTGGTCGTTGGCAAAGGCACTCTTGACGATCGTGGCATCACTGACGGTGACGTCCGCGACGAAATAGGTCACCTGGTCGCTGCCCGAGCCCGTCACGACCTTGGTGATCTTGATCGTTGCCGTGTCGCTGGTATAGCTGTCCGCGGAACTCGTCGCACCCGTGGTGTCCGCGGCCACGGCCTGTATGGCGGTTGACGTCTGCTCGGAGGCATTGCTCACCTCGACGTGGTCCACGACATAACGGTTCAATGCCCAGCCGCCGGTGGCGCCCAGGCCAGCAAAGGCGACACCGCCGATGCCGTAAAGGGCGGCACGACGCCCCATGCGTCGTGATCCCACCGGTTCCGGGCCCGGGGGCTGCGAGGGGGTCTGCGTCGGGGGGATCAGGGTCGCGGTCATGTCATCGTCCTTCGGGTTCTGTTGCGCGAGTGCGGGACTGGTGTGGTGCTCTGGGACCTATTGCGAAGCTCCCGAACGGGGTCCCCGCGAAGTACCGGAGCGAGCTTGCGAGCGAGGAAACTTCGTGAGGTGTCCTGGCTGTATGACGGGTGGCTGGCTCAGTGCCCGCCCATGCCGCCGGTGCCCTGCCCGGCGGTGACCGAGCCGACCTTGGTGGCGCCATCGATCGAGCCGCCGAGCGAGAAGGTGGCGACCTGGTCGGCGGCGAGCGCGCCGCCGAACCACACGTCATACGACTGACCGGAGGTGATGCCGGCGCCGGTGAAGACGAGGTTCGAGTAGTCCTTGACGGCAGTGAAGGTGGCGAGGACCTGATCGCCCGAGGCGATGCTCACGGTCTGGCCGGCGCTGACGGTGCTGGAGAAGCCGAGCTGGACCCAGCCCCCGGTCGACGCGCTGTCGGGGGCCTCGGCCATGCCGGACGAGCCGGCCGCCAGGACGGTGCCTCCGGTGACGGTGGTGCCGCCATTGGAGTCCAGGGATCCGTTGCCATTCATCGTCGGGCCATAGACAACCGTGGTGCCGCCGCTGATCGTGGTGCGCCCGTTGGAATCGAGGCCGTCCCCGCCCGCATTGACGACGATCGTGCCGCCGCTGATGAGCAATTGCGATCCGTCGTCCTGCATCCCGCCGCCACCCATCCCGCCGCCCGAGCTGGTGCCGGCCGTGGCGTTGAGGCCGTCGTCGGAGGAGGTCAGCGATATCGAGCCGTTCTCGATGACGATATTGGCGCCTTCGAGTGCTTCGGTGGACTTCGTCACCTCGACGGTGCCGCCGGTGACCGCGAGGTCCCCTTCGGCGTGGACGCCGTCGTCGCCCGCGGTGACGGTGGTCTTTCCGCCGGAAATCAGGATGTACCCGACCGTGTCGTCGCTTTCGTTGTCCGACTTCAGGCCGTCGTCGGCGGCCGAGACGTCGAGGCTGCCGCCGGCAACGATGAGGTAGTCCTTGCCGCGAACACCGTCATCGACGGCGGTGACTTGGATGGTGCCGCCCTGGATGACCAGTCCGTCCTTACTCGCTATGCCGTCATTCGTGTTGCCCGTGACCGTCAGCGATCCGCTCCCGCCGATGGTCAGATCCGCCATCGAAAAGAGCGCGGCATTCGGGGCGTCTTGCGCGGAGGTGTCATATCCCGTGCCGTCGGTCAACGCATTGGTCGTGCCATCGGCCAGCACGACAACCGCCTGGTCCGCGGCCTGGATGTTCACGGCGGCGCCGACGCTATTGGTGATCGTGGCGCCATCAAGGACGAGGCGCACCGTGCCATCGGTATCGCTGTTGACGACGACCGAACCATCGGTCAAGGTGCCCTTGAGGACATAGGTCCCCGGCGTGGAGATCGTGATGAGGTCGTCCTTGATGCTGACGCCTGCCGTGCCTGACGCCGTGCTCGCCCCGTCGGCCAAGGTCACCGAAACAGCCTGTGCCGCATCGTATGTCGTGTCCTGCGCCGATGCGTGCGAGGCGGCATTGTCGCTCAGGAGCGCCGATTCGGCGCTGGTTACCGAGCCGGAGGCGGGAGCGCTGCTGCTCGAAGAAGTTCCAGTCGAGCCCGAGACAGCGGAGGTTACCGAACCGGCGGGTGTGCCGCTCGCGTTGCCCCCGCAGGCGGCCAAGCCGAGGCCGGCTGTTAGGGCAACGAGCGCCGAGGTGATGCGCTGTGTCTTCATGGTGGGTAGCTCCTGGATCGGTGAAAAGGCTTGCGGGGTGAGTGAGGTTCAGGCTGTGAGGAAGTGCTGGTGCAAGGTCCGGTGCCACTTCAAGTCGGGGAGTTCCGGGCGCAGGGCACGCAGACCGGTGCCGTACTTGCTCACGCGGACGGGTCGGTGGCCCAGCGCCCAGAGTGCGCGGTCGACTGCCGAGGGAGTCGAGGTGCCTTTGGTCTCGATAATCGCGAGTCCAGGAAGGTCCAAGGCAGCGCCGGCCGGCACCCGGAATCGCAGGTCGGTGTCGATGGTGGCGCGTGTGAGGGACCCCTCAGCGGTCACCGTCGCGATGGTCATCCGCCGGTAGCGCGTGATGAGGGTGGCCTGCAGCGCCCTCGCGTCGATGCCCTCGACCCCATGGGCCGCCAGGCGATCCGACACGAAGTCGGACGCCTCGACGTCCAGGCGGGCGCTGAGGATCTCCGGATGCTCGATGCGCTCCTTGACTGTCGTGCCGCGCGGACCGCGCGTCTTGACCTCGAGGAAGGTTGCGCCCGTGTCGACATAGGCCCGGGAACGAACCTTGAACCGGCGCCGGCGACCCTGGCCAGCAGCGGTGAAGCTCGCGAGTTCTGCTGTGTCCCAATAGATCGATCGGTAGCCGAAGGTCCGGGCTCCGTCGATCTGGAGGATCCGGGAGTCGGGCCCGAGCCGATCGGCCAGGCGCTTGATCGTGGCGAGCGGGACAACATACTTCCGGTCCACGCGAGTCAACAACTCGCCGGCGGCCACCAATTCGGGCAGGGAGATGGGTGCCAAGTCGGCACCGACCGGTGCCGGAATGGTTTCCTCAGCACGCGATATGACGGCCTCTTTGGTGGCGATGGTGGCGGTCATCGGGCGACCTTCGGCGCCTTGGGCGTCGCGAGTGCGGTGCCGGGGCGGTAGCGGACGTCCACGGTGGTCGTGTCATTGACTAGGTCGGTTTTGAGGATCGTCAGCGACGCGACTTCGGCACCGAGGATGCGCTCGACGTGCGCGCGCGTGGCGACCGGATCGGCATACGCCCGGTCCAGCACGATGGACTGGCGCTCTGTGCGGCGGGCGATCGCCGGGTGATCGCCGATGGCGAGTGCCGCGAGGATCAGGCCCATCAGGCCGGCAACGAGCGGAGCATCGGTGCTTCCCAGCCCTCCGAGCAGCCCGAGGGCGAGCGCGGCGAAGTAGTAGGCGACTTCGGAGTTGCTCAACTCCTCCGAGCGCAACCGGATGATTGAGAGCACCCCGAAGAGCCCGAGGCCCAAGCCGGCGCTGACCGTCGAGGTCGCCAAGGCCGCGGCGACGGCAAGCACGCCGACGTTGACGCCGAGGAAGGCGACGATCAGATCGCGCCGGCCGTGGCGGGGCAGGAAGAAGGCGAAGACGAGGACGGTGATGGCGATCAGGTCGACGCCGATGAGGATCGGATTCATGAGGGGCTCCTTGGCTTGCGGGTGCCCCTATTTCGTCAGCGCAACCCATCGGGAGCCGATGTCCGCTCTGTGTGTCACCTGTGAGTCGAGGTCCGGGGGCGTGCGCACGGCCCACATAGACTGATGCGCATGTCCGAATTGACCCGCGCCGATGTCGCGCACCTGGCCGGGCTGGCCCGGATCGAGTTGTCCGACGACGAGCTCGACAAGATGGTCGGCGAGTTGGGGATCATCCTCGAATCCGTGGCGACCGTGCAGAATGCGCCGATCGACGACGTGGCACCGATGTCGCACCCGATGCCCCTGGTGAATGTGACGCGGCCCGACGAGGTGCGCCCATCTCTCTCTCCCGAGGCGGCGCTCTCCGGTGCCCCCGAGCAAGACCAACAGCGCTTCTCCGTGCCCCGCATCCTTGACGAAGACTGATCCGGAAAGAGCGAGATCACCACTGTGACAAACGAACTCATCACGGCGAGCGCTGCTGACCTGGCCGCGCGCCTAGCTGCCCGCGAGATCTCCTCCGCGGAACTCACCCAGGCCTGCCTTGATCGCACGGCCGCCGTCGACGGCGTCGTCCACTCCTATCTGCACGTCGACGCCGAGGGTGCCCTGGCGGCCGCGCGCGCGATCGACGAGCGCCGCGCGGCCGGTGAGAGCCTGCCGACGCTGGCCGGTGTGCCGATCGCGGTCAAGGACGTCATGACCACCAAGGGTCTGCCGACAACCTGTGGGTCGAAGATCCTGGAGGGCTGGATACCGCCCTATGACAGCACCGTGGTCACCCGACTCAAGGCCGCCGGTATGCCGATCCTCGGCAAGACCAATCTGGACGAGTTCGCGATGGGCTCCTCGACGGAACACTCGGCATACGGCCCCTCCCGCAATCCCTGGGATCTCGATCGCATCCCCGGCGGCTCGGGCGGTGGCTCGTCTTCCGTCATCGCGTCTTTCCAGGCGCCGCTGGCGACCGGCACCGACACCGGTGGCTCGATCCGCCAGCCGGCCGCCGTCACCGGGACCGTTGGCACCAAGCCGACGTATGGGGGTGTCTCCCGCTATGGCCTTGTGGCACTTGCCAGTTCGCTCGATCAGGCCGGACCGTGCGCCCGCACCGTGCTCGACACGGCGCTGCTGCATGAGGTGATGGCCGGGCACGACCCGATGGATTCCACCTCCATCGATGCGCCCGTCCCAGCGGTCGTCGAGGCCGCCCGCCGAGCTGATGTCTCCGGCATGAAGATCGGCATCATCCGCGAACTGACCGGCGACGGCTTCCAGGCCGGGGTCCAGCAACGCTTCGATGAGTCGGTGCAGCATTTGGTCGATGCCGGCGCTGAGGTCGTCGAGGTCTCCTGCCCGTCGTTCACCTATGCCCTCGCGGCCTACTACCTGATCCTCCCGAGCGAGGCGAGCTCGAATCTCGCGAAGTTCGACGCTATGCGTTATGGCCTGCGCGTCGCGCCGCACGGCATCGACGACCCCAGCGCTGAGCAGGTCATGGCGGCGACCCGGGACGCGGGCTTCGGTGACGAGGTCAAGCGCCGGATCATCCTCGGCACCTATGCCCTGTCCAGTGGCTACTACGACGCCTATTACGGCTCGGCCCAGAAGGTCCGCCGGTTGATTGCCGACGACTTCACCCGCGCTTTCGAGGCGGCCGATGTGCTCGTCAGCCCCACCGCACCGACGACGGCCTTCGCCTTCGGCGACAAGATCGATGACCCAATGGCGATGTACCTCAACGACATTGCCACGATCCCCGCCAATCTCGCCGGCGTTCCAGGCATGTCCTTGCCGAGTGGCCTCGCGCCCGAGGACGGCCTCCCGGTCGGCTTCCAGATCCTCGCCCCGGCCATGCAGGACCAGCGCCTGTATGCCGTGGGCGCCGCCCTCGAGGCCCGCCTGCTGTCCGCCTGGGGAGCCCCGCTCCTGCACTCCGCACCCGATCTCACCGCCGCCGGAAAGGGGGCCTGAGCCATGAGCCAGGCGACCGCCGAAGCCACGCTGCCCTTCGAGGAGGCCCTCGCGGCATACGACCCGGTGCTGGGTTTGGAGGTGCACGTCGAGCTGGGCACCAACACCAAGATGTTCTGCGGATGTGCGACCGCCTTTGGGGCAGAACCCAATTCGCAGGTATGCCCCGTCTGCCTCGGCCTGCCCGGCGCCCTGCCCGTGGTCAATGAGAAGGGCGTCGAGTCCGCCATCCGCATCGGCCTCGCGCTCAACTGCGAGATCGCGAGCTGGTGTCGGTTCGCCCGGAAGAACTACTTCTATCCGGATATGCCCAAGAACTTCCAGACCTCGCAGTATGACGAGCCGATCGCCTTCAACGGCCACCTCGACGTCGAGTTGGCGGATGGCTCGACCTATCGCGTCGAGATCGAGCGCGCGCACATGGAGGAGGACACCGGCAAGTCGCTGCACGTTGGTGGCTCGACCGGTCGCATCCACGGCGCGACGCACTCGCTGGTCGATTACAACCGCGCCGGCATTCCGCTCATCGAGATCGTCACCAAGCCTATGACGGGCGCGGGGGAGCGGGCGCCCGAGATCGCCAAGGCGTATGTCGCGACCCTGCGCGACCTGCTCAAGGCGCTCGGCGTCTCGGACGTGAAGATGGAGCAGGGCTCAATGCGCTGCGACGTGAATCTCTCACTCATGCCGAAGGATTCGACGACCTTCGGCATCCGCAGTGAGACCAAGAATGTCAACTCGCTGCGCTCGGTCGAGCGGGCTGTGCGCTACGAGATCGGTCGCCACGCGGCGATCCTGTCCTCCGGTGGCAAGGTCACGCAGGAGACCCGGCACTGGCACGAGGACACCGGCATCACGACCGCCGGCCGCGAGAAGTCCGACGCCGAGGACTACCGCTACTTCCCCGAGCCCGATCTGGTCCCGGTTGCCCCGAGCGCCGAGACGGTTGAGGCGCTGCGCGCGACCCTGCCCGAGCCGCCCGCGGCCCGCCGCAAGCGGCTCCAAAGTGCCTGGGGCTACAGCGATTTGGAGATGCGCGATGTCGTCAACGCCGCTCTCGTCGACCTGATCGATGAGACCGTCACCGCCGGTGCCAGCCCCGCCGGGGCACGCAAGTGGTGGTCGGGCGAGATCGCCCGCCGCGCCAATGACGCGGGTTCCGATGTGCCGACATATGCCGCGTCCCTCGCCGTCACCCCGGCTCACGTCGTGGAGTTGGAGTCGCTGATCACGGGCGGCCGGCTGAACGACGCGATGGCGCGCCAGGTCTGGGACGGCGTGCTTGCTGGCGAGGGCACGCCGACGGCGGTTGCCGACGCGCGTGGCCTGGAGTTGGTGCAGGACAGCGGCGCGCTGCAGGCCGCGGTCGACAAGGTCATCGCGGCGAATCCCGATGTGGCACAAAAGGTTCGCGACGGCAAGGTCCAGGCGGCCGGCGCCCTTATCGGCCAGGTCATGAAGGAGATGAAGGGCCAGGCCGACGCCGCAGCCGCCCGCCAACTCATTCTCGACAGCTTGACGGACTGAGCTTTCCGCTCACGCGCACGCGAGAGGGGTGGCACCGAGAACGGTGCCACCCCTCCTACGTGTGCCGCGCGGAGCGCGATCAGCGGCGGCCGCCGCCGAGGATCGAGCCAAGGATGTCGATGATCCCGCCGCCCGACGACTGCTGCTGCTGTTGCTGCTGGCGGCTGCTCTGGCTGGAGGCCGCCCCGCCGAGGACGTCCTTGAGGATGTCGTCGAGGTTCGGCTGGCCGGAGGACTGGGGTGCCTGCGGCGTCTGCTGGCGCTGGGGCAGCACCTCCTCGTCAGCCTGGCTGTCCTGCGGTGCCGAGGCAGCGCCACCGCCGAGAACCTGACCCAGGATGTCTCCGAGGCCGCCGCCACCGGAGGACGAGCCCCCGCCGGACGTGCCGCCGGTGCGCTGCGTCATCTGCTTCATGACATACGACAGCACGATCGGGGCGAGGATCGGCAGGAGCCGGCGGAAGAGGCTGCCGCCGAGGCCGCCGGCGGCGCCATAGCCACCGAGCTGGCTGTAGACCGCGTCCTCGTTGCTGCCGAAGATGTGGCGAGTAATCGCTGCGCCGTCCTGCGCGTCGACCTGGCCGAGGTCGACCCCACCATCAAGCAGGGCGCCGTCGTGCTGGCCGAGAGCCTCGAGGATCGAGCCCGCGCCGCGGGGGTCCTGGGCGTTCGCGTCGAGGCCGCCGAAGAGCGCGGGCAGCGCTGCCGCGGTGGCCGCCTCGACCTCGCTCGGATCCGCGCCCACCATCGCGGCGAGCTGGTCCATGTCCAGGCTGTTCAGAATGTCGTCAACGGCATTCGCCATGGAGGGTTACCCCATTTCTGTTCGTGCGCGGGAGCGCGTCGGGTCGGCGCGCTCCAGTGCGCGGCGATCCCGCTGTACCCAAAAGTAGCAAGGGCGGCCGCGGTATTCCCCCCAAAGCGCCCCACCCCGTGCGATAGGGGCATGCTTGGGGTATGACGTCCGCTGCCATGGATCGCAAACTCGTCCTCGTGCGGCACGCTGCTGCGGCGGCGCGGCACCCCGAGGGCGACCACGAACGCGAGCTGACCGAGGAGGGGATTTCTCAGGCGCGCACCGCTGGTGGGTGGCTGAGCGGCCACGAACTCGGCGTCGATCAGGTGCTCTGTTCGTCCGCGGAGCGGGCCAGGCAAACCGCCGAGGGCCTGTGGGACGGCGGCTGTTGCGAAGCCGATGTGCACTATGACCAGCGCATCTACAACGCGGACCACAACGCCCTGCTCGGCGTGGTCCGAGAGGCGGATGAGGACGCGAGCGTCGTGATGATGATCGGGCACGCCCCCGGCATACCTGCCCTGGCCAGCCTCCTCGCCGATGGCGAGGGCAGTCGCCGCGCGCATGAGGCGCTGGCGGCGGGTTTCCCGACAGGGGGTCTGGCGGTGCTCAGCTTCTCGGGCTACTGGCGCGATCTTGCGGCGGGCGTCGCGAGCCTGGATCGCTTCCATACGCCCTGATCGGGTGAGCCGGGTCGTGGACGCCCGGCGCCTGCCGCGAGCCCGGGTGCGAGAATCAGGAGTATGCCTGCGCTGCGATCCCGCACCTCCACCCACGGCCGGACGATGGCCGGAGCCCGCGCCCTGTGGCGCGCGACGGGGATGACCGATGACGACTTCGGCAAGCCGATCGTTGCCATTGCGAACAGCTTCACGCAGTTCGTGCCGGGGCATGTGCACTTGAAGGACCTCGGCCAGCTCGTGGCTGGCGCGGTCGCGGAGGCGGGCGGTGTCGCCAAGGAGTTCAACACGATCGCCGTCGACGATGGCATCGCCATGGGCCACGCCGGGATGCTCTATTCGCTGCCCTCGCGCGAACTGATAGCGGATGCCGTGGAGTACATGGTGAACGCGCATTGCGCGGACGCCCTGGTGTGTATCTCCAACTGCGACAAGATCACTCCCGGCATGTTGCTCGCGGCGCTACGCCTGAACATCCCGGTCGTCTTCGTCTCCGGCGGCCCGATGGAGGCCGGCAAGACCGTCGCCATCGAGGGCATCGTGCACGACAAGATCGACCTCATCGACGCGATGATCGCCTCGTCCAATGACGCGGTCAGCGACGATCAACTCGACGCCATCGAGCGCTCCGCCTGCCCCACCTGCGGCTCCTGCTCGGGAATGTTCACCGCCAACTCGATGAACTGCCTCACCGAGGCGATCGGCCTCTCGCTGCCGGGCAATGGCTCAACGCTCGCGACGCACGCGGCGCGCAAGGATCTGTTCCTGCGCGCCGGGGAACTGATCGTCGAACTGTGCAAGCGCTACTACGATGGCGACGACGAGTCGGTGCTGCCGCGCAATATCGCGACCTTTGACGCGTTCACCAATGCCGTCGCCCTCGATGTCGCCATGGGCGGCTCGACCAATACCGTGCTCCACCTGCTCGCCGCCGCGCGCGAGGCCGACCTCGACTTCCACATGGCCGATATCGATGCCATTAGCCGTCGCGTGCCGTGCCTGGCCAAGGTGGCGCCGAACAGCCCGAAGTACCACATGGAGGATGTCCACCGCGCCGGCGGCATCCCGGCGATCCTCGGCGAACTCGACCGCGGGGGGATGCTGCAGCGCGACGTCCACGCTGTGCACGCCGCCAGTCTCACGGAATGGTTGGGGGAGTGGGACATTCGCGGCGGCTCGCCCTCCGATGCGGCTCTCGAACTCTTCCATGCCGCCCCTGGCGGCGTGCGCACCACCGAGCCCTTCTCGACCACGAACCGGTGGGCCTCCCTCGACACCGACGCAGCCAACGGCTGCATCCGCGATAAGGCCAACGCCTACACCGCCGACGGCGGCCTCGCCGTCCTGACCGGCAACCTCGCCCCGGCCGGGTGCGTCGTCAAGACGGCCGGTGTGCCAGAGTCCGTATGGCGTTTCGCCGGCCCCGCGGTCGTCTTTGAGTCCCAGGATGATGCCGTCAGCGGCATCCTCAACAAGCAGGTCAAAGAAGGCGATGTCGTCGTCATCCGCTACGAAGGCCCCAAGGGCGGGCCAGGCATGCAGGAGATGCTCTACCCGACCTCCTTCCTCAAGGGCCGCGGTCTCGGCCAAGCCTGCGCGCTGATCACGGACGGCCGCTTCTCCGGTGGCACCTCGGGCTTGTCGATCGGTCACGTTTCACCCGAGGCGGCCAGCGGTGGCCTGATCGCGCTGGTCGAAGATGGCGACCTCATCGAGATCGACATCCCCGCCCGCTCGGTCAATCTCGCTGTGCCACAAGACATCCTGGACGAGCGGCTGGCCAAGCAGCAGGCCCGCGAGCGCCCCTTCACCCCCCTCGACCGCGACCGGCCGGTCTCGGCCGCGCTGCGGGCATACGCCTCCATGGCCTCGTCCGCCGCCGACGGCGCCGTCCGCGTCGTTCCTTGATGCGTATGTCAAAGTTAACAAAGGTATCGGCCGGTATAGCAGGCGCTTTTGGCGTCATCCTCCTATTGGCGCTTCCGAATGCCCTCCCTTTCGTATTTCGAGTCTTCGGAATGGACAGCCAAGGCGACTCCGTGGCTGAGGCGTCGATGCGCACAGCGACGGCGCAGGCAATGGCTTCCGTCACGACGCTGGCGATTGGAGTCATCGCCGCGAGGCAATATCAGATAGCCAAAAGGAAAGATGCTCGAGAAGTGGTAGTTGCTGAACTAGAGGTACTTGAGAGAATAGCGCGCAATCTCTTGCCCACTAGTTCCGAAATGGAAAACTTATGGGCAGTTATTGGAATACAAACTCTGTACCACTCACGCGACTTGAGTCCGGGCAACGCCAGGGCTCTTTTGCTGGGTTATTTGGGGTGGTCCTTGGGTAGACCAAGGACGGAAGCTTCAAATCTCGCGGTGAGGATGGTTGTTTCCGAGCTAAAATTGGGCAGGGTTCTTGATTTCCGAGGCGGAAGTTTTGCGAAGTATGACCTATCCGACCTGGATTTACGGGGGATTCAGTTCTCCTCGGGCGCGACCTCAGAGGCAATTATTAACCGCGCAACTTTGCCTGAATCACCAGCTAAACACTAGCGAGCAGGGCGAGGATTTCGTTAACTACGTCGCGGTTCGTAACTCTAATTACGCCCCGACACCGAAAGGCACCGTCAACTCTGTCGATCCTCGCAATCTCACCAGAACTCGTTGCTGATGTAGTTAGGGATTCCACGAGCCTCGTTAGGCGCGAAACAACTCTTCTGGCCTCAGCAAGCTCGCCGAGAGCGATCTGTGCAACCGCCAAATCGTACAGCGTGAAGACGACGCTATCTCGGACGTAACTAAAGTGCTGCCCGGAGGCATAGAATCTATCCCCACGGGCTGGTAGTTCGGAACCCTTTCGCGCCCAAGTAGCTGCACCTACCCAGTCCTCGTTGATAAGGCACACATGTGCCATGGCAGTACAGTTCTCATTTATCTCAGCAAATGCCAGCGAAGTCTTCAGCTCATTAATGGCCTCGTTTCTAGTGGCGGGCTCCCAAAGAGCGTAAAACTCGTTGAGGTGGTAGCGGCAACAATTATGTTTCACGTGCGTTGGTGCGCCAAATCTCACCGCCTCGATTATTTGATCTCTCGACGGCGTAAAGATCTTCCTTGATCTCAGATCTATCCGCACATATCCCGCCGTTCGAGCTTCGATATCTTGCTTCATGTCGACTAGTGCTTGACTGCGAGATGGGCCGACTATTCCAGAGAGCGATGTCGTCTTTCCGATCGGCCTTTGTCCATTGGGGTCAACTATGATGAGGTCGCACTCAGTGATGTCGAATTCCTTTTCAGGGTTCTCCACAAACCACCAATAAAGCCAGTCATCCCAGTCGCCGTCTGTGTCGCCCTGCTGACGGCAGCACACGGACTCCGTAAAGCGCATGTCCTTGGATTCGCCCCAGTAACCTACGTCTGGGTCCTCTGGCTGTGTTTGTGGGCCAGAAGAGTTCGAGAGGACCTCAGTGAAATGGTCTTCGAGTGTAGTTCTCGTGAGATCCATTGGGATCCCCAAATTTTGTGAATAGTACCTGAGATAAACGTCTTCGAGATCGTCCAGCATCAGCACCGGGGCCGCATCGTCAATTGTGATAATTCCTTTGGACTCAAGAGCTCGCGCAGCGTCCTCCAGTTCCGGAAGGGTCCCAGCAAAGTCATTCAAGGTCCTGGCCAGGGCCCAAAGCTCGGTTATCGAGGCTCCTTGCGCTCTACTCACAAGGCGCAAGTGTTGCATTTCTCGTTCGCTGAGCTCGTGTAGGGCGGCTATGAAGGGGGTGCGCCAGTCCTCCCGAATCGTGAGCTCTTGTTGAACAAGTTCAATCGTTCTCGTGGTTACCTCAAGATTCGTCTGGTAGCCGGCTTCCACCCGCCTAAACATGAAATGACACAATAGGCGAATCTCGTAGGGGCGGCCGCCTGTGAGTCTGTGTACTAGAGCGGGGTTGGGAATTGGGATCTCGTCGGCGCCATAACCAGGATTGATGCCGATGGCCTCTAACGGGCCACACATGCATTTCCGGGTTTCCTCGAGGTGCTCGAATCGGTCTACATTGACCTTCTTGAATTGTCTAATTATAGGCGAAAAAACTTCGGTCAACTCGGGCAGCAGTCGTGGCGTTCCGGCTAATACGATGAGATAATCACCTTGGTTCATAAATACATTGCGGAGCATTTCTAGCCCCGTGCGTGTTTCGCTAAGGACGTCTGCCTCATCTATTAATAGCGCAAAGGGTTTGACGTGATTCTCACCTATTAGACGAAGCTCTCTATCGATCAGGGATTCCGAGAGTCTCCCACCCTCGGGCAACTCCGAGAGATGACGGGGTACCTGATGTCCGTGCAGGTCGAGATCCATGTCCCGTCGAGTGTCGCGTAGGCGCCTGAAATTCTTGTAGAAGGCTGCGTCGAGACCGCCCAGGTAGTCATCCATGCAGGCAGCGGTGAAGAGGTTGTCAAAGATCTTGGAGAAAAGATCAAGTGGGCTTGCGTCGCTTGTGTTGAGATTGATGCGAACTGGCGTGAATCCGGACTTGTGTGCAATTGCTTCTGTGTAGTTTAGAAGAGAAGTCTTCCCGGCGGCTCGAGGGCCAATTAGGGCAAGGTTAATGTTCGTCCCACGCTTCGCGAGGTCAATGTAATATTGAATATCGCGTTTTTGAGAATCCCTGCCAACTAACTCACTGAGTTGCTTTATCGGATTGGCGAAATCGTACGGGTTGGCGAATGGCGTGTCCGAGAGTAGGTCAGCGAGGTTCATGGTCAATTCTTCTCGGAGTCCTTCTGATGATGAGTGGATGGGTAGGTCCCATATTGGCTGAGGCAGAATGGCCCTCCAGTCTAGCCGACCAGGTTCGTCGACTTGGATTCGAGTGATAGTCCGGCGTGAGCGTGTCTCTTTCTCATGAACGTTAATGGGCTTGTATGACTTAGAGGGCCTCCTGGTTGCAGGTGGTGGTCGCTACGGTGGCCGTGGGAGAAGGCT
>NZ_BAAAPO010000033.1:0-176158 GCF_039531185.1 Nostocoides veronense
GAGCACTGGATCCACCTGCGCACCACCAATCCGATCGAGTCCACCTTCGCCACCGTCCGGCTCCGGCAGCGGATCACTAAAGGCCCCGGCTCCCGCGCCGCCGGGATCGCGATGGCCTAAAAGCTCATCGAATCCGCGCAGCGCCGCTGGCGCGCCGTCAACGCACCCCACCTCGTCGCCCTCGTCCGAGCCGGAGCCGAATTCAAGAACGGCAAACTCGTCGAACGCGACGACCACCACGAAGGAGGAGATCAACTCGCGTCATGACACACCCATCCACAACTCTTGACAATTGCTCTTTCGTTGGTTGGTGCCGGCACTATGAGGCTGACCAGCGGAGTCCATCGGCTTCAGCCACCGAAGCGCTTACGATCCAAGGTCTTGAAGTAGCCCTTCTTCAGCGCGCGCTCGGCGCTGTCCTTCGGCGTCGAGAAGAAGCTGCGCTCGGACGGAGACAGTCCAAGGGTTTCGATTTTCCGCCGGAGCAGGGACAGCGTGCAGCAGAGGTCAGCTGCCTGAAACAGGCTGTAGTCGGCCGGAAACACCTTGCGCACCTCGACACTCAAGTGAGCGTTGAAGACGCTGTTGACGAGGTTTGTGATCTCCTTCTGACCGTTGTCGTAGTAGATGACGATTCGCTCCCACGAAGTAAAGAACTCGTAGTTCGACTGGATCAGCATGCCGAGCTCGCGTGACATCGCGCTCACGAGCCGGTCTGTGTCACCAAGCTCGCGCTTGCTGAAAACCCACGAGTGGTGCGTGACTTCGCACGTCCGTACGAAGTCGACAAGCACGCGGAAGATCGACCGGCGGGACGACATGTCGAGCAGTCGATAGTCATGCTCTCGACGGATCAGGGGACCGGTGTGGATCGCGTGGTTAGCCGGCAAACCACGCGCCACCAACGCGTCGTGGATCTTGTCCAAGTGCCGAGCAATGTCGTCGCTCTGGTCGTGGAAGACGAGGCTCAGCACGTAGAACGGCGAGTGCTTTTCGAAGGGGCCGAAGTCGCCGGACTCGTCAATGAAGATGCTCAGCTCACGCACGACAAGGACCCCTGGAAACGACTTGAGGCGGGAAAACCCGCCTCAAGAGGGCGGCGGGGGATGTCCCCGCCTAAAGGTTGGACCAGGGCCTCTCGGCCAGCCCAGGTTGACAACTGTAACACCGGGATCCGCCGCATTGCAGCGGCCTCGTGTTCGTCGACCGGTTCAGACTGGCCAAGACGTCGAGGCCGTTGAGCACGTCCTCGCGGCGGCCCCGCCCACTCGACTTCCATACCCAGATGGTGTTACCCACCTCGCCCTACGCCAGTCTGACCTGCGCAAACACGCAAGATCAGTAGTACCAGGGGAACGTCGTCACGAGTGACGGCTGATGTTGACCCTTGTTGGCATGTGCGGCCTGACCTGCGCAAATATGCTCGTCGTTGTTGGAGGTCGATGATCGCTCTGTGTCGTCCTGCCACATTTCTGCCACATCTCCGAGGCTGCTCAGGACCCGAACCGCTCGCGGTCCAGATCCTTGAAGTAGAGGCGCTTCAGCGCCTGCTCGGCGCTACGCTTCTCGGTGGCGAAGAAGTCGCGCTCCGAGGACGACAGGCCGACGGAGTTGATCTTGGATCGCAGGAGTTCCTGCGTGCAGCACAGGTCGGCGGCCTGGAACAGGCTGTAGTCGGACGGCATCACCTTGCGGACCTCGACCGTGCTCAACTGCGAGTTGAAGGCGCTGTTGACGATGTTGGTCAATTCCTTCTGCCCGTTGTCGTAGTAGATGACGATGCGGTCCCACGAGCTGAAGTACTCGTAGTTGTCGCGGATCAGCGCCCCCATGTCTCGGGACATCAGTGACACGAGTCGGTCGATCTCGCCGACTTCGCGCTTGTTTAGCACCAGCGAGTGCTGCCTGATCTCGCAGCGGTGAACGAAGTCCATCAGCAGCCGGAAGATGGCCCGTCGGGGCGGCCAACACCTACACCTCTGGCGGAGGGTAGTCAGCTGTCATGCCCGCTTCGACCGGGTTGGGATGAACGCCCGCCCCTTCGAGCGCAGCCAGCCGCGCCGAGATGTCTCGTCGCCCTGCTCCGGGCCCAAGTCCGCTCTCGATCGCGCGGGCCAGGACCGCCGCCTCACCCCCGTGGTTTCGTGCGTGCCGCAGGTGCCCGGCAGCCTCAAAATAGGCCGCTGCGGCCGTCCCGTAGCCGTCGCCTCCGGCACCGTTCTCGACTGCATCCATGCAGCGGAAAACCAGCTCAAGGTGGGTGACCAGTTCCGCGCCCTTGAGCTTGCCGGGCCAGGGGAACTTGGTGGTCGAGAGGAACTCCCACGTCTGCTGGCCCTCGATCTCGGCTCCGCGACTCACCTGGTCGTCCCGCCCGGGATCGGGCGTGTCGGCGTAGGTCGCTCCTGCCGCGTCGGTGACCCAGTGCGTCCAATAGCGGCCATCCCACCACCTCGAAGCCTCGCGGCCAGTCGGATCGGCGTACCAGCCCTCTGCCGGACCAGCCGGGGGTGCCTCCGGGATCGCTGGTTTCGCCTCGCTCAGGACCTGCGGTTGCGTCGGCAGGACCTGCCGCTCACGCGTCTCCACGTCGAATCCAAGACGCGCCGCCAGCCACTCCTGGGTCGCGCCCCACGTCACCATGTCTTTCGGGTAGACCTCGATCAGGTCGATGCCGCACTTCTCGGCG
The DNA here is from genome assembly GCF_039531185.1 of Nostocoides veronense. Lineage (NCBI taxonomy): Bacteria > Bacillati > Actinomycetota > Actinomycetes > Micrococcales > Intrasporangiaceae > Nostocoides > Nostocoides veronense. Next base: position 2,690 of record NZ_BAAAPO010000033.1, read on the forward strand.
AGATCGCGCTTCTCCCGGATTCGCGCGTCGTAGTCAGACTTGCCGACGAGTCCGAAGAATTCGATGAACGAGCTTCCCACTCGGAAGTCACCTCGGTAGTTGCTGTCGGGGTACCGCGGCTCCTTCTCGTGGTCAACCCCGTACCGAGAGCCAGTCGTCGATCGTGCGCTCGGGCAGAGACAGGCACACATGACCGTCGGCGGCAACGGATCGGACGCCGCGGACGGTGTGGTGTGCTCCGTCTGGAAGCACGCCGGACACAGTGAGTAGGTTGAGCCACGATCCGAACGAGTCCTTGATCCGCTTCGCGGTGGGTCGCCGTGCAGCCAAGCTGAGCAACTGGGAACGTGCGACGTCGCCCGAGACCGTCTTCAAGAAGTCGCCGCCGAAGAAGTCTTGCGGCGGGATCAGCCCGGTCAGCGTCGCGACATCGCGAACCCAGTCGGCAATGTCAGCGTCCGAGAGTTTCAGATCATCCAGGTCGCTTCCGCCGGCGAACGCAGCGCCGGAGCAATCTTGGCAGTACCGGATATTGCTGATGTCGCCGAGTTTGCGAGCCGTTGACGCCCCCACTTGATCTTGGCGGAATGCCTTCTTGCACCGGAGGCAGTTCAGGGTCTCCGGCGGTCGCATCGCCTGCTCAAGACCGGTTGTCCGCGCCCGGGCAACCCCGAAATACATCAGGACGTCGTACCAGGCGTACCGCTGGCAGACAGGATCCTCTTCTCGCCAGGCGGCGATGACATCTTCGGGGGTGACCGCAACGATGGCTTCGGAGATGTGCCACGGGTACAGCCAGGCGTACTGCTCGATGAGGCGCGCGAGCACTTGGTCTTGCGGCTCGCTCCACCACGCGCGGATGTGTTGGTTCTCCGCGTACGAAGCCGGCGCGGTCCACAGATACGAAGTGTTGTCAGGTGCCGTCACGCCCAACCTCCACATCGAGGTCTCCAACCGTACGCGCGGCGTCCAGCAAGCCACGAAGCCAACCGAACGCTTCTGGGTAGTAGACGGTGTCGAGAACGAACTCCTGGCCACGGGCAACGCTCTTGAGACGAACTCGCTCGCCATCGACGTGCCAGCGGTCCGGCTTGTCGTGGAAGCCAAGTGCCGGTCGGGTGCAACCGGGGGCGAACCATGCTGGCAGGTCCCAGACTGATCTACTGCCGCCCACCCTCGTCAGCCGAAGTCGGTCGTCGTAGTGGTCGAAGGCACCTGCACCGGGCAGGTCGAGGTCGACTCCATCGAGGGTGAGCTTCTCGCGTGCGGTGTAGGCGGTGTTGCCGCGTCCGCGGGGGCTTGCGATGTGGGGGTGGTACTTCATCCAGGCGGAGTGCTCGACGCTGCCGACTGGCACGACTTCGTCGATCTGCATCCATCCCCAGATCACGTGCAGGTCGGGCGCGCCTGGCACGTAACGCAGTCGCCCTCCAGATGATGTCGCCCGCCGGAACCAGCCGAAGAAGAGGAACAGGTCGCCTGGGCCAACTCCCTCGCGTGCCAGGACGGACTGCGGGGCGTCGACCTGACCGAAGATCGGCCGCCACCCCGGTTCGCGTGGATAGGCAGACTCGATCAGGTCGGGGTCGAGGTGCGCGAAGTGGTCGGCCCGCGTCCTGCCGTTGGTGAGGTCAGTTGCCACTTTGCCGAGGTTCTGGCCAGCGATGGTGACGTCCTGGTAGCGGATCGGTGACTGCTTGTCCGGGATCGGCATCGGGATCAACGAGCCGTCGTCCAAGATGGGGTTGGCGACCTTGCCCGCGCCCGAGTCGAACGCCTTGCGGCTCAGGATCAGCTTCACGTCTCACGCCAACTCTGGTCGCCTGCCTTCCACTGCGTCGGCGCACCCAAGACGCCACCGGGGAGGTCTGCGAACCATCGGGCGACGGTTTGAACCTGGTCGGTGCTGAAGTTGGAGCGGTGGCCACGGCCAACCGCGAGGAACTGGAGTTCCTCGGGCAGCGCTGGTCCACTTCGGCCCCAGTAGGTGAAGCGCTCGCAGGCCAAGACGTGGTTGCCGCTGAGGTCCGTGCGCTTCAACCCGGCGTCTTCTGACCCGTCACGATTCGAGTGGAACGACGGCAACTGCCGGTAGCCGCCCTCGACGGGTTCGTAGATGTTGTCACCTGCGCGATAGACGATCTGGGGAGAGTTCATCACCGGACGCCGGGGCTGATACCTCGGGTCAGCCCAGTACTCCTCGAATGCGATCACCTCGGCGACCTGCGTCGCGTAGACGATGCGTTCGCTTCGGCTCGACAGGCCGACGATGATGTCGCCGACGCTGGCAGTCTTGCGGATCAACGGCTTGCAACAGGCCAGCGTCAGGAGGCCGTGGAACGGGTTCGGCGAGAAGCCCGTGTCGTGAACCACGATGTAGGAGAAGACTCGGTTCGTCTGGACCGGATCGCCAACCTCCCACGTCCGCTCGCGGCCAGGCGCGAATGAAAGGTGAGCACCGTCGGGACCAGACACCTCCAGATTCGGAGCCTCATCGTTCAGCGTCGCGACAACAGGGTCGTCGTCCCATCGGGGTCCACACGAGCCCGAGGCCGGCGAGGCGATACGACGCGACGAAGTAGGAGGTGCGACCACCCGGGTCGCTGTCCCTCGGGTCCACGAGTGACCACAGCGCTCGCAGGTGATCTGACGACGACCGTCGTCGAGCCCGACTCCACGCAGCTCCTCATCCTCGCCGCAACTGGGGCAGTCGATCATCGGTCACCTCCCTCGGTCTGCTCACCTTGACAACGGTATCGAGATGCGCCGACAGAACTCTGGAAAGCCCCTGATCACTGGTCGTTGCTGGCTGTTCAACTTTCTGGTCTGACACGCCTCGGAGTCGCTCTCAGACCCTGTCAAAGCGTCGGCACACATGCTACGAAGGTTCGTAGACGGTCCGCCCTCCTGGGGCGGGCCGAGCGTCATTTTCAGGGTAGTTGTTGGACGTTGCTGGTGGTTGTTGAGGCCGCGTCCGACACCGGAAGCGAGGCGATCGGGATGCATGGCGGGGTGAAGTTCTATCGCGGCGCGGCGAAGGTGGCGCGCGCCTATGTCGAGGCCGATCACTCGCGCGCCGACGACTATTACCTCGCCGAGGGAAGCGGCCTCGCCCAACGGTTCGCAGCCACACCCGACGGTGTGACGGCAAAGGGTGATCCGGACGCGGAGTCCTACGAGTCCTGGGTCGCCGGGATAGATGTCGACACCGGGACCAAGAAGGGACGACTCCGCCAGGACGGGAACGCGCTGCGGTTCGTCGAGGTCACCGTCAACGGCCCCAAGACGTGGTCACTGGCAGCAGCCCTGCACCCGGACGTCTCGGCCGCGTTGGATGCCGCGCAGGACCGCGCGACAGGGCAGATCGTCGCGTTCCTCACGCAGCACGCGACGACGCGGGTGGGACCGCGCGGGCGCCAAGTGCAGGTGCCGGTCGGGCAGATCGAGGCAGCCGTCATCCGGCACCACACGTCCAGGGCGGGCGACCCGCATCGGCATCTGCATGTTCAGATCAACGCCCGCGTCTGGGCCGACGGCAAGTGGCGGGGACTGCACTCGGTCGGGGTGCGGGACATGATAGAGGCGATCAACGGCATCGGCCACGCCGCAGTCGCCACCGACCCCGAGTTCCGCGCAGTTCTCGCCACCCACGGGCTGACGCTGGATGCCATGTCCGGGGAGATCAACCAACTCGCGTCGTACATCGGCGCATTCAGCGCTCGGACGAGTCAGATTCACCGCAACATCGACCGTTACGAAGCCGAGTGGCGACGCGATCACCCGGCGAGGAACCCGGTCCGAAGCTCCGGGAGATTTGGGACCGGCGCGCCTGGGCCGACGCCCGCCCGGACAAGGTCGCCCCGGTCAGCGGCGCTGACTTGGTGGCGGGGTGGAACCAAGAGCTGCGCGACCTCGGCTAACGCGACCCCTGAGCCCGTCACGGTGGAGTCGGTGCAGGCGGCGTGGATCAACCGTGACGGCACCGCCGATTGGGCCATCGCTCAACTCTCGGCGAAGCGGTCGGCGTGGAACGCTGCCGACGTCCGGGGCCGGGTCGAGATGTTGCTCGCCGATGCGAACCTCGGCGCGGAGCCAGCAGCGCGGATCGAACTGGCCCAGGACATCACCGCACGCGCCGTCGCCCGCTGCACACCGCTGCTGTCGGCGGAGGACGTGCCTGAGCACGTCCGGGCGCTCACATCGCATGAAGTGCTGGAGGTCGAGGCAGACATCGTTCGCCGGCTCGCGCAGCGCTCGCAGGAACCGGCGAAGCGACTCCGCGCCACAGCGCGTGGGATGGTCCGCATCGACCCAGGCCAGGCCGCCGTGGTGGGCACGCTCGCTGGCACCGGGCAACTGGTCGTGGTCGAGGGCGCAGCCGGGGCGGGCAAGACCACGGCGCTCCGGGCGACACGGCAACTGCTCGAAGTCCAAGGCCATCGACTCGTGGTGGTGACGCCGACGTTGAAGGCTGCCGAGGTCGCCGCCGCTGAGACCGGCGCGAAGGGGCACTCGGCGGCGTGGCTCATTCACCAGCACGGCTGGCGGTGGGACGGCGAAGGGCACTGGGCACGCAACCCGGATGCCCAGCCGAGTCCGGTGGCACAGTTGCGTCGGGGTGACCTGTTGCTGGTGGACGAGGCGGGGATGCTCGACCAAGACACCGCCCGAGCGCTGCTGACCATCGCAGACGAAACCGGCGCACGGATGGCACTCGTCGGTGATCGGCACCAACTCCCTGCCGTGGGTCGTGGCGGGCTGCTCGACCACGCAGTCGCCTGGGCGCACCCCACTGCGGTAGGCACATTGGAGACAGTGCATCGCTTCTCCGACCCCAACTACGCCGCCCTCAGCCTGAAGATGCGCAGAGGCGACAACCCCGCGAGTGTCTTCGACGAGCTTCATCGGCGTGGGCAGATCGTCGTACATCCCAGCGACATCGAACGCGACGCAGCCCTCGCGGTCGCGGGTGCGAGTGGCGACCTCGTGGTGGCCGACACTCGTGAGCAGGTCGCTGCCCTGAACGCCGCGATCCGGAATCAACGCCATGACCTGCCCGAATCGGATGGCGTGCTGGTGACAGCGCGCGGTGAGCAGATCGGGTTCGGCGATCGGGTCGCCACCCGCCGCAACGACGCCGACCTCGGGGTCGCGAACCGGCAGACCTGGACCGTCACCTCCATAGGCGATGACGGCAGCCTCACCCTGCGCAGCAAGGGCCGCGACCGAGCGATCCCTGCCGAGTACGCGGCCCGGTTCGTTGAACTCGCCTACGCCACCACCATCCACGGCGCACAAGGCGAGACCGTCGACCGGGCGCACGTCGCCATCGGCGAGACCACAGGTGCGGCAGCGGCGTACGTCGCTATGACCCGAGGACGACATGGCAACACCGCGCACCTCGTCGCCGACAACATCGACGACGCCCGCAAGCAGTGGGTCGAAGTGTCCGGCCGTGACCGGGCCGACCTCGGCCCCGCTCACGCAAAGCGGCAGGCGCTTGACGCCGTGGACCGGTACGGCAGCCGGAAGCGCCGTCAGCCGGTGCAGGAAACGCGTCGACCCTCACCCACCGGCGGCGTCTCCCTTGGGCTCTGAGCGGGGGCGCTCCTTGGTCGGCAGGGGCCACCGCGCGCCCAGCTCAGCGACGACCTGCGCGGAGTAGCCACCCGGATCGAGCGGACGCGATCTGCGGGAGCGGTCGCCCTTGGCTGCATCGATGAGCGGCTGCCACGCCGACCGGACGGCGTCGGGAAGTTCCAGGTGCGGCCACGCTTCCACCAGGAGCGCACCGTCGACGGCGTTGAGCAGGGTTTCCTCGACACCGTGATGGAGGGCGACCTCGTAGAAGTCGATGCGATCCTCTGGAATAGAGAGGTCCCAGACGTCGTAGCCTCTGATCGCGCGGAGGTGGAAAACCACAATGAGTGAGTAACAGTCCGGGATCGGGACCCGCCACAGTCGGTCCGGGACCAGGTACCCGCCCGTCACCGGGTCCTCGCGATACTCGAAGAACACCCGAGGTGTCGCAGTCAGGTCATGGTCGGCGGCGCCGAGGAGCCGCTCGACCACTTCCAGCGTCGGTGACTTGCGGCGGGACTCGTACTCCGAAACCGACGACTGCTGAGTCCTCGCCCAGTCCGCCAACTGCTGTTGGGACAGACCCGCTGCCTTGCGAGCTGTCTCGATCACCGTCTTTGCCTTCACCACCTCAGATTATCGCTGAACATCGATAGGGAGCCCGTGCGCACCTACTTGACGAGGTTGAGGACCGCTTGGCCTCATCGACCAGCAAGGAGCGCGACCATGAGCACAGCACCGATGAACAACGACAACCACGAGCACGACGAGATGCTCTCCATCGAGGAAGCCGCCGCCCTGCTGCGGGTGCCGGTCGCCACCATGCGCTACTGGCGCTACTGCGGCGACGGCCCGCACAGCTTCCGCCTCGGCCGGCACGTCCGCTACTGGCGCACCGACCTCATGCTCTGGCGCGCCGAGCAGGCCAACCGTTCACGGCACGACTGAAGGGACTCTGTTCATGTCGGTGCCGGAGCGCATCATGGAGCCATCCCGGAAGGAGTAGTGCGATGGGCTGGGTTTGGAAGCAAGGCCAGGCGTGGCGCGGTGCCTACCGCGATGAAGCCGGCAGGCAGCACACGAAGTCGCATCGGCGGCAGATCGACGCCAAGCGGTGGGTCGCCACCGAGGAGGCCAAGGTCGTCCGTGGCGACTGGGTGAACCCTGCCGCAGGCAAGGTGACATTCGCGGCGTTCTACGCCGACTGGTCACCGCGGCAGGTCTGGCTGTCTTCGACGCGGGAGGACGCCGACATGGCGGTGACAGGGGTGACGTTCGGCGACATGCAGCTGCGCTCGATCCGGCGCTCCCACGTTGAAACGTGGGTCAAGGAGATGGCGTCCTACCTCGCACCAACGACCATCGACACCCGGTTCACCATCGTTCGCGGCGTGTTCCGGGCGGCCGTCGCCGACCGGCTCATCCCGAGTGATCCTTCGGTCGGAGTCGTGCTGCCTCGCAAGCGCAAGAACGAAGCGGCCATGAGCATCCCGACCACCGCCGACATCGCGCTGCTACTCAACGCGGCGGAGCCACCGAAGCGACCGAAGTCCCGGCCGGGTTTCACGGCCTTCGTCGCGCTGTGCACGTTCGCCGGGCTACGTCGTGGTGAGGCGTTGGGGGTACAGGTGAGCGACATCGACTTCCTCGCCCGCACGCTGCGCGTTACGAGACAGATTCAGCGAGCCAAGCCCGCAGACATCAAGGCTGGCAAGAACCTCGTGGAAGCCGTCGCCGGCATGACCGTGCTCACCCGACCGCCGAAGTACGAATCCGAACGGACCATCTACCTACCCGACGAGTTGGTGGCCATCCTTGCCGAGCATGTCCGCCAGCACACTCCCACCGGCGAGCCGACCCGGTGGCTGTTCTCCGAGGACGGCAGGCCCTGGCATGACAACCTCGCCGACTACCGCTGGCGATCCACCCGCACCGACGCCGGATTGAACTTCAAACTCCACGAGCTCAGGCACTACTTCGCCAGCGGCCTCATCGCTGCCGGCTGCGACGTCGTGACTGTCCAGCAAGCAATGGGCCACGCATCTGCCACGACCACCCTGAGCACCTACGCCCACCTGTGGCCCAACGCCGAGGACAAGACCCGCGCCGCAGCCTCCGGCATGGCGACTGCTGTGCTCTCACTGACCGGCCCGAAGTCGCGGAGCGCTTCGTCCTCCTGACGCGACTTGGCACTTGCAGCAAGGCTCCGGAGCGAGTCGCACGCTAGAGATACTGCTTCAGCCACTCGGGCATGCTCGGGTCGTCAACCGCCCAAGTCTCTTCGAGGGATTCGTCCTCCTGCCAGGTGTTCTCATCGCCGTCGAAGAACTTCTGCCGATGGCACTTGTACTTGACGACGGTGTCGCCTTCGAGCCTGTACTCGTTCCAGTAGTAGTTCTGTTTCCCGTAGCCCTTCCACTCCCGGGTCGTGTAGATCGTCGTCATGAGGTCTGGCTCCGGACCAGCCCGCACCCGACGCGTCCCACGGTCAGGCCGCCTTCAGGTTGCTGATGCCGCCGGTCGACTTTCCGCCAGACTTGCTGACGCTGAATACCACTGCGACGACGGCAGCCGCCACCGCGAGGCCGACACCGAGGCGCTTCTCGAACTGCTCGCCGAGGAACTTCTTGTTTTCGGTGTCCTTCAGATGCGCGCGTTCGTGAACCTCCCGGATCTGGTCGAGCACCCGCACCCGCTCTTCAGGAGTCAGTTCCTTCGCGAGCTCTTCCCGCAGTGCCGTGAGGACTGCCGCGTCCAGGGCCTGTAGCCCCTCCATACTGCGGGAGTTCGAGGTCAGGAGTCCCTCGTAAGCCTTCGCCGCATCCTCCAGTGCCACCTTGGCGAACGTCGTAATCTCAGGAATCTGACCGATGAGCTGGAGGGCGACCTCCTTGTCGATCTCAGGCATCGCCGTCAGAAATCGAAGGAACGTGTCCTTCGAGAGATTTCTCCACGACTCGATCCCGAGCACCTCCTTGACGCCCAGTTCGCTGTTGTACCGCATGGCTGGCCCTACCTCTCCGATCATTGAATGATGTCGGCCAGTTAGCCGACTGGCAGAGAACTTAGTGTCTAAGTCGTGACATCGTCAACCTCACTGCTAAGGAGTCGGGCTATGCTGATGTCATGTCGGACTACTCCTTGGAAGCCCTCGGTCGCGTCGTGAAGGCCCTCCGTCGTGAGATGGGACTGACTCAGGAGGAACTTGGAGACGCGGCGGGATACGGCAAGGGCGCTGGCGTCTCGATCTCACGACTGGAGAACGGGCGCCTAGAGCCCACGGACAAGTTCCCTGGGATCGCGCGAGCTCTCGGTGTGAGTATTGCGGACCTCCAGGAACGTGCTGCAGCGGACGAAGCTGCTCACCAACCCGACAAGGCCGGTACGCCGTCGCACGAGGATCGGATTGCAGCAATCGTTCACGCGAGCGAGCGAAGGAAACAGCTCGCCCCGGAACTCGACAAGCTCGCCTCCGCACGGCGGGGGGCTGAAGACGCCTTTCTCCTGAAATTTCGCGAACTTGCAGCGAGAGTGATCGGCGCCCCGGCGCTCTCACCGGATCAGGTCGAGAAGCCCGATGAAGGCTCCTCCGATGAGGCCGAGGCAGAAGCTTCCTTTCAACTTCGGTTCACCCAGTACGGGGTGTCGAAGGCGCTCACTGACTCATCCGGTGACGCGGTCGCTGCTGGCGCCGTGGGCAGCGCTGCCGCCTATCTTGCGTTTACCGAAGCAGTCGCGTTGGGCACCGCACCACTGGGAAGCGCCATTCCGAGGCTCGCCGGAGCGACCACGGCGCTGAACGGTCTCAGGTCTGCAATGGGAGTCGGAAGGTCAACCAAGCTCGCAGGTACAAGTGCTGGGATGAACCTCATGGCCGCAGTAGCTGTCGGCACGGTCGTCGCCACCATCCTTGAGCGCCAAGCGACCGCGAAGCGCAACCGCCGCCAACAAGAATCAGCCGCGAAGCTCGCGGCGGCCGAAGCCGACATCGCCGCAACTCAAGCAAACGTCGAAGCACTGCTTGAGGTCATCTCGAAGGCGACAGCGATCCTGGAGTACATCGCGTTGCACGCCGCCCACGCGCTCACGAGGTGGGGCAACGAAATCGGCGAGAGCCCGGTGCCGTGGAAGGACCTCTCCGAAAGCGATCAAGAGCGCTACCAGGACTTCGTAGCGATCGCTGCCGCTCAGCTCACCGTTGCAACGATTCAACTCCAAGATCTGGCGACGAGTCGCGGAGATGATCTCGACCAAGCGATGGCGTTGGCGGACCAGATCCTCGTCCAGTCAGAGCGCGCAATCACCGCACGGGTCTGACTCTGTCTCCGCTCAGTTTCACTTCGTGCCATATCTCTGCCACATCTGGCGACCCATACCGTCTTTGACCTGCGCAAACGCGCCCGATCAGTAGTACCAGGGGTACGGCGACCAGTCTGGTTCGCGCTTTTCAAGGAACTGGTCGCGGCCCTCTTGGGCTTCGTCCGTCATATACGCCAGGCGGGTGGTTTCGCCGGCGAAGAGCTGCTGACCGACGAGGCCGTCGTCGATCAGGTTGAACGAATACTTCAGCATCCGCTGCGCGGTCGGGCTCTTGCCGTTGATGAGCCGCCCCCACTCCAGGCCCGTCGCCTCGAGTTCCGCATGCGGGACGGCGCGGTTGACGGTGCCCATGCGCACGCCGTCCTGGGCGGAGTACTCCTGGCCGAGGAAGAAGATTTCCCGAGCGAACTTCTGGCCGACCTGGCGAGCCAGGTATGCCGATCCGAAACCCCCGTCGAAGGAGCCCACATCGGCATCGGTCTGCTTGAAATGGGCGTGCTCGATGCTGGCCAGGGTCAAATCCGAGACGACGTGTAGAGAGTGTCCACCGCCGGCGGCCCACCCATTGACCAGCGAGATCACGACCTTGGGCATGAACCGGATCAATCGCTGGCACTCCAAGATATGCAGCCGCCCAAGGCGAGCCTGGTCGATCGGATTGGGGGTGGTGGCGCCGGTTGATGTCGTACCGTGCTCGGTCTCATACTGATAGCCCGCGCGGCCCCGAATGCGCTGGTCGCCTCCGGCGCAGAAGGCCCACTTGCCGTTCTTGGCGCTCGGACCATTCCCGGTCAGCAGGACGCAGCCCACATCAGCGCTGGTGCGGGCATGCTCCAGAACCCGCAGCAACTCATCGACGGTATGCGGACGGAAGGAGTTGAGGACATCGGGCCGGTCGAAGGCGATCCGAACCGTGCCATGAGCCTTCGCGCGGTGATATGTCAGGTCAGTCAGGTCCTCGAAACCTGGGACAGCGTCCCATTGGCTCGGATCGAAGATTTCGCTGACTCCCTCGATGGCACTCATGGACACCCAGGCTAGTCGGGGGCTAGAGCGCGAGCTTGAATCCTGTGTGGCTGGGGACGAAGCCGAGGTGCTCATAGAAGCGGTGCGCATCGGCACGGGTGTTGTCCGAGGTGAGTTGGATCAGAGCGCAGCCGTATGCCGTGGCCTCCCCAATCGCCCAGCTCAGCACGGCCTCGCCCACGCCTTTCCCGCGGGCTTCGCCCGCCACCCGGACGGCCTCGATCTGGGCCCGGATCGCCCCGCCCCGCGAGAGGCTCGTCAAATAGGTGATCTGCAGAGTCGCAACGATCTCATCCTCGATTTCGGCGACGACGAGCCGGTCGTGCCAGCTCTAGTCGATCCGCCGAAAGGCATCCAGATAAGCGTCGTCGAGGACATCGCGCTCCCGCTCCGCCCCCAGCGGATCGTCGGCCAGCATCGCGACGATCGCTTGGACGTCCCCAATGCGGGCGCGGCGCACGAGGATCGGTGCCACCCGCGCTTGACCCAGGCTCACGATCGGTATGCCGGGCCACGCGTACCCGAAACTGCTTCGCCCGTAGCGGGCGGTCGGGCATACCCATCGACCCATGACCTCCTCGGGGGTTAGAGGATGGGTTCCCGGATGCAGCGGGCACCCCGGCCAGATCGGATCCTGTTGCGCCGCAGCGAGTGTGGCTTGCGCTAGTTCCTGAACGACGTCACCAATTCGAGCCGTGACACACGTCAGTGGCTCACGTGCAGCGACTCGTCGAGTCGCTGCATCCCAGGCGTATGCCGTGAGGTCCAGCCGGATGGGTGTCGTGCGTTCGACTCCGCCAGGACGAGGGCGGCGGCTTGGGCGAGGACGTCGGGCGTCTCGGTCATCCGGCCATTCTCCGCTCGCTGCCCAGCAGGGTCAGCGTGCGGCGACTGGCACTCGCTCATCGGTCGCCGTCTGGTCTGCGGGTTCGGCCGCGGAGGACGAGAGGCCGTCGAGCAGCTCGTGTCCGGCCTCTTCGGCGGAGGCGGGGGCGTGGTTGCTGGTGCGCAGCGGCACCGACTTGATCATGGCGGTCGTTAGGAAGACGACGGCCAGGATCGGCAGCCCAAGCAAGAAGACATCATGCAAGCGCTCGGCCAGGCCCTGGCGGACGGCTTCGGCGACGGCCGGCGGCAGTTTCGCCATCACCGACGGGTCGAGCACCGAACCGGCCCCGATCTGCTGACCGGAGGCGGCCATCTTCTCCGCCGCCCCGGCGGGCAAATGGCTGACGATCGCCGCGTGCAAACCGGACGTCATGACCGTGCCGAAGATCGCGATGCCGACCGTCGAGCCGACATTGCGGAAGAACTGCGTCGATGCCGTCGCGATGCCGAGATCCGCTCGGGCAGAGACATTTTGGACGAGCAGTGTGAACTGCTGCATGCACAGACCCAGGCCAACACCGAGCACCACCATCGCGAGGGTGAGCTGCGTGGAGGTGGCCTGATAGGTCAGGCGAGTGAGCAGCCATACGCCGGCACCCATCAGCCCGACACCCGAGAGCATGATCGCCTTGTAACGGCCGGTCCGGGTGATGATCAGGCCAGCGAGCACACCGCAGACGACCAGGCCCATCATCAGGGGCAGCAGGATGAGGCCAGAGTTGGTCGCGTTGACACCGACGACGCCCTGCGCGAAGACGGGGATGTAGATGATCGAGCCGAACATCACCATCGCGACACCGAAGGCCGAGATATTCGACATCGTGAAGACGGAGTTCTTGAACAGGCGCAGGGGCAGAATAGGTTCTGCCGCAAGGGATTCCGCCCAGACGAAGGCGACCAGCAGGGCCACGCCCACGGCATACAGTCCGAGGATGATCCCCGACGTCCACGCGTAGGTCGTGCCGCCCCAGCTGGTGGCGAGGAGAACGGCGACCAGGCCGGGGGTGAGGGTGGCGATGCCGGCGACGTCGATCTTTGCATCGCGGCGCTGGTGCGGGATGTGCAGGAAGCGGAAGACGACGGCGGTCGCGACGATGCCGAAGGGGATGGAGGTCCAAAAGAGGTAGCGCCAGCCGAGGTTGTCGGTGATCCATCCGCCAGCGAGCGGCCCGGCAACAGAGGTGACGCCGAAGACGGCGCCCATCAGGCCTTGGTACTTGCCGCGGTTTCGCGGCGGGATGATGTCGCCAATGATGGTCTGCGCCAAGGGCATTACAGTGCCCATGCCGAGGCCCTGAATGGCCCGACCGGCGACGAGCGTCCAGAAGTTTGGCGCCAGCCCGCAGACCAGCGAGCCGACCATGAACACCATGAGCCCCGCCAGGTAGAAGCCCCGCCGGCCATAAAGGTCGGAGAACTTGCCGACGATTGGCACGACTATGGCCGAGACGAGCATCGCGGCGGTGGCGACCCAGGAGTAGTGGTCCATGCCGCCGAGTTCCGCGACGATGCGCGGCATCGCCGGACCGACGATGGTCTGGCTGATCGAGGCAACGAACATCCCGAGCATCAGGCCGATGAAGATGCGCCGGCCCGTCGCGTCGAGGTGGAACTCCGGAGCGGGAGCCGTGGGAGAAGAGGTCACCACGCAAGGGTAGGGCAAAAAGTGCAGAGTCTGCAAGTTTGCATATTCTGCAGGTATAGTGGTGGGCATGAGCGTTGCCGTGGATACTGCCGTCGAGCCCGAGGAGGGCCTGCGCGAGCGCAAGAAGCGCGAAACGCGGCTGGCGATTCATCGGGCTGCGTTGGAGTTGGCCGTCGAGTTCGGGTTGGACGGGCTGACGGTGGACGCGATTGCCGAGCGCGCGGGCGTCTCGGCGCGCACTTTCTTCAACTATTTCCCGGCCAAGGACGACGCAATCCTTGGCAGCTATGGCGCCGATCCCGAACCCCTGCTGGCGCTCATCGCCGGCCGCCCGGTCGGCGAATCCCCGCGCGAGATTGTCCGATTCGTGGCGCACCGGCGAGTGGAGGCCCTGGTTGCCGATCCGGAACTGTGGGCGATGCGGCGCGAGATGACGCTGCGCGAGCCCAGCCTCGGCCTGCGCTTCCTCGGTATTTATGCCCGCGCTGACCGCGCCCTGGTCGAGGCAATCCTGAACCGGCTGCGCGCTGAGCGGCCGCTCTCGGTCGATGACGAACTCGGCCTGGCCGTGGAGGCGTATGCCGCCCTCGGCGCCTTCCGCGCCGCCATCCGCCTGCACATCGACGGTGGGTATGCCGACCTCCCCCTCCCCGAGGTGCTCGACCGCGCCTTCGCCCGCCTTTGACTGCAGCGGCGGTTGTCAACTGGCGGAGGCCAGTTGGCGCGGTCCCTGTGTTTGCCTTCCTACTGCCGCCGTCGCCCGGCTGAGCGCTGTTTTCGCCCTGGAGCTAATTTCGCACGCGATCGGTGCTATACTAGCGCTCAGCTGCGGAATGAGCGCTCCGGCGCGAGGACTGCGCACCATAAGCGTGGTCCCCGGTGCGTCGGATGCGTTTTAGGACGCTCGCCACACGGGCAGCGGCACCCAGCGCGCGGCGTGCTCGAAGTCTTGATCGGTCGTCAACAGGGTGAGCCCGTGGCGGATCGTGAGTGCGGCGATGAGCGCATCAATGGTGCCCAACTGCACGCCGTGTCGGCGGCACTGATCGCGCACATCAGCCGCGTGGGTGTGGTCTTCCCTATCCGGCGCGACATATTGCAGCTTGCCAAAGTGCTCGAGGACGCGTTCGCGAGTCGTCCCATGCACCGCGCCTTGCAAGATCTCCTGGAGGACGACGCCGGTCGTCGCGACCAGGTCTTGACCAGCCAGCGCTCGACGAAGCGCTGCGACAGCGGGATCGAGTTCCGTCTGATCACGGCGTAGAGCCAGTGACCAGACGCTGGTGTCGACGAGCAAGCTCACCCTCGGGACCGCTCCGCCTTGTAGTCGTACTCCGGGTCCCACTCGACCGTTCCGAAAAGTTCGAGGATGCGCTCTTGCTCGCGTCGCACGATGAACTCCTCAAGAGCCCGCGTCACTGTCGCCTTCTTCGTTCGCTCGCCACCGATGGCGAGCGCCCGGTCGAGCAGATCGGGGTCGATAGACAGGTTGGTGGCCACAAAGGAGATCCTACACAAAAAGCCACACATGGGCATGTGTGGCTCCTGGCGGAGCAGTGGGCTCCACCCATGCTCGCGGCGCCAGCAGTCGACACGACTTCTCGACCGCACCACTTAGACTTGACGGGCCGATCGGCCCCCGCCCTCGTAGCTCAGGGGATAGAGCACCGCTCTCCTAAAGCGGGTGTCGGACGTTCGAATCGTCTCGGGGGCACACGGCATACAAGCGCAGCGTCTTTCCCAGGGAACGTTGAGGTTGCTCTCACCTCCTGCGGAGGTGGGGGACGCATGCTGGCAAAAGCCCGCGCGGTCGCCCACCCAGGAACGAGCCCGAGCGGAGTAGTGAGGAGGCGCGGGATGCGCGCATTGGATGCCCTCAAGCCGGGCGAACTCGGAACGACCGTGGGTATGGGGCCCGTCCACGCCTCCCTGATGACCGTCCTCTTCGTCCTCCTCGTCGCGGCCCTCCTCGCGACTGTGCTCTGGCCCGTGACAGACCCCCGCCACAAGGTGGCCGTCACCCGCGTTGAGGGCAACCCCCGCGACGGGCGCTGACGAGGGGAATCAACGTCGCCAGCGGCCGGACGGATTTGCGCAAAGGCGTGCGATCCTGAAGGTGGAGGTCACCATGAGCCCGCTGCCCGACGAAGCGATCGCCTCGTGCGTGGCACGGGTCTCCATTTTTCGCGGTCTCGACGCCCCGCAACGTGAAGACATCGCCCGATTCGGTCGTCGCGTGGAGTTGGCCTCCGGCGGCCGGCTGTATGGCGTGGGAGACCACGTCAGCGACCTCTTCGTCGTGCATAGCGGCCGGGTGCGGATGGTCCGAATTCTTGCTCCGGGCAAGGAACAACTGATCCGAATGGCCGGACCCGGGGAGACCGTCGGCGAGTATCCCTTCCTCACCGGCCGCCCGCCGCTCGCCTGGGTCTTCGCCGTCGAGCCGACGATCTTGTGCGTCTTCCCGCATCAAGCGCTCGCACCCTTGGTGACCCAATACCCCGCGATTGCGCTGCGCCTGCTCAGTGCGCTGGCCGAGCGCCTCGGTGACGCCGAGCGGCGTTTTGCCGAGCAGGCGGGGGTCGATGTCCCCACGCGCGTCGCCGAATACCTCCTCTCCCTCCCGCCCGGCTCAGGGACGCAGTCGGCGGTCGTGCAACTGCCGATGGCGAAGAAGGATTTGGCGTCCTACCTCGGGACGACGCCGGAAAGCCTCAGCCGCGCTCTGACTCGACTGCAACGTCATGGGCTGATCGAGGTGCAGACCCGCGGCCGGATCATGGTCCGCGACCGCTCGGGACTTGATGCAAGTCAAGGCGACCGTCTGTTGCAGTCGCCATCGTGAAGCCACAACCCCAAGAAAGAGGCGCTCAGATGTCGTCCGTTGTCGTGATCGGTGCCGGGCTTGCGGCGGCAAAGGTGGTCGAGGCGCTCCGCGAGGGTGACTTCGATGGCAGCATCACGTTGGTGGGCGCCGAGGATCACCCGCCCTATGAACGCCCTGGCCTGTCCAAGGACTACCTTGCCGGCACCAAGAGCGCCGACACCCTGCGCGTCCACGAGCCGCAGTGGTATGCCGCTCACGACATCGAGATGCGGTATGCCGATCCCGCGACCGCGATCGATCGGCAGGCACAGCGGGTGACCCTGGCGTCGGGGGAGGAACTGGCATACGACTGGCTCGTCCTGGCGACCGGTGCGCAGCCGCGGCTGCTTGACCTGCCCGGAGCCGACCTGGACGGCGTGGTCACCTTGCGCTCCATCGAGGACAGCACCCGGTTGCGCGCGGCGTTGACCCGCCAGGCGCGCCTGGTCATCATCGGCGGCGGGTGGATCGGCCTCGAAGTCGCCGCCGCCGCGCGCAATGCCGGCTGCGAGGTCACCGTCCTCGAGCGCGAGTCACTGCCGTTGTATGCCGTGCTGGGGCCGACGATGTCCGGCTACTTCGCCGACCTGCACCGGAAGCATGGCGTGGACCTGCGCACGGAGGTCAGGGTCGAGTCGATCGAGGGTGCAGACGGCCAGATCACGGGTGTCCGCACGTCCGAGGGAACTATCCCCGCGGACCTCGTGCTCGTCGGTGTCGGCGCGATACCTGACACCGAGCTCGCCCAAGCAGCGGGCCTGGATGTCGATCGCGGCGTCGTGACCGATGAACACCTGCGCACCAGCGATCAGCACATTCTGGCCGCGGGCGATGTGGCCCGAGCACGGCACACCTCACTGGGTGAGCTGCGAGTCGAGCACTGGGACAACGCGATTCGGCAGGGCAAGCTCGCGGCATACACCATCCTCGGACGCGACGAGAGCTTCGACTGGCAGCCCTACTTCTTCACCGACCAGTACGACCTGGGCATGGAGTATGTCGGCCACGCCGGCGCGGACGACCAGGCGATCGTGCGCGGCGACCTTGAGAGCGGCGCCTTCATCGTCTTCTGGGTTCGCGATGGCGTCGTGCGCGCCGCCATGAATGTGAACATCTGGGATGTCAATGACGACCTGCGAGCGATCGTCGGCTCGGAGGTCGCGTCCGATCGTCTTAAGGATGAGTCGATTCCGTTGGCGGAGTTGGCGGCTTCGGCCTGACCGAGCGGGTCAAGCCCGCCGGCGCTGCCTCGGGGTGGTGCAGGTCGAAGGCGGGTCGCTCGGATCGGATCCGCGGGATGGAGTTGAAGTTGTGCCGCGGGGGCGGGCAACTCGTGCACCATTCCAGCCCGGCGCCATACCCCCACGGATCGTCGTCGATCACGAGCGGCGCGGTCCGCCAGGTCAGCCAGACGTTGTAGAGGAAGGCGAGCGTCGACAGACCGATCAGCATGGACCCCACGCTGGAAATCCGGTTGGCCAGCGTGAAGCCATCCTCCGGCAGATAGTCGGCATAGCGGCGCGGCATACCGTCGACACCCAGCCAGTGCTGGATGAGGAAGGTGGTGTGGAAGCCGACGAAGAGCAGCACGAAGTGCACCTTGCCCCACATCTCGTCGAGCATCCGGCCGGTCAGCTTGGGCCACCAGAAATAGAAGCCGGAGAACATCGCGAAGACGACGGTCCCGAAGACGGTGTAGTGGAAGTGCGCGACGATGAAGTAGCTGTCCGTGACGTGGAAATCCATTGGGGGACTAGCGATGATGATGCCGGTGAGCCCGCCGAACAAGAACGTCGCGAGGAAGCCGAGGGCGAAGATCAGCGGCGTGCTGAAACTGAGTTGGCCGCCCCACATCGTTCCGATCCAGTTGAAGAACTTCACGCCCGTCGGCACGGCAATGAGCATCGACATGATGGCGAAGAAGGGCAGCAGCACCTGCCCGGTGGCGTACATGTGGTGGGCCCACACGCTGACGGACAGGGCCGCGATCGCGATGGTCGCGAAGATCAGCGTCTTGTAGCCGAAGAGCGGTTTGCGCGAGAAGACCGGGAAGACCTCCGAGACGATGCCGAAGAAGGGCAGCGCGATGATGTAGACCTCGGGATGACCGAAGAACCAGAACAGGTGCTGCCACAACATCGGCCCGCCATTGGCCGGATCGAAGACGTCCGCCCCGAACCGTCGATCGGCGCCGAGCGCGAAGAGCGCGGCGGCGAGGGGTGGAAAAACGAGGATCACGAGGATCGAGGTGATCAGCACATTCCACGTGAAGATCGGCATCCGGAACATCGTCATCCCGGGGGCGCGCAGGCACACGATCGTCGTGATGAAGTTGACACCGCCGAGGATCGTGCCGAAACCGGACAGTGCTAGGCCGAAAACCCACAAGTCCCCGCCGACCCCTGGACTGTGCACGGCGTCGCTGAGTGGGGCATACGCGAACCAGCCGAAGGCCGCGGCCCCGCCGGGGGTCAGGAAGCCGGCCGCCGTCATCAGCCCGCCGAAGAGGTATAGCCAATAGGAGAGCATGTTCAGGCGGGGGAAGGCGACATCCGGTGCGCCGATCTGCAGCGGCATAATCGCGTTGGCAAAACCGGCGAAAAGTGGTGTCGCGAAAAGCAACAACATGATCGTGCCGTGCATGGTGAACAGCTGGTTGAACTGCTGCTTGTCATCGACCACCTGCAGGCCCGGGCTGAACAGCTCAAGCCGGATGATCAGCGCGAGGATCCCGCCGAAGATGAACCAGGCAAAGGACGTAATGAAGTACAAATTGCCGATGACCTTGTGATCCGTGGTCGTCAGCCAGCGCACGATCGTTGTGCCGGGTTGGCGGCGCGGCACCGCGGGAGCCCTGCTGAGTGTCTGCGGCGTCCGAGCCCAGGTTGTGCTCATCGGGTCGCCCTCCCGTCGATGGAGCGCCGCGGGTGCACCGGTTCCCGCGGCGCCGGTCCTTCGATCGTCCGTCGCGAACGAAAGGCCCGCCTTGATATTGGTCAAGACGGGCGTTCGAGTTGTCGCGGACGAGCCTTGCCGGCGCTGGGCTAGGGCGTGTTAGACAGCCCGGGCGAGGGCGGCGAGCGCGCCGGTGAAGCAGGCTTCGGGCGGGTTCACCAGGCCGGCACCGACCTGGCCCGTGCCGGCAACCCGGCCGGCCATGCCGGTGTTGATTTGTGGAAGTATGCCGGTGCGGATCACCTTGGTGACATCGATTCCTGTTGGCGTGCCCCGGAATTCGAGGATGGGGATCTGGTATGCCGGGTGCTCACCTTCAGTGATCGCGTACATCTTCTGCGTCGCCTGCAGCGCGAAGGGCACGTCGCCGCCGACGAACTTCACGATCGCAGGGGCGGCCGCCATAGCCACGCCGCCGATGCCGCCCGTCTCGGTGATCGCCGAGTCTCCGATATCGGGATTGGCGTCCTCCGGGCCATAGGCGCCGAGGAAGAGACCTTCCGGGGTGTTGGCGGGGCCGGTGAACCATTGCTCGCCCGTGCCGGAGACGCGGATGCCGAAGTCGGTGCCATTGCGCGCCATCGTCGTGACGATCGTGGAGCCGGGTATGCCGTGCGCTGCGAGCGTTGCCAGCTTGCACGCGGGCATCCCGAGGTTGAGGAAGAAGTGCTCGTTGGCGCCCGAAAAGCGCACGGCCTCAGCGATATCCGATGGCGAGCCATCGGCGGTGATGAGGTTCGGCAGGAGTTCACGCAGCAGCATCAAGGAGCCGGCGCGGTTGCGGTTGTGGCCCTCGTCGCCCATCTGCAGCATCTGCGCGACGATCGCCATGATGTCGATGCGCTCTGCCTTTCGGACGGCCTGCTGCAATAGCGGCCCCAGCACCGAGTTCATCCAGTGCAGGCGATCAATGACTTCAGGACCGTAAGCGCCATAGCGCAGCACCTTGCCCAGGCCCTCGTTGAGCGAGCACCATGAGCGGTTGTCGTGGATGGGATCGTGGAGTTCATAGACCCACATGCTCGGGCTGACGACGCCCGCCATCGGTCCAACGGCATCGCGGTGGTGACACGGTTCGAGCGTGATGCCCTCTCCCGCAGCGAGTTTGGCCTCGGCCTCCTCCGGCGTCGCGGCCATGCCCTCGAAAAGTATGGCTCCAATGAGCGCGCCCTTCATCGGGCCGCTGGCCCGCTCCCACTCCAACGGCGGTCCCGCGTGCAAGAAGGTGCCCTTCTCCAGGCCCAGGGCCGCCGACGCGGGCCGGACGTCGACCAACTCGGCGCCAGCAGCGGTCATGCGCTCAAAGGCGAGCGCATTGGCGGCTTCGCGACGCGGGTCGAGCAGGATGCGCCGCAGATCAGCGGTGTCGACACCAGCCATCGGTGGCTGCCAGCGCGCTTCGGTCACGGCGACGGCTTGCGCCGTGAGAGCGTCACTGAATAGGCCGACTCCAACGGTTGCGACGACCGGTTCGGTCGGCAGCGTCGCTGCTGTCTGGCCGTCGTGTGCCCCGTTCTGCGGTGCGGAATCGCTTGTGGCGCTCGGCGTTTCGGGTTTCGGAGCGTCGTGGCCGAGCGCCGTCAACGCGGCTCGGGTGGCTTCGGCATTCGAGAGGTAAACCGAGGCGCCCGCGTCGACGAGGGCCTGCGCACAGGCCTCCAAGCCCTGCGGGTCGCCAGCAGTCCCCACGAGAGAGACGACGACCGGCAAATCGCGGCCCCCTGCAGTCGCTCTGGATCGTGCCGCCCGAATTGCCTCAGCCAGATCGCCAGCCGGATCAGGGTGCGAGCCATATCCGAGAACCAGATCGAGCAACAGCACCCCACAGCTCGGGTCGGCACCCTCGGCGAGGATCCGCTCTTGGCGCAGGGAGGGGTCGATCATCGGGTGCGCTCGGCCGCGGGTCAGTCCGTCGTCACCGAAGTCGATGACGACATGACCGCCATGCGCCCCGAGATCCGACCTGAGCGCCATCTCGGGCGAGAGGGGAATGTTTGACCGGATCGGTCCGAGCGCCTCGCCCGCGATGAGCATCGCCTCATCCGCCAAGGTGCCACCACAGAACAGGCCGCGCAGGCTCCCCGCACCGACCCCCTCGGGTGATTTTCCCCAGGAAAGCCATTGCGGCGCAGCGGAACCCGACGGACCGAGAGCGGCCGAGGTTGAGGTCGTGAGGTCCGGTCGCCCGGCTCCGAGGATCGCCCAGTGCACGGGGAGGCCGAGCGTGGCGGCATACTCCTCCAGGTCCGCCAGCACCTCGGCGGCTGGCGGCTTGGAGACGACGATGATCGAATCCGTCGCCCCGTCCGCCGCGAGCATCGCGAGCGCCTGGCGCGTCGAGCGACCGGCCACCTCGGTCTTGAGGTCGCGGCCACCGACCCCCAGCACGTGCGAGACCCCGACGCCCGCCGCATCGAGCAGGCACATGACCTGCTGGGCACCGGTGCCGGAGGCGGCCACGATGCCGACCGAGCCGGGCGCGACGACATTGGCGAAGCCGAGCGCGACACCGCTGACCACGGCCGTGCCGCAGTCCGGCCCCATGACGAGCACGCCGCACGCGGCGGCTGCGTCTTTGAGTGCGACCTCGTCCTCGACCGCGACATTGTCGCTGAAGAGCATGACGGAAACGCCGGCGTCGATGGCATCCATAGCCTCCGCGGTCGCGTGTTCACCGGGCACCGAGATCAAGGCCAGGTTGGACTCGCCGGCGGCGATCGCGCCGCCCAGGGTGACCGGCTCGGGCGCTGATCCGAAGCCAGAAGGCTTGCGGGAGTTGGCTTTCAGCTCGGCGAGCGCGGCATCCACGGCCGCGACTCCGGCGTCGATGGCCTCCGCGGAGTCGCCCTGCAACGCGACGACAACATCATTGACCCCGATGCCATCCGGCAGCGTGAAGCCCATGCCGGCGAGCACCTCGAGGTTGAGTTCGGTGCCCATCGCGACCTGTGCCGCGGTGATGCCAGGCGTCGCGGCGATGCGCTTCGACACCTGCATCAGCGTCACCGAGTCGTAGTAGGCACCGCGGCGGATAGCGACGAGCTCAAGCACTGAGGGACTCCTTGATCGGGTTTCGCTTCGGGTTCAGGTCGTATGCCGGGTGGTCGCCGACCGCTGTTAGGGCCAGATCGACGCCCCGCAGGAGCGCCGCTCCCGAGGTATGCCCGATCGCTGCCACCGCGGGTCGGCGCGCCGCCGCCATCGGGTCGCCTGTGGTCACCGCGTCGACATACGCGACGAGTGGCGGGACGGCATACCCCTGGGTGGCCGCCTCGATAAGGGAGGCGGAGAGCGCCGTCGTGCGGGGCAACAGGGGGAGGACGGCCGCGGCGAGGGCGGGGTCGCCGACGGCATATGCCACCAACAAGGCGCCGCAGATCTCGTCATCGCCCTCGGGGGTCAGGCCCTCACCGCGACCGATGCGCTCGGTAGACCATAACGCGCGCAGCGACACCCGGGAGGACGAGCGGCGACGCACGCGTGCCGGGCGCCATGCGCGCACGGCGTGGATGTCATTGTGCGGCAGCGTGATTCGGTCCGTCGAAACACCGACCTGGTCGCCGGGAGAGACGCCCCAGTCAACATCCCGGGACGTCACGCCCAGGCGCCAGGCCGTCGGCAAGGCGAGGCCGTCGGAGGTCACGACGGCCAGGACTCCAGAGCCGTGGCGATGGAGGTACACCGCGGTCGGGAAGGCCCCGAGGACCGTCCAGCGCTCGATGGCCCCCGACTCCGCCACACCAGCGCGGGGCGCGAGCGGCGAGCGGGCGGCAGGAAGCATGCCCCGACGCTAGCGACCTTGGCTAGCATCCCCGCATGGAGAAAGTTGCCAACGATCCCGCGGGATCGGTCATCGACTTGCCAGGAGCATCGGTGCCGGCGGGGGAAGTGGTCCTGCCCCTGGACATCCCCGAGGGGCTTGATGCCGACGGGCTGCGCACTCTGGCCGAGCACCTCGCCGCGGCGCTGCGCCGTGAGGATGAGGTGCACCGCTCCTTGCTGTCGACGGTCGTCGCGGGCGGCAGCCAGGCCGACCTGTGCGCGGCCCTCGCGGGGCTACTGGACATGCCCGTCATGATCACGACGACCGACGGGCGCGTCATCGCCGATGCCGGGGAGCCCGAGGCCCTCGCGGCGGCCTACGCCACGTCCGCCTTCGACCCGACCGGCCGATTCCTCGTCGAGCACGAGTTGGTCGGCGAACGAACGGGCGAGGGCGAGTGGGTGCGACGCGCCACCGTCCGGATCGTCGGCGGCAGCGGCGTCGAGGGCCGGATCGTCGCCTTCGGCGGGTCAAGAGTGCTGTCTCGCAACGACATACACCTGCTCGAGCGAGCGTCCACGGTGGCGGCCCTGGCGATCACCCGCGAGCAGGCCGTCACGGCCGTCGAGAGCAAGTACCGCGCCGAGTTCCTCCGCGACGCGCTCGCGGGTCGCGTCGGCAGTGGGCTCGACGCGATCGCGCACGCCGACAGCCTGGGGTGGACGCTGGCGCCACGGATGGTGGTCGTCGTCGCCGAAACCGATGAAGACGATGCCATCACCGAGCGCACGGCCGAAGAGGTGCGCGGCCTGCAGCAGCGTTTTGCCCGGGCGTGGGTGCGGGCCGTCGGCGCGCGCGACCGGCGGGCGCCGGTGATGGGCTTCAGCCAGGAGGTCGTCACTCTGCTCGCGATCACGCCCGAGACCGCGACCGAACAGGTGATGGGGGTCGTGGCGGACCTGGCTCGGGTGGTGCGCGGCGACGGCGGCGGTGGCCGGCGCAGCTTTTCCACGGGTGTCTCGCGGCCGGTGACGGACCTCGCGAGCTTGCCCACGGCATACGCCGAAGCACTGCGCGCTGCGGCGGTCGGCCGGCAGAAGCACGGCTCGGGTGCGATCACGCATTTCGACGAACTGGGGATCTATCGCCTGCTGTCCCTGGTGCCCGACTCGGCCGAGCTGCGGCAGTTCGTCACCGACGCCCTCGGCGATCTCGCCACCGATGACAACCCCGAAAGCGAGGGGCTTCGGCAGACGCTCACGGTCCTCATCGACACCAATCTCAATGTCGCGGAAGCCTCGCGAATCCTGTTCTTCCACTACAACACCCTGCGCTACCGCATCGTGAAGCTGGAGCGGATGCTCGGGCCCTTCACGACCGATCCGCAATTGCGCCTGACCCTCGCGCTGGCCCTGAAGGTTCTGGAAATGCGTGGCCTGGCGCAAAGCCGCAGGTCCGGGACCTCGGAGTGAGGGCACGGACCATCCCCGGCGGGGGATGACACGCGGGCAAGTCCTGCCAAGGCCACCGGTTGTCGCCTGTCGAGTGTCGCTCAGTCGCGCGTGTGGTCCACGCCACTAGCGTTCCCATCATCCCCGGTCGGGGCGGTTCCGCGTCGTGAGGCGCCGTAGCAAGGTTGGAGGGCGAATGTCGGCCTTTGGATGGAAATTGCACGGGAACGGCAGCCTGTCCGGTCCCGATGATGTCGTTGCTCCCGATGAACGCCTCTCGTGGGGCAAGACCATCGGCCTCGGGGCCCAGCATGTGGTCGCGATGTTTGGTGCGACCTTCGTCTTCCCGCTGGTCATGGGGCTGAACCCACAGCTCGCGATCATGATGAGCGGCCTGGCCACGATCATCTTCCTGCTCATCGTTCAGGGCAAAGTGCCCTCCTATCTCGGCACATCGGCCTCCTTCGTCGGCGCGGTGGCCGCGATCCGCGCGCAAGAAGGCGCCACCTCCGCCCGCGTGACGGGCGCGATCTTGGTGGCGGGCGTCGTGCTGGCGCTCGTCGGTGTGGCGATCCACTTCCTCGGCTCCGGTGTCCTGCACCGCGTGCTGCCACCCGTCGTCACCGGCGCGGTCGTCATGTTGATCGGCTTCAACCTCGCGCCCGTCGTGGCAGGAATCTATTGGCCGCAAGACCAGTGGGTCGCGTTCTTGACGATGCTCTTCACCATCGTGTGTGCGGTCGCGTTCAAAGGCTTTATCGGTCGCATCTCGGTCTTCCTGGCCCTGATCTTTGGCACCGCGCTGTCCTGGTTCCTCGACAAGACTGCAGGCCCGATCACCTCCGTCCTCGGTGGCGCCACGGAGGCGAGCGAGCACCTGCGCTGGAACACCGCCGGCATCGGAGAGGCATCCTGGTTCGGTCTGCCCGCCAAGACGACCATCGGCCAGGATGGGACCGAAGTGGCCGGCTGGCATATGCCGAGTTTCTCGATGGCCGCGATCCTCCTGGTCCTGCCGGCCGTCATCGCGCTCGTTGCGGAAAACACCGGCCACGTGAAGGCCGTCGCCGAAATGACCGGCAAGGACCTCGACCCAGTGATGGGCCGCGCAATCGCCGGTGACGGTGTCGGCACCGCCTTCGCCTCCTTCTTCGGCGGCTCACCGACCACCACCTATGCCGAGAACATCGGCGTCATGGCGGCCACCCGCGTCTACTCCACTGCGGCCTACTGGGTCGCCGCCTGCGTCGCCATCCTCTTCGGCCTCTCCCCGAAATTCGGTGCGCTCGTCTTCTCCGTCCCGGGCGGCGTCCTCGGCGGGATCACGGTCGTCCTCTACGGCATGATCGGCCTGCTCGGAGCCAAGATCTGGAAGGAAAATGGCGTCGACTTCGGCAACCCGATCAACCTGGTCCCCGTCGCGGCGGGCGTGATCATCGGTGTCGGCGATGTGAAGATGAAGTTCACCGACAACTTCACCCTCGGTGGCATCGCGCTCGGCACGATCGTCGCGGTGGGCGCCTACCACCTCGCCAAGGCCCTTGCGCCCCAAGACCTTCGGACGCGCGCCGAGGGAACGGCGATCGCCGTGGGCGACTACACCTATGGCGACAGCGACGGCGTCGATGACCTCCTTCAGGAAGACAATCCCGAAGACTTCTACGGTCACCGTCCCAAGCACTGATCCACCGCCCGAGGGCCCCGCGGTCAGCCGACTTCGGGGCCCTCGGCCTTTTCCCTTCCCAACCCCCACCGCGAGAGGCAGGATCGAGCAATGAAGCCCGCTCCCTTCGTCCATCACGCGCCACGCACGCTGGATGAGGCCGTGGCCGTCCTCGCCGAGGTCGGCCACGACGGCAAGGTCCTCGCCGGCGGACAGAGCCTGATCCCGATGCTGTCGATGCGACTGGCCGCGCCGGCCCACCTCGTCGACATCAACGGGGTGGCCGGCCTGGATGCCCTCACCGTGGATGAGGGGTATGTCCGGGTGGGCGCCACCGTGCGCCACCGCGGGGTGGAGCGCTCCGAGGAGGCGTATGCCGTGCTGCCCCTCCTGCGGCAAGCTCTCCTGAACGTCGCGCATCCCGCGATCCGAAATCGCGGCACCACGGTCGGCTCGATCGCCCACGCGGATGCGGCTGGTGAAATGCCGTCGATCGCGGTGCTCACCGATGCGGTGATCGAGGTGCGTGGCCCGCAGGGGTCGCGCGAGATCGCTGCGGGTGAGTTCTTCACCGGTCCCTTGGAGACGGAGCTGGCGGCGGACGAACTGGTGACGGCGGTGCGCTTCGGCCGATTCGCCCCTGGCACCCGGACCGGTTTCGTCGAATCAGCCCGCCGCAGTGGGGATTACGCGATGGCCGGCGTGGGCGTGGCGCTCACGGCGGCCGAGGGCACCGTCACGGCGGCGCGGGCGTCCTTCGTCTCGGTGACGGATGTGCCGGATGTCTTGGACCTGACGCCAGTTCTGGCGGGCGCCTCCGCGGGGGATATTGCCTCGCGGTCCGATGACCTCGTCACGGCGGTCCGGGAGCATGTCGCTCCCGAGGGCGATATTCACGCCACCGCTGACTACCGCCGGATGCTCGCAGCCGAACTAACGCGCCGACTCGTTGCCGAGGTGATGTCTCGATGAACACTTCCGTGGCCACGCACGATGCGGAGGCTTTGGTGCCGGTCCACGTGACCGTCAATGGCGCGCCTTACGGCGCCTCGGTGCCAGCGCGCCGGCTGCTGTCTGACTTCTTGCGCCACGACCTGCGGCTGACCGGCACGCACGTGGGCTGCGAGCACGGCGTCTGCGGCGCCTGCACCATCCTGCTCGACGGTGAGCCGGTCCGCTCCTGCCTGATGTTCGCGGTGCAGGCCGTCGGCCACGAGGTCACGACGGTCGAGGGGTGCGGCACCATCGAGTCGATGGGTCCGGTGCAGCAGGCGTTCACCGAGTGTCACGGCCTCCAATGCGGTTTCTGCACACCCGGATTCATCACGACCATCACGGCCTTCCTCAAGGAGAATCCGGCGCCGACGCAGGATGAGGCGCGCGAGGCGATCTCCGGGAATCTGTGCCGGTGCACGGGATATCAGAACATCGTGAAGTCGGTGCTGCGGGCTGCCGAGATCGCGGGCGAGCAGGCGGGGAAGACGCGATGACGACCAAGATGTTCGGCGCCCCGATCAAGCGGCGCGAAGACCCGCGGCTGGTGACCGGCGGCGGCCGCTATCTCGACGACCTGGGGCACACGGCATTCGAAGCGGCCTTTGTCCGCAGCCCGCACGCGCACGCGCGGATCGTCGACATCGACGTGACCGATGCGCTGGAAACGCCTGGCCTGGTGGGGATTTGGACGCACGAAGACCTGGACGGGCCGGTCGGGGAGAACCTGCCGCTGCTCATCCCGCACCCCGCATTGATCGCTCCCGCAACGGGCTTTGCCCTGGCCAAGGACGAGGTCAATCACGTCGGAGAGGCGATCGTCCTCGTCGTCGCCGAGAATCGCTATGCCGCGGAGGATGCGGTGGCGCGGATCCGTGTCGACTACGACTTCCTCCCGGTGGTGGTCGGTCTCGAAACCGCCCGCACGGCAGCGAATCTCGTGCACGACCACGCTCCGGGCAATATCTCGGCCCACCTGCTCCAAGAGGTCGGCGATGTCGAGACGGCGATGGCCGGTGCGCCCCACCGGCTTTCGCTCGACCTGGCGATCGAGCGCAGCGCGTGTATGCCGATGGAAGGCAAGGGGGTCTATGCCCGCTGGGACACCGACGCCGAGCACCTGACCCTGTGGTCCTCGACGCAGACCTCCACCGGCGTCCGGGCGGCAGTGGCGGCCCGCCTCGGCCTCCCGCTGGCCAAGGTCGACTGCATCACGCCGGATGTCGGCGGTGGCTTCGGCGTCAAGATCATGCACCCGTGGCCCGAGGAGGTGCTGATCCCTTGGGCGGCAAGGCTTCTCGGCCACGATGTGAAGTGGACCGAGGACCGACGCGAGCACTTCATCTCATCCGCCCACGAGCGCGGCCAACTCCAGGAAGTCGAGGTCGGCTTCGACGACGAGGGCCGGGTGCTCGCGCTCGACGTGAAGTTCTGGCACGACAACGGTGCCTACACGCCATACGGCATCATCGTCCCGATCATCACCGCGACCCAGCTTTTGGGGCCCTACAAGCCCGGCGCCTATCGCGTCGAGTTCTGGTCGATGTTCACCAATACCGTTCTCGTGACGCCTTATCGGGGTGCTGGCCGACCGCAGGGCTGCTTCGCGATGGAGCGGACCATGGACGCCATCGCGGACTATCTCGGCGTCGATCGAGCGGAGGTTCGCAGTCGCAACTTCATCCTCCCCGAGGAGATGCCCTACGACCACGGCCTGATGTTCCAGGACGGCCGCCCGCTGAAGTACGACAGCGGTGACTTCCCCGCCTCACTCGCCAAACTCAAGGCGCTCGTCGGTTGGGACGACTTCGCGGCCTATCGCGAGCAGGCCGCGTCGGAAGGTCGCCGGGTGGGTCTCGGGATCGGCTGTTATGTCGAGGGCACCGGCGTCGGGCCGTATGAGGGTGCGCATGTCGTCATCGAGACCTCTGGACGCGTCAATGTCGCCACCGGCCTGACGACCCAGGGCCAAGGACACCAGACGGCCTTCGCGCAGATCGTCGCGGACGAGCTGGGAGTGCCGATCGAGACCGTGCACGTGACGACGGGTGACACGCGCCGAATGGCCTATGCCGTCGGCACATTCGCCTCGCGCGCGGCCGTCATGTCCGGCAACGCCATCGCTCTTGCCGCCCGTGCGGCCAAGGCCAAGGCGCTGAAAATCGCGGCCGACGCCTTGGAAGTTTCGGAAGACGATCTCGAGATCATCGATGGCGTGATCGGCGTCAAGGGCCTGCCGGAGGCGAGTATGCCGATCGGCACCACCGCGGTCCTGTCCAATCCGCTGCGCTATGCCTTCGACGAAGCGGCCAAGGCGGCGACTCAATTCGCCGGCACCTTCGATCCGGACAAGCCGCCGGTGGCCGACGACGAAGAGCCGGGCTTGGAAGGCAAGGACTTCTACAGCCCGACGCAGGCGACCTTCGCCAATGGCATGCACGCGGCCATCGTCGAGACCGACCCCGTCACCGCCGAGATCAAGATCCTGCGCTACTGCGTGATCCATGACTGCGGCACGATGATCAATCCGATGATCGTCGAGGGTCAGGTGCACGGCGGCGTCGCCCAGGGTGTCGGCGGTGCGCTCTATGAGCGGATGGTTTATGACGAGTTCGGTCAATTGCTCAACGCCAGTTTCATGGACTTCCTCATCCCCTATGCCTCCGAGGTGCCGCATGTCGAGGCTGACCATCTGGAGACACCGTCACCGCTGAATCCGTTGGGCATCAAGGGAGCTGGCGAGGCGGGCTGCATACCCGTGTCGGCCGTGATTGCCTCCGCGATCGAGGACGCCGAAGGTTTCCCGATCACCTCCATGCCCATTTCACCCGGCGACCTCTGGGAGCTGCGCCAGCAGCACGACCGCGGCGAGTTGCCCTCGCTGCGCCGCACGACCGCCGAATCCGCGAAGGAGAAGTCATGAAGATTTCGGGAACCCACACCCTGCAGGCTCCGGTGGACAAGGTCTGGGCCGCCTTTATGGACCCGGCCGTCCTGGCAGGCACCCTGCCGGGGTGTGAGTCACTGAGCGAGACCGGTCCGGATGCCTATGCCATGCGGGTGACCGCCGGCGTCGCGGCCGTCAAGGGGACCTATGACGGAACCGTCGCCATCGCCGACAAGAACGAGCCCGGCTCGTTCACGATGAAGGCGCAGGGCGCGGGCGGACCGGGCACCGTCGCGGCGGATGTCGCGGTCCGGTTGTCGCCGTCGGCCACCGGCGGCGGGACCGAGCTGTCATATGACGCCGACGCCATCGTCGGGGGCATGATCGGTGGGGTCGGTCAGCGGATGCTGACGGGCGTGACAAAGAAGATGGCTGGTGAGTTCTTCAAAGCCGTCGATGCCGACATAGCCGGGCTCCGCAAGGTGGACCCGGAGGCGGTCGGTGGCGGCAGCTCCGCGGTGGGTATGACGCCCGAGGGCCAGGCCGGTGCGGCGACATATGCGGGGCGCGCCGCGAGCGGATCGGCGTCGTCTGCCTTGGGAGACAACGGCTTTGCCCTCGGTGTTGCGGTGGGCGGGCTGGTTGCCCTGGCGGGCGTCGCGTTGGGAGCTGCGATCCGCGGCCTGCGCTGACGGGCTCGGGCTACGGTTGAGGACAGGATCGTAGGAGGTATCTCATGAAGGCTTTCACTGCCGCTGCTCTTCAGATCGCCCCGGTGCCGGGGCCGTTGAGCGCTGAATCGGTCGCGGCGAATGTGGCGAAGTGCGTCGATTTCACGCGGCGCTGTGTGGACGCGACTGGTGCGGAATTGCTGGTGCTGCCGGAGTCGGCGACGACCGGTTTCACGCCGGCGTGCCCGCCGGAGGAATTGTGGGACCTGATCACCGACCTGCCCGGCGGGCTCATAGAGCCGCTGCAGGACGTGGCCAAGGAGTTGGGTGTCGTCATCTGTGTCGGGACCTATGAGCGCGGTCCCGAGCGTGGCGTCGTCTACAACTCGTCGGTTCTGATCGACCGCTCTGGTGAGGTGCTCGGGGTCTACCGCAAGACCCATCCCTTCTGCTCCGAAATCGTCACCGGCGGTGGCTGGGTCACACCCGGTGACACGGTCGCGGTCTGCGACACCGACCTCGGCCGGATCGGCATGATCATCTGTTTCGATGGCGACTATCCAGAACTGTCGCGCATTCAAGCGGTGCAGGGCGCCGAAATCATCTGCCGCCCATCGGCTTTGCTGCGCTCGGCGGACATCTGGGAGCTGACGTCTCGGGCTCGCGCCTATGACAATCACGTCTACGTCATCGGTGCCAATGCCGTCGGCGCCGACCCTGCGGGCGTGCTCTATTTCGGCAACTCGCACATCGTGACGCCGATCGCGCACATCGCGGCCAAGGCCGCGACCCACGAGGGCTGGGTCACGGCCCGCCTCGACCCGGCCGAGGCGATGGCCTCGCTGACCCCCGGCTCCAACATCGGCCAGGCTTTCGACCACCTACGCGACCGCAACCTCGACCTGATCAACAACCACCTCGACGACCTGCGCGCCCCTGCCAAGACGGCCTTTCCGCACGCGTGAGCGACGCCCCGTGTAGATCGACGGCCCTGGCGCCATTCGTTGGCAGGTTGTGACAAGGCGCCTCAGTCCGGTGGTCGGTTGAATCGTGAGCGTGACAGCAATGACGCAGCGACGGATACGGATCGGCATCGACACGGGCGGGACGTTCACGGACGTCGTGGCGCTCGATGAGCTCAGTGGGGAGTTGGTCACGACCAAGACCCCGAGCACGCCGAGCAATCCGGCGGACGGCTTCATCAATGGCGTCGCCAAGGTGCTCGACCTGATGGGAGCCAGCGGCGACGACATCACCGCCGTCAGCCATGGCACCACGGTCGCGACGAACAAGTTGCTCGAGGGCAAGGTTGAGGCGCTCGGCTTTATCACGACCGAGGGCTACGAGTTCATCCTCGAGATCGCCCGGCAGGCGGTCCCGGATGGCTATGGCAATTCCTACTTCTGGGTCAAGCCACCGCGTATCGTGCCCGCCGACTTCGTTAAGACCGTGGGCGGCCGGCTCGACTTCCGGGGCAACGAGATTCGGCCCTTCGACGCAGATGGCGCCCGCGCTGTCGCCCGCTGGTTCAAGGACCAGGGCATCACAACGATCGGTGTCTGCTTCCTGCATTCGTATGCGGAGGACTCCCACGAACTCGCGATGCGCGCCATCCTCGCCGAGGAGCACCCCGAGGCCATCGTCTCGATCTCGTCCGAAGTGCTGCGCGAGTACCGCGAGTACGAACGCTCGATGACCACGCTCGTCGACGCCGCCGTGAAGCCAAATGTGTCGCGCTATGTGCGGAATATCCACGAGCGGCTGGAGCAGTTCGTTAGTGGCGACACGGCCCTGCCGTTCTACATCATGAAGTCGAATGGCGGCGTGCTCTCGGCGGATGAGGTTGTGCACCAACCGATTACGACCGTCTTGTCCGGACCGGCGGCTGGGGCGCTTGGTGCGGCCCTCATCGCGCAGAAGGCTGGCTTCGGCAAGGTGTTGACCTGCGATGGTGGCGGCACGTCCACCGACGTCTCGGTCGTGCTCGATGGCGAGCCGACGCTGACCACCGAGGGCAGCGTCGGGGCCTACCCGAGCAAAATCCCGATGATCGATGTCGTCACGGTCGGCGCAGGGGGCGGCTCCATCGCCTGGATCTCGCCGGAAGGCATGCTCAAGGTGGGCCCGCAATCCGCGGGCGCCGACCCCGGCCCGCTCTGCTACGCCAAGGGCGGGACCGAGCCGACAATCACCGACGCGCACGTGACGCTGGGCCGCATACCCCCGCACCTGCTCGGCGGCGAGATCCCGCTCGATGTGGCGGCGGCCCGCGCCGGGATTGAGGACCTGGCCAGCAAACTGGGGCTGGACTTCGAGCGGTGCGCGACGGGCATTCTGGAGATTTCCGCCTGGAATCAGGCCAACGCCCTGCGCCAAGTCAGCGTCAAGCGCGGCCTCGACGTCCGCGACTTCATGCTGACGACCTTCGGCGGTTCCGGCTCGCTGCTGGCCTGCACGCTCGTCGACATCCTCGACCTGGCCGGCGTTGTCGTCCCGCCAAATCCCGGCAATGTCAGCGCTTTTGGCCTGCTCACCGTGGACGTCAAGAACGACTATGTCCAGACTGCCGTCGCGCGTCAGTCCGGCCTCGATCATGCCGCGATCGAGCAGATCTTCGCTGGTCTGACGCAGCGCGCGGCCGCTGCCTTGAACAAGGAAGGTTTCGCCGCGGCGGACCACCACTACGTTCGCACGGTCGACCTGCGCTACTTCGGGCAGGCATACGAAGTGCGCGTTACCGCCCCCGAGGGCACCGTCGATCAGGCCTATGCGGACACCGTCGCTGCCGCCTTCCATGACGAGCATCGCGCGCTCTATGGCTATGACTTCCGCAACGACCCCACGCAGGAGGTGGAGTGGGTCAACCTTCGGGTGAGTGGAATTGGGCCGATCACCCGGCCCACGATCCGCGAAATCGACTCCGCGCCAGCTGATTCCGGGTTGGCCGAGCGTGCCCAGAAGAGCACCCGTCCCGTCTGCTTCGACGCGGAGCAGGGGTATGTCGATTCCGCTGTCTACTGGCGGCCAGACCTGCGCGCCGGAGACAGTTTCGCCGGGCCGGCGATCGTGGAGGAGTTCGGCTCCACGGTCCCGATCCACCCCGGGTTCACCGTCCGCGTCGACCAGTTCGGCAACCTCATCGTCATCAAGGAGGCCTGAGCCATGTGTGAGTCCTGCCAGACCGCCGCCACCCGCATCAACCACAGCCAGGCGGCGGCGGACGTGCCGAACCCGGCGGGCCTGCCCACGGCATACGAGCACGGCAACCGGCTGACGCCGGAGGGCAGCAGCGTCGACCCGATCCTCGTGGAGATCGTGGAGGGCACGCTGGCCAGTGTCGAGATGGAGGTCGAGACCGCCATCGCACGCACCAGCCGCAGCCCCATGATCCGCGACGCACACGACTTCCGGGCCGGCATCCACGACCGACAATTGCGGAAGCTGACCGGTCGGTCGTATAGCGCTCTCGTGCACCCCATCGCGCGCGACTTTCCGCTCGACGAGATGTCCGAGGGCGATGTCTTCTTCCACAATGACGTCTACGAATCCGAGGGTGGCATCGGGCACTTACCTGACCTGTGCGTGACCGTGCCGGTCTTCCACGAGGGCGAGGTCGTTGCCTTTGTTCAAGCCTTCGGACACCACGATGACATCGGTGGCGCCGTGCCCGGGTCGATGCCTTCGGGCGCCCGCACCGTCTTCGAGGAGGGCCTCTCGGTCCCACCAATCAAGCTGTGGGACAAGGGCGTTTCGAACAAGGCCGCCCTGCGGATCATGACTCGCAATAGCCGGATGCCGGACAGCCTGGCCGCCGACCTGGATGCCGAGTGTTCGGCCTGCTTGATGGGGGCGCGGCGGCTGTCGGAGCTCTTCGAGCGCTATGGCCGCGAGACGGTCGAGGCGGCCTTCGACGCCATTCTCGACAAGACGACCGAGACCTATCGCCGCGAGATTCTCTCCAAGATCCCCACCGGGACCTATGTCTGGGAGGACTATGCCGAGCACGACGGCGTCGACGAGCCGATGCTGCATACCCAACGGATCACCCTGATCAAGGAGGAGACCGGCGGCCCGGGCAATGGCCCGCGCATCGTCATCGATTTCACCGGGACCGCGCCCCAGGCCAAGGGGCCGATCAACCACTGTGGCGACTATGTGGGCGGCAACTTCTTGAAGAAGTGGCTGGCGCCGATCCTGCGCAATCTTGCGGACACCCCGGAGCGGATGGCCGAACTCGATGTCAACGAGGGCATCGTCCCGTTGATCGAGATGCGTTTCCCGCCGAAGGGCACGCTGCTGACCCCGATCTATCCGGCGCCGACCAACGCGCGCACCTTCGTCATCCTGCGTCTGCTCGGTGTGCTCGCCGGCGTCGTCGCGAAGTCGGTCGATGGCAAGATGCCGGCCGATCAGGAGACGATCCGCTACACCGGTGTCTATGGCAAGGACGCGGATGGCAATGACTACCTCATGCGCGAGGTGCTCGGCGGTGGCTCGGGTGGCCGCTATTACGCCGACGGCGAGGACACCATCCATGTCGTCCCGGACAGCCGTAACCTGCCGACCGAGTTCACCGAGTCGCGTTTCCCGTTCATCGTCGAACGCCTAGGTCTCGCAGTGGATTCCGGCGGTGCCGGGCGCTATCGCGGTGGCCTCGGCTACGAGAAGCACATCCGGATGCTCAAGGACGCGCACTTCATGTCGATCGCGGATCGCTCGATCCTCGCGTGCTGGGGCGTCAAGGGCGGCAAGGCAGGGCGACCCTTCGAGGTCACCATCGACCTCGGCGGCCCCAACGAGCGCATCGTCGATGCGCTGGCCGATGCCGAACTCGTCGAAGCGGGACAGATCATCCGCATCCGCACCACTGGTGGTGGCGGCTGGGGCGACCCGCTGGAGCGTCCGTATGACGAGGTCGAACGTGACCTGCGGTGGGGCAAGGTTTCCTTCGAGGGGGCGCGGTCCGCATATGGTGTGGTCGCCTCCGGGACCAAGGAGGCCGTCGTGCTCGACATCGCTGCCAGCGATGCCACGCGCGCCGAGATGCGTTCCGCCCGAGGCGAAGAGGCCTTCTTCGACCGCGGACCCGGCTACGCCCGCTTGGCTGCCAATGGCGCGACGTCGAACGAGTTCGACTGGCTGTGACCGAGATTCTCGTCACCGGCGGCCGGCAAGACCGGCCGCGCCGTGACGAGTGCGCTTGTATGCCGTGGGGTCACCGACCGCGCCATGGTCCGACCCAACTCGACCAGCCCGGTGCTCGACCACAGCGCGGTGCGCCGGGTCCCCGCCGACCTTGCGACCGGGCAGGGCCTCGACGTTGCCATGAAGGGCGTGACGGGCGTCTATGTCATCGCCCCGAATGTGGACGACAGCGAAGTCGACATGGTGCGCCACGTGGTGGAGAGTGCTGTGGCGCAAAGGGTTCCGCGGATCGCCTATCACTCCGTGCTGCACCCCGACGACGCGTCGATGCCGCACCACCTGCGCAAGGCGCGGGCGGAACGACTGATCCGCGACAGACGGCCGGGTGCCACTGTCCTGCGGCCCTCGGCATACCAACAGAACCTCCTCGGCGCCGCCCTCTCCGGCGACCTTGTTGTGCCCTATTCCCTCGATGCGGTGTTCACTAATGTCGACCTCGGCGACGTCGCCGAAGTGGCCGCCCGCGTGCTCACCGAGGACGGCCACGCGGGGGCGACCTACGAACTCGCGGGACCCGAGCGGCAGACGACGCGCGATCTCTCGCGGCCATCGCCAGCCAGGTGCTCGGTCATGAGGTGTACTCGCGGCGAATCACGATGGGGGAGTGGGAGGCCGGACCCGGCGACGCTTTGTCCGAGCGAGAGCGGCAGGAGCTCGGGGCGATGTTCACGGCATACGACCGTGACGGCTTCGCCGGCGACCCAGCCCGGCTGCGGAGTCTGCTTGGCCGACCGGCCGGGCGCTGGGCGGACATCCTTCGGCGAAGCCGGGACGGCCGCGATGCCAATAGCGAGTCGACCGACCGATGCGCGAGCGTGGTGGATGCCGCCGGGCAGTGATATTGGCATCCGTGCGGGCACCCAGAGCCTGCAGATCGTGAGTGTCACCTGAGGGAAGGTTGCCTGGGCAACTCCTGACAGCGCGAGTCGTCGGGAGTTGCCACAACCTGACGCCGGGTGCGGAGACCCGGCGTCTTAGGCTCGGGGCACACGCGAGCGAAGGAGCCCACCGTGCCCGGACCACTCGACGGCATCGTCGTCATCGACCTCTCGCGTGCCCTAGCGGGGCCGCAGGCCGGAATGATGTTGGGCGACATGGGTGCTCGCGTCATCAAGGTGGAAGCGGAGAGCGGCGATGACACCCGTGGCTGGGGGCCACCCTTTGTCGGTCCCGACCACGACATTTCCACGTACTACCTCGCGGCCAATCGCAACAAGGAATCCATCGTTCTGGATCTGAAATCCGATGATGGCCGCGACATTCTCACGCGGCTGGCACAGCGAGCGGACGTGCTCATCGAGAACTTCCGGCCCGGTGTTCTTGCGCGTTTGGGCTTCTCCAATGAGCACCTGCATGAACTGAATCCACGGCTGATCATCTTGTCGATCAGCGGTTTCGGTCACGATGGGCCCGAGGGCGGACGAGCTGGCTACGACCAAATCGCTCAGGGCGAGGCCGGCCTGATGTCGGTCACGGGCTCCGGTGCGGAGGATCCTCAGCGGGTCGGCGTGCCCATCGGTGACCTGCTCTCTGGGATGAATGGCGCTTTTGGCGTGGTCTCAGCGCTCTATGAGCGCGAACGCACCGGACGCGGGCGGGTGGTCCGCACCAGCCTGCTCGCCTCGGTGATTGGCGCCCACGCGATGCACGGCACCAACTATCTCGTCGGCAGCAAAGTCGGTCACGCACAAGGCAATCACCACCCGTCCATCGCGCCCTACGGACTTTTCCAGGCCAGCGACGGACCGGTGCAAATCGCCTGTGCGGCCGAGAGCCTGTGGGTGAAGTTCGCCATTGCCTTTGGCCTCGATCCAGCAGCGCCTGGCATGGCGACGAATCGCGAGCGGGTCCAGAACCGCGAGGCGGTGATCGCCGCGGTCAATGGTGCGCTCGCGTCCTACACGGCTCAGGACGTGCTGGCGAAGTTAGCCGAGGTGGGTATACCCGCCGGCAAGGTGCGCAGCATGGATGAGGTCTATGACTGGGATCAGGTGGCCAGTCAGCACCTGCTGCTGGAGGTTTACCATCCCGTGCTGGGCAGTATCACCATCCCGGGCTCGCCAATCCGGTTGGACGACAACGCTTTCAGCGGCGGGCGCGAGGTTCACTTGCCACCCCCGGGGCTTGGCGAGCATTCCGATGCGGTGCGAGCGTGGCTGGATGACGACCGTGCCGATGGCTGACCGAGGGCGGCGGCTCGGGGCGCGTGAGCTCTTCGAGGTCGTCCTCGATGAGGGCAGCTATGTCAGTTGGGATGACCCGCCGCTCGACGTCGCTGCGCCGGGGAGCGAGTATGCCGTGGAGCTCGCCGAAGCGGCCGAGCGCGCCGGGACAGACGAGTCGATCATCACCGGTGAGGGCCGCATCGGCGGCCGGCGAGTTGCGTTGATCGGTGGCGAGTTTCGTTTCCTCGCGGGATCGATCGGGCGCACCGGCGCGGAGCGCATCGTGCGGGCTTTCGAACGCGCAACGCGTGAGGGTTTGCCGCTCTTCGCCGCCCCGTCCTCTGGCGGCACCCGCATGCAGGAGGGCACACCCGCCTTCGTGACGATGGTGAAGATCACCGCCGCAGTGACGGCTTTCAAGGCGGCCAAGCTGCCATACATCACCTATTTGCGGCACCCGACCACCGGCGGAGTCTTTGCGTCGTGGGGCTCGCTCGGGCATGTCACCGTCGGCGAGCCCGGCGCAACGATCGGTTTCCTCGGCGCGCGGGTTTACGAAGCGCTCTATGGCCAGCCCTTCCCGGAAGGCGTCCAGACGGCCGAAAACCTTTATGCGCATGGGCTTTTGGACGCTGTCCTGCCCGTGGAGGATCTGACCGAGACGGCCAGCCGCTTCCTCAACCTGGTGCTCGCGCCGAAGGTCGCGTCATACATCGAGGACATCGAGAAGGAGACGCTGCCAGAGCTGCCGGCATGGGACTCGATCACCCGATCCCGCCGCCCCGAGCGCCCCGGCGTCCGCGAGCTGCTGAAGCTCGGAGCGACGGAAGTCTTGCCGCTCTTCGGCACCAGTGCGGGGGAGTGGGACCGCTCGCTCTTCCTCGCGCTGGCGCGCTTCGGAGGTATGCCGTGTGTCGTCCTCGGTCAGGATCGTCGCCTCGAAACTTCCGATAAGCCGTTGTCCCCCAGCGGACTTCGCGTCGCACGTCGCGGCATGAAGCTCGCATCGGAGCTAGACCTCCCGCTGGTGTCCATCATCGACACGGCCGGTGCGGCCTTGTCCAAGGAGGCCGAGGAAGGTGGGCTCGCCGGCGAAATCGCCCGCTGTCTGACGGAGATGGTCGTGCATGCGGAACCCACCGTGTGTGTCTTGCTCGGGCAGGGCACTGGTGGCGGCGCCATCGCGCTGATGCCCGCCGACCGCGTCATCGCGGCGCAGCATTCGTGGCTCTCGCCGCTGCCGCCCGAGGGGGCCAGCGCGATCCTCTATCGCACCGCTGATCGCGCCCCCGAGATCGCGGCGCAACAGATGGTGCGATCGGTGGACCTGCTCGCGGCCGGGATCGTGGACCGCATCGTCGCCGAGCGCCCGGACGCCGCCGACGAGCCGGAGGACTTCTGCCGTCGCATGGGTCACGTCATCGCCGGCGAACTCTCGCGCCTGACCGAGATGCGCGACGCCTCCCGTCTGGCCGCCCGCCACGACCGCTACCGCCGCCTCGGCCTCTGACGCGGACGTGGCCCGGCCGCGCCCATCCGCATACCCCGCTCCGCTCGGAGGCGCCGCCGACTCCCTAGACCATGCATTGCGCGAATCTGCCAACGGAACCGGCACTGCTGGGCAGGGTCTGACAACGCCGCATACCGCCCGCACTTCCTAGGCTCGACGCGTGCGCATCCTTATCGCTCTGGGCGGCAACGCCATGACCGGCCCGGACGGCAGCGCGACGCCGCAGGCACAGGGCGCAGCGATCCGGACCGCGATGGCGCACGTCGCCGAGGTGATCGCGCGCGGCCACGAGGTCGTCCTCACCCACGGCAACGGTCCTCAGGTCGGCAACCTGCTGGTCAAGAACGAGCTCGCTGCCGCCGTCGTCCCGCCCGTCTCTCTCGACTGGTGCGGCGCGCAGACGCAGGGCACCATCGGCTTCACGATCCTCGACGCGCTCGAGGCCGAACTGCGCGCCCGCGGCATCGACCGTCCCGCTGCGGCGATCGTCTCGCGCACCCTTGTCGACGCGGGCGATCCCGGATTCACCAAGCCCACCAAGCCAATTGGCCGCTTCCTGCCGGATGCCGAAGCGCACGTCCTCATCGCCCACGGCCAAACGTGGGAGGACCGGGGTGAGAAAGGCTGGCGGCGGGTCGTCGCCTCGCCCGAGCCGATCGAGGTCTTGGAGACCGGGACGATTCGCACTCTGCTCGGGGCTGGCTACCTCGTGGTCGCGGCGGGCGGGGGCGGCATACCCGTCGTGCGCACGACCGACGGCGAAGTGCATGGCGTCGAGGCGGTCATCGACAAGGACCTGACTGCTGCCCTCCTCGCCCAGGCTCTCGACGCGGATGTCCTCGTCATCGCCACCGATGTCGAGAACGCGATGATCGGCTGGGGCACTCCCGGCCAACGCGCGCTCAGTGCCCTCTCGCTCGCCGAGATGCAGGGGTATGCCGAGGCCGGCGAGTTCGCCAGTGGCTCCATGGGGCCAAAGGTCGAGGCCGCGATGCGTTTCGTCGCCGGCGGCGGCGCGCGCAGCATCATCACCTCCCTGGACCGGATCGCCGACGCCGTGGAGGCGAGCGACCCGGCGGTGGGGACCGTCATACATCCTGGATGAAAATCGCTCTGCCCCAACAAGAAAGGTCAGCAACCGTGCCTGAGCCCATCGAAGTACGCAAGGTTCCGATCCACTCCGTCGCCGACGCCTCGGAGCTGCAGAAGCTCATCGACGAGGGCGTCATGGACCCGAGCCGCGTCATCGCGATCATCGGCAAGACCGAGGGCAATGGCGGGGTCAACGACTACACGCGAATCATCGCCGACCGCGCCTTCCGCGAGGTGCTTATGAAGAATGGCGCGCCCGAGGAGCAGGTCAAGGGCGTGCCGATCGTGTGGTCCGGCGGCACCGATGGCGTCATCAGCCCGCACGCGACGATCTTCGCGACCGTGCCGGCTGACCAGGCCGAGGCCTCCGACGACCTCCGGCTGACGGTGGGCTTCGCGATGAGCGAGGCGATCGCGCCGGAGGAGATCGGCTATGTCGGGATGGTCGACAAGGTCGCCGAGGCCGTCAAGGTCGCCATGGAGCGCGCCGGCATCAGCGACCCCGCCGATGTGCACTACGTCCAGACCAAGACCCCGCTGCTGACGATTCACACGATCCGCGACGCCAAGTCCCGCGGGCACAAGGTGTGGACCGAGCACACCCACGAGTCGATGGACCTGTCCAATGGCTGCACCGCCCTCGGCATCGCCCAGGCGCTCGGTGAGGCGACGGAGATCGTCGACGCGGATGTCATGCACAACCGCTCGAAGTACTCCTCGGTCGCCTCATGCTCCTCCGGCGTCGAGCTGGACCAGGCGCAGGTCGTCGTCGTCGGCAACGCCAAGGGCATCGGCGGTCGCTACCGCATCGGTCACTCGGTCATGAAGGACGCCCTCGACACCGATGGCATCTGGGCCGCCATCAAGGACGCCGGGCTGGAGTTGCCCGAGCGCCCGCACTGGACCGATATCAATGGTCGCCTGGTCAACGTCTTCCTCAAGTGCGAGACCTCGACCGATGGCACCGTCCACGGCCGCCGCAACGCCATGCTGGATGACTCCGATGTGCACTGGCACCGCCAGATCAAGAGCGCCGTCGGCGGCGTGACCGCCTCGGTCACCGGTGACCCGGCCGTCTTCGTCTCGGTCTCCGCGGCCCACCAGGGCCCCGACGGCGGCGGCCCAGTCGCCGCCATCGTCGACCTCGGCGCCGGCGAGCCCACGGCATACCGCTGGACCCCGGGCGCCTGACCGTCGGGCAGGTTGACGAGGGCACTTTCCCGCCCATTGCCAGAACATGGACATACGCAACGGATCTGTTCCGTTGCGTATGTCCATGTTCTTTCCCATGACCTGTTCGTTCCGGCATTGGGCGGGAAAGTTGTGACAGGTGGGACGTGTGCGACGGCCGCCGGGGTGTCGGTGGTGCGTGGGAGAGTAGGAGGTGGTTGATCGGGTGTTATACCAGGTCGCTGTATAACAAACGATCAGGAGGTATGCCGTGGCGCTCGCGAGTCCGTTCACCCCAGGGGATCTGCCGCGGGTGCTGGTGGGCCGGGCGCGGGAGCGGCAGCGCTTGGGTGATCTGCTGGCGCGCGTCGTGACCTTTGGCGAACTCGCCGGGCCGCCGGTGGTCCTGCATGCGCCACGTGGGCTCGGAAAGACCTCGCTGTTGCGCGACACCGAGGATCGGGCGCGCGAGTTGGGGTTTGTCACCGCCTGGGTGGCCTGCGCCAAAGGCAGCCCGATGCTCACGGAAGTGGCGGGCTCGGTGCGTCGCGCCCTCATCGACGCCGAGGTGCTCGACGACCGCTCGACCAAGCGCGTGCTCGACACGATTTCGCTGGAGTTCGCGATCTTCGGCGTCGGGCTCTCGACCGAGTTCGGCCGGGACAAGACCGACGGCGAGCAGCCGGTCGCTGCCATCACAGGCCTGGAACGAGTGCTGCACGAGGCAGCCGCATCGGTTCGCGTGCGCGGGGGCGCCGGGCTGCTCCTGCTGGTCGATGAGTTGCACGCCGCGCCCTATGCCGAGGTCGCCATCCTCCTCAATGCGCTGCAAAATCTCGCCGGCCGACGGGCCGACAACCCGCTCGCCGTGATGGCGGCGGGCTTGCCGTCGACGCCCGAAATGATCATGCGCGCCGCGACCTTTGGTGAGCGCAGCGAGTTCATCTCCATCGAGCGCTTCGACGAGGCAGACGCCCGCCGCGTCCTGCACGAGCCGGCGCACGAGGTCGGTGTCGGCTGGCGCGAGGACGCCTTGGTGGCTGGGCTGGAGATCGCCGACGGCAATCCCTACCTGCTGCAGTTGGTCGGCGACTCGACCTGGCAAGAGGCCGCCCCCGTCAAGGGCGACATCCTGGAGCGCGACGACCTGGAGGCCGGCGAGGGCCGGATGCGCGGCCAACTCGCCGCCATGTGTCGGGCCCGATGGGACTCCGCGAGCGAACTCGAACAGTCCTTCCTGTCCGCGATGGCCGACTATGAGCAGGAGATCGTCCCGCGGGATCACATCGCCACGACGATGGGTCGCGAGTCGCGCGCCATCAGCGTCCCGCGGGCCCGCCTCATCGACCGCGGCGTGATCGAAGCAGCGGGCCGTGGTCGCCTGCGGTTCACCCTCCCGGGGATGGGGGCGTGGATCCGCGACTACCAGAGCGGGTGACTCACTCCTCGCGCATCAGCACGAATCGAGTTCCATCGGTATCGGTGAGTTCGATTGCGCCGGTTGGATTTTCGGCCAGTATCTCGGCGCCGAGTGACGACAACCGCTCCGCCTCCCGGGCTGGGTCGGAGGCCGTCACGATGAAGTGCTCCCCGCCGTCGGGTGGCGCCACCGGCGGACCGCCCCACGCGATCTTCGTGCCGCCCACAGGTGACTGGATCGCGGTCTCCTCGTCCTGATCCCACACCAGCGGCCAATCGAGAGCAGCACTCCAAAAGAGCCCTACCTCCCGGGTTCCGTCGCACGCCAGCTCACCGAGGAAGCCGGTCCCGGCGAGGTAGTTGTTGTGCGGCTCGATGACGCAGAAGGCATTTCCCTCCGGATCGCCCAACACGATGTGACCCTCTTCGGGCCGCTGGCCGACATCGAGGTAGCGCGCCCCGAGCCCGATTGCGCGCTCGACGGTCGCCTGTTGAGCAGCCGCGCTGTCGCTGGTCAGGTGGAGGTGCACCCGTCCCGGAACGTCGGTCCGCGAAGCCTTGTGGAAGGCCAGCCCGCATTGGGTCGCCGAGCCGGCCAGGAGTATGCCGCCCGCCCCGGTGGTGGGATCGCGTCCCAGCATCGCGCCCCAGAAGGCGCCAACCCGCTCGGGATCTTGAGAAGCGAACGAGACGGCGAGGAAGCGCAGCGGCATCCGTTCACCATACGAGCGAAGCGGGGCCGGTGAGCACTCGGAAGTGCCAGGGGTTCGGCCGCGCGCTTTCGAGTGGCAGGCCGGACGCCCACGAGAGACTGGGCCATGTAGCTGACGATCCGAGAACTCGAGGCCGACGAGCACCCCCGACGACGGCATACGCATGGCGC
The DNA here is from genome assembly GCF_039531185.1 of Nostocoides veronense. NCBI lineage: Bacteria > Bacillati > Actinomycetota > Actinomycetes > Micrococcales > Intrasporangiaceae > Nostocoides > Nostocoides veronense. Next base: position 46,842 of record NZ_BAAAPO010000033.1, read on the forward strand.
GGGGTCCTGATCGTTCCGGCACGGCACTGGCTGCCGGTGGATTATTTGGAGCGCTTCGTCGACGCGATGGTGCTGCTCGGACTGAACCGGTTGCACCTGCACCTGACCGACGATCAAGGGTGGCGGATCGATGTGCCCGGCTGGCCGCGGTTGCGCGAGATCGGCTCGGTTCGAGCAGCCAGCCAAACCACCCTCGATCCGACGAGCACGGATGACATCCCGCACGGTGGGTGCTACACCGATGACGAACTGCGTGGCCTCGTCGCGTATGCCGAGGCGCGCGGAGTCATCGTGGTGCCCGAGATTGACATGCCGGGGCACATGACGGCGGCGATCGCGGCATACCCGCACCTCGGCAATGTCGACGTGTCCGGACCGCACCAGGTCTCCACGCGGTGGGGCGTGCACGACACCGTGCTCAACCTGTCGGACGAGACGATCGCCTTCTGCCGCGATGTGCTCGAGCACGTCCTGTCGATCTTCCCCGCCCCATGGATTCACATCGGCGGCGACTAATGCCCCACCGACGAATGGGCCGCGAGCCCGGTAGCCCGGAAACGGTTGGCAGACTTGGGGATTGCCCGTCCGTCCGAGGCGCAGCAGTGGTGTCGGCGTGCAGGGCTGCCTGTGGGGCGAATACCTCCCCACCCCCGAGCGGGTCAGCGATATGGCGTTTCCGCGTTTCATCGCGCTGGCCGAGCTCGCGAACGGGCGGGACCGGATGTCATACGGCGAGTTTGTCGAGCGAGCGCGGGCGATGTCGATCCGATTGTCCGAGTTGGGGATTCGCGGGCGCCCTATTGCGGGCTAAGCGGCACGATCAGTCCGGGATGCGGTTGCCGTCGGCGTCCCAGTGCGCGGCGACCTTCTTGCTCGGCTGCACCCGCGGCGGCTCGCCGGGCATCTTGGGATAGTCCGGCGGGAAGTTCATCTCGCCGAGTCCCGACTCCTCATACAACGCGAGCAGCGGCTCGATCGAGAAGGCCTGGTCGTCGATCGTCGCCCACGGGTCGCCATGCTCGCGCAGCCGGTCGGGCACGGTGAAGAGGTTGTATGCCGTGGGGTCGGTCACCTCGGCCAGCTCCTCCCAACTCATCGGAGTCGACACGGGCGCACCGGGTTTCGGGCGCAGGGAGTATGCCGAGGCGATCGTCCGGTCGCGGCAGTTCTGGTTGAAGTCGACGAAGATCCGCTCCCCGCGCTCCTCCTTCCACCAGGCCGTGGTGACCCCGGGGTCGCGCTTCTCCAACTCTCGGCCGAAGCCGATGGCGGCATGCCGGACTTGCTCGAAAGTCCAGCGGGGTTCGATGCGCACATAGATGTGCACGCCGCGGTTCCCGGACGTCTTGGCGAAGCCGGTGATGCCGAGTTCGGTCAGCAGCGTCCGGGCGACGCCCGCGATGCGCACCGCGTCGATGAAATCGGTGCCCGGCTGCGGATCGAGGTCGATGCGCAATTCGTCGGGATGGTCGACATCGGCGCACCGGACCGGCCAGGGATGAAAGGTCAGCGTGCCCATGTGCGCGCACCACACGGGGACGGCGATCTCGCTCGGGCACACCTCGTATGCCGTGCGGCCGGAGGGGAAAGTGATCTCGCAACTGCGGAGGTAATCGGGCGCGCCGACCGGAACCCTCTTCTGGTAGAACGCATCCGCCTTCTCTCCGGGGCGCCCGGTGCCGAGCGTCATCCCCGGCAGGACCCCCTTCGTCCAGCGCTCCAAGGCGGTCGGCCGGTCGCGGAGGGCGCGCATCAGGCCATCGCCGACAGACGCGAAATACTCCGCGACCATCACCTTCGTCACCTCCGGAGTGCGGTCCGTCGCGGGATAGATCACCCGGTCGGGGGAGGAGACGCGTACCGCGCGATCTCCCGCCTGGACACCGACGGCGGTGGGCTTGGCCATGGGCCAACCCTACGAGGTGCGGCCGCTGTGGGGGTGGCGCACGCGTCAGCCGTTGAGGGCGGCGAACATTTTCTTGTTGCGCGAGTGCAGTTTTGGGAACTGACCGAAGAGCGCGTCATAAACCGCGCGCTGCGCCCGGTCGGGCTCAAAGATGCGATCAACCGGCACCAGTGACGCGACATCGGCAGCGGTGACCGCGCCCGTCGCGAGCGAGTGGAGCAGGGCGGCGCCGCGCAGGCCGGCATACAAGGGGTCCGCGACGCGCTCGAAGCGCCGGTCGCAGACGTCCGCGAGGATCTGGCACCACAGGTCCCCACGCGCCCCGCCGCCCACCAATCGAATGTCCTCGAGACGGCGGCCGGTGAACTTCTCGGCCCCGCCGAGCAACCAGCGCAGATTGAAGGCGACGCCTTCGAGAACGGCACGCGTCAGGTCGCCGCGCCCGGCGTCCAGCGAGAGATTGTGGAAGCCGCCGCGCGCGTTGCGGTCGTCGACGGGGGAGCGCTCGCCCGTCAGCCACGGCGTGAAGATCACCGATCCGGACCCCGGTGGGGCCGCTGCCGCCGCGGCCAGCAGGTCTGCATACTCCACCCCGGGGGCGAAAGTCTCGCGGAACCACTCCAGCGCCCGGCCCGCATTGTCCTGATTGTCGGCGAGGAGGTAGCGGCCATCGCCATAACCGGGCACCGACGCCATGGAGCGCAGCACATCGGTCTTCTTGGCCGGAACCGGGCACGAGACCCACGCGGAGGTGCCGAGGGAGGCATGTGGCGCGAGCATGCCCACGGCGCCCGAGCCGAGGACCGCGGCGTGCAGGTCGGGTGAGCCGGTGACAACTTGCGCGCTCGTGGGTATGCCGATCGCGGCCGCCACGTCGGCCCGCACCGGACCGATGAGCGAGCCGGAGGGCACCAGCGGCGGAAGCCGCTCTGGATCGATCCCGCTGTGCCCCAACAGGATCGGGTCGTATGCCGTCAGAGAGAGGTCGCGATTGTCGGTCAACCAGGCGGCCGTCATCGACATCGGTGTGGCCGCGGCGCGTCCAGTGAACCGCATCGTGAGGTAGTCCACCGGCTCGAGGAACCAGCGTGCCACGACCTCCGGTCGGTCGTGCTGCAAGTGCAGCATGTGCGCGATCGGGTCGGCGCCACCCGGGCTCGGGATGCCACCCGAGCGGCGCAGCCAGGTGGCGAGGGGGCGGGCGGCATACCCCTGCACGCGGCCTCCGAAGCGGCGCGAGGAATGCTCCGCCCCGCGCGTGTCGCTCCACATCAGACACTCGCCGACCGGCGTGCCATCGGCGTCGACCGGCACGGTGCTCGCCCATTGGCCGGTGCAGGCCACCCCGACTACGCGCTCGCCCGCGACCGCGCCACTCGAGATGCCCAGCCGGGCTGCCATCACGATCGTGCGCCACCATTCGTCGGCGTCCTGTGCCGCGCTCCCGCGCAAGATGTCGCCGCGTTCGTACCACGTCCACACCAGGCGGCCGGTGTTCGTGACATAGCCGACCTTCGGGCCGCCACTGCCGAGGTCAACGGTCAGGACCAGGTCCTCGGTCACGTCACGCCCTCGGCGGCAGCGCCTGCTGCGTGTCGAGCATGCCGTCCATGATCATCGTCATGACGCTCTCCACCTCACTGCTCAGCCCGCCGACGACACCGCCATAGATCGCGCCGCTTTGCGTCATGCGGCCAGCGGCCTGCTGCGCTCGGGCGTACTCGACGGCCTCGGCGAGATCGGCCGAAAAAGCCTCCACAACACCGGATTTCGTCTGGGGACGGGTGACCGCCAGGTGAATTGCGTTGGGATACTGCTGGCCGTTGAAGCGCCAGCCGCGCGGCTTCATGAAGTCGGCGATGTGATAGATGTCGAAGGCATCGCTGGTGAAGGAAAAACAGAAAGTCGGCTCACCCATGATCCGCAGGTCCGGGTGGGATCGCACCGCCGCCATCAGCTCCCGCGCGGTGGCGAAGATGGCATCGGCATAGCCGCGATAACCCTCCCGGCCGAGTGTGACCATCGATGCCCACGTCGAGGCCAGCATGCCTCCGGATCGGGAGCCGTCCATCCCCGGCGACATGTACTTCCCGCCCGACCAACCGAGCTGATGGAAGTACTGCGCATTGCGAATCGCCTTGTCCGAGAACACAACTACCGAGGACCCCTTGAAGGCATAGCCGTACTTGTGCGTGTCGGCCGAGATCGACGTGACGCCGGGCACGCGGAAGTCGAAGGCGGGTATGCCATAGCCCAACTCCTCCCCGAACGGCAGGATGAAGCCGCCGAGGCAGCCGTCGACATGCATCCCGACGCCGCGGGCAAGGGCGAGTGCGCCCAACTCGGCGATCGGGTCGATCGTGCCGTAGGGATAGTTGCCCGCCGATCCGATGATCGCGATGGTGTTGTCGTCGATGGCCTCGGCCACCGTGGCCGGATCCACCAGGGTGCTCGTGGGATCGACTGGCACCGTGCGATTTTCGATACCAAAGAGGTGGCAGGCCTTGTCGAAGGCCGGATGTGCGGTCTCCGGTTTGACGAGATTGGGGAGCCGCCCGGCGGCCGCCGAGATGCCGCGGGTGGCGGCGGCATACTCCCGATACGCGAGGATCGCGTGCAGGATGCTGAAGGTTCCGCCACTGGTGACTAGGCCGGCGGGTGTCGTCGCCGTGACGGCGTCCGCGTGCATCAGGTCGAGCACCATCGCGATGATCTCGCCCTCAAATTTCGTCTGCGAGGGGCACAAGTCGCGTTGCAGCGCGTTGACATGCGCGAACTTCGCGAAGGCTTCGCTGAGGAATGCGTAGTGATCGTGATCCCCGCAGTACATCGTCCCCGAGATCTTGCCGGTCTCCCAGGTGGCGTCCTCCTCGCGCGCCATCGTGTCGAGTTCGGCGAGCACCTCCGCACGGTTCCTGCCAGTCGCGGGCAAGCTGCGGTGCACATGAAAGCGGTCGGCATACGGGAAGTCGGACATCGGGCCTCCGATTCGGGAACTCCCCTGAGGTTACCAGCGGGTAAGAGGTCCCTCGGTCAGAGATAACCCCACCGCGTGAGAGCCGCGATGGTCGCCTCCGTGCCGTCCTCCGCCCGTGCCACCCGCCCAACCTCCGCGGCGCGTTCGTCATACGACCCCGAGGTTGCCTGGGCGATGAGCCGAGCCAGTGATGTGCCCGAAAGGCGCTGCACCGGAATGGGTTCCGGCCCGACCCCTAGGCCGTGTAGCCGGTGCGCTTGATAGGGCTGGTCGACTCCGAACGGCACGGCGACGGACGGCCGGCCACTGAGCAATCCGGCCCAGGTCGTGCCGGCGCCCCCATGGTGGATGACGGCGGCCATCCGCGGCAGGAGCCAGTCATGCGGCACCGAGTCGATCACGTGCACCCGCCGGTCGATCGAGCCGGCGGCCGCGCCACCGACGGCCGGCGTGACGATCCGCCGGCCACTCAGGCGCGCCGCCTCGATCACCGGCGCCAGGTTGTCGTGGGCGCCGCTCGCGCCGAGGCTGCCGAACCCGACATACACAGGCTCCGGCCCAGCGTCGAGGAAGGCGGCAAGCTCCGCATCCGGCGCGAATGACTCCTGGCGCGGAGTCGGATATCCCGTCGACACAACATTTTTCGGCCAATCGTGAGCTGGCGGGACCACGAGTGGGCTTGCGGCGACGATCACCGGAAAGGCATCGGCCGCCCCTGCCGTGGCACCGGCTGCCAGCCTCGGCAACCCGAGTTTCGCCCGCGCGAGATACGCTGCCGGGGCGCCGAGGCCGCTGGCGATCCGCCAGCTCAGCCGCGCTCCGCGCAGGTCGTATGTCGCCCGCCCCCGGAAGTGGTCGAAGGCGAAGTGACTCTCGGCATAGCGCGTGGGCACCTGGCCGGTATGCAGCACCGTCACCAGCCGGGCGCCGCGGGCTTCGGCGAGCGCGAGTCCAACCCCTCGGGTGAGGATTCCGGACAGCACGACATCGCCCGGCCCAATCGACTCGAGGCACGCATCCGCCACCGGCTCGGCAATCAGGGCCAGCCAGCGTCGCAACAGCCAGGCCTGTCCCAGCGGGTGGCTGAACAGCTGTCGCCCGAATCGGGCATGGGTCATCGCGACGGCCTCCCGGCTGTCGGCCGCAATCGACACGAAGTCCGCGCCACAGCCCGCGGCGAGGCCAGCGAAATCTGATGTCGCGACAACCCGCGCCGCCTGGCCACGGCGGGTCAGCTCCCCAGCCAAGACCGCCATGGGCTGCACATCGCCTCGCGATCCGAGGGCAAGCAGGATGACAGCCATTCGCCGATTCTGTCCCGAGACAGCAAGATTCGGGCCGCTTGGCGACGGCCCAACGTCCGTCAGGCCGCAAAGGAGTGCCCGATATCCTGCCAAGGGACGGTCCGGCGCACGCGAAAGGATGCCCATGGCTATCGGAGGTTTCGCCCAGGACGAGACGGGGCACACCGTGGGCCGAACGGCGGCGCACGCGCGATGGGTGCCTGCCGCGCGAGACCTGCTCGCCGGTGTCGCGGCCCGGCCGATGGGCACGATCGGGCACGCCGACTTTGCGGCCCGCATCCAAGCCGACACCGGTGTGAGCGCCCTGGTGCCCGCCAGCAAGTGGCTTGGGAACTGCCTGACCGCCGTGGCCGAGGCAGCTCGGGCCGACGGCATACCCTGCCTCACTGCCCTGGTCGTCACCACCGACGGCAAGGTGGGGGAGCTGTATGACGGTGCGCTCGCGGCCTATGACCGGCCCGAACCGGCGTCTTCGCGGGAGCGCGAGAACCTCGCGGCAACCGAGCGGATCGCGTGTTACCAGTGGGCCGGTGCGCCCGAGCCCGCCGGTGGCTGGCGGGCCAAGGCCCCGGTGGTCCGCAGCAGCTCGCGAAGCGCCGCATCCCGCCCTCGGGCTTCGGCCGCCCGCGCGGAAGCGCGCCCGATGTCCTTCTGTCCCAGCTGTTTCATGGCATTGCCGGCCACGGGACGGTGTGACTTCTGCGCCTGACGAACCTTAGTCCGCGGGCACCGGCAGCAAGCTGTGGGCCGCTGCCGCCGTGACGACGGACGTCAAGGCCTGCAGCGCTGGCGAGTCCAAGGTCCACACCTGCCAGTAGAGCGGAACATCAACGGGCCGATCCGGCGCCAGGCCGACGATCGAGTCGGCATCACTTAAGGTCTGCCATTGCAGCACCGGCACGAGCCCCCAGCCGAGTCCGAGCTGGATGCCGCGCAGGAAGTCTGCCGAGGCGGGCAGGTGGTGCGTCGGCGGATCGAGGTCGCGCCCCGCCAACTCTCGCAGGAAGCGGTGCTGCAGGCTGTCCTTGCGGTTGAAGACGACCACCGGCGCGGTGGCCAGTGCCGAGGGTGTCAGCCCGTCAGGAAAGTGAGCGTCCGCGAAATCGACTGCCGCACAGGCGAAATAGCGCATCGTGCCCAGCGGCGTCACCGAACAGCCCGGCACCGGCCGAGCCACCGATGTCACCGCGGCCAGCACAGATTCGCTGCTGAACAACTCGAAGGTGCGGTCCTGATCGTCGATATGGACATCGAAGACGGCTCGATGCCGCGCGGGCAGTCGCGCCACGGCGGGCAGGAACCAGGTCGCCATCGAGTCGGCATTGACCGCAATCGGCAAGCGCGTGTGGGACCGACTCGTCCCGAGCCCCAACTCGCGCGCTGTGTCGTCGGCCAGTTGCGTACTCGATCGCGCCAGCCGCAGCATCGCCTGTCCAGGTGGCGTCGGCCGCACCGGTTTGGAGCGCGTCAACAACACCCGCCCGCAGGCCACCTCCAGTGCCTTGATCCGCTGACTCACGGCCGATGGCGTCACACCGAGAGCCACAGACGCGGCATCAAAGGTGCCCTCGTCCACAACCGCGGCGAGGGTGCGCAGCTGCTCCAGACTCACGTCCATACAGAAACTCTAATGATTCGTCAGAAAAGTGAGTTGGCGTTGGGGAGGGCGGCCGACCTAGCGTTGCCGTCATGGAATCCCCCGCAGCCGCCGCGCTCACCGGACTGCTCACCGGCGCGGCCCTGATCATCGCCATCGGCGCGCAGAATGCTTATGTCCTGCGACAGGGGATTCGCCGCGAGCATGTGCTGCCGATCGTCGCGATCTGCGCGCTCTCCGATGCCGTCTTGATCATCGCCGGCGTGGGCGGAATGGGGGCGCTCGTCGCGGCCGCTCCTGGTCTGATCACTGCGGTCAAGTGGCTCGGAGCGGCCTTCCTCATCGCCTACGGCCTGCTCGCGGCCCGCCGCGCGCTGCACGCCGAACATCTCGACGCGGCCGCAAACGGCGGCGGACCGGTGCCCCTGCGCACCGCCATCCTCACCGTGCTGGCCTTCACCTGGCTCAACCCACACGTCTATCTCGACACGCTGGTCTTCCTCGGCTCGGTCGCCACCAGCCACGCCGGCCAGCGCTGGTGGTTCGCCGCCGGCGCCGCGGGCGCCTCGCTGCTGTGGTTCACCGGGCTGGGGTATGGCGCCCGCCTCCTCGCCCCGGTCTTCGCTCGTCCGATGGCCTGGCGCGTCCTCGATGCCGTGATCGCGGTCGTCATGATCGCGCTCGGCATCAGCCTGCTGCGCTGAGGCTCAGATGACGCCGAGGGCGACCATGGCGTCGGCGACCTTGAGGTAACCAGCGAGATTGGCACCAAGGACGTAATTGCCGGGGTCGCCGAACTCCTCGGCGGTCTCGACGCAGCGGGTGTGGATATCGGTCATGATCTCCTGCAGCCGCGCCTCGGTCTCCTCGAAGTGCCAGGAGTCGCGGCTGGCGTTCTGCTGCATCTCCAAGGCGCTCGTCGCCACACCACCGGCATTCGAGGCCTTGCCGGGCGCATAGAGCACGCCGGCGCCCTGGAGAAGATCGACCGCCTCGGGGGTGCACGGCATATTCGCGCCCTCCGCCACGAGTCGAACCCCATTGTCCAGCAACGACTTCGCCGCGTCCGCGGGCAACTCGTTCTGCGTCGCGCACGGCAACGCGATATCGCAGGGCACCTCCCAGATCGACCCGGAGGACTGGTGGCGGGCACCGGGGCGAGCATCGGCATACTCACTGAGCCGGCCGCGGCGCACCTCTTTTAGGTCCTTGAGCAGCTCAAGGTCAATCCCCGCCTCGTCGACGACATACCCATCGCTGTCGCTGCACGCGATCACCGTGCCACCGAGTTGGTGGACCTTCTCGATGGCATAGATCGCGACATTGCCCGAGCCGGACACCAGGACCTTCTTGCCCTCGAAGCTCTCGCCGCGCGCCTCCAGCATCCGCTGGGCGAAGAAGACCGTGCCATAACCGGTCGCCTCGGTGCGCACCTTCGAGCCGCCCCAGGCCAGGCCCTTGCCGGTGAGCACGCCGGATTCGTAGCGGTTGGTGATCCGCTTGTACTGCCCGAAGAGATAGCCCAGTTCGCGGCCGCCCACGCCGATATCGCCAGCCGGGACATCGGTGTATTCGCCGAGGTGACGGTACAGCTCGGTCATGAAGGACTGGCAAAAGCGCATGATCTCGGCATCCGAACGGCCCTTGGGATCGAAGTCGGAACCGCCCTTGCCGCCGCCGATCGGCATACCCGTCAGCGCATTCTTGAAGACCTGCTCGAAGCCGAGGAATTTGATGATCGAGAGATTGACGGAGGGGTGGAAGCGCAGCCCGCCCTTATAGGGCCCGAGCGCGGAGTTGAACTCGACCCGGAAGCCGCGGTTGATCTGCACCTCGCCGTCGTCGGTCACCCACGGCACGCGGAAGATGATCTGCCGCTCCGGCTCGCAGATCCGCTTCAGGATCGACCACTGCGCGTATTCGGAGCGCTGCCCGGCGATCGGGTTCAGCGAATGCATGACCTCGAAGACCGCCTGCTGGAACTCCGGTTCCCCCGGATTGCGCGCGACCACGGTGTCGAACTGAGGCTGGAGTCGAGGATGCAAGGTTGCGGCCATGCGGGCCAGCCAATCACGTCCCCGCCGCAGCCCGGGCACGCGGACGGTCCGCAAGATGGGGCCCACTATTATTCGCGTCCGTGCAGATGGTCGGTCGCGCCGAGGCCCAGCGGCGCACCCTGCGCACGCTGATGTTCACCCAGGTTCTCGGCGGCGTCGGCCTCGCCGCGGGCGCGACCGTCGGATCGCTGCTCGCCGAGCGGATCAGTGGCCGCACCGACCTGGCCGGTCTCGGCGGCACTTTCCAGACACTTGGCGCGGCCCTGCTGGCCCTGCCGATCGCCACCGTCGCGCATCGCGCAGGCCGCCGCCCGTCCCTGACGCTGGCGTATGTCGTCGCCGCCCTCGGCGCGCTCGGGATCGTCGCCGCCGCGGCGACCCGGTCCTTCGCCCTCTTCCTGCTCGGCTCGGCGGCGCTTGGGGCCGCGAGCGCCGCCAATAGTGCTGCCCGGTATGCCGCCGCCGACCTCGCGCTCCCCGCGCACCGCGGACGCGACCTATCGCTCGTCGTCTGGGTCACCACCCTTGGGTCGGTTCTCGGCCCGAATCTCGCCGGCCCAGCGGAGCCGATCGCCCGAGCCCTCGGACTGGACGTGCTGGCCGGGCCCTTCGTCGTCTCGGCCGTCGTCTTGATGCTTGGGGCCGTGGCGATCACCGCGCTGCTGCGACCGGACCCCTTGCTGTTGTCGCGGCAGTTGAGCGGCGAGGAAGCGGCGCCGCGCAAGGGCTCGCTAGGCCGCGGGGTTGCGGCCCTGCGACGCCACCCCGAGGCCAGTCAAGGCGTGGCAATCATGGCGCTCGGCCATGCGGTGATGGTCGGGGTCATGGTGATGACTCCGCTGCACCTCGTGCACGGCCACGCGAGCCTGGCCATCGTCGGCTTCGTCATCAGCGGGCACATCTTCGGCATGTTCGCCTTCGCGCCAATCTGGGGAATCGGGGTCGACCGGTTCGGGGCGCCATATGTGGCGCTCGCCGGGGGAGCGATCCTGCTGATCTCGGCAGTCCTTGCGGGCCTGAGCGCGGCGGGCTTCTCGGTGCTGCTGACGATCGCGCTCTTCCTGCTCGGGCTGGGCTGGTCGGCGGCCTTCATCAGCGGGTCTACGCTGCTCGTCGGGCCGCTCACCGTGACCGAGCGCCCGGCAGGTCAGGGCCTCGCCGATCTCGGGATGGGCCTGACCGCAGCCATCTGTGGGGCCGCCGCCGGGGTGATCGTTCAGCATTGGGGCTACGCCTGGCTGGCGCACGTCGCCCTCGTCGGTGCCTTCACGATCATGGCCATCGCGGCGATGGCCGCGACCGCCTCCGCTCGAGCGGCCGAGGCGCCCGTGGATCGGCCGGTCTGAGGCCCTTCGCGCGTGGATTAGCCTTGCCACCGTGACCCCCGCGCCCGCCCCCCGACCCGGTTCGCCGGAGGCGGCGGCGGAGCGGATCGCCGGGTGGCGCGCGCAACTGGTAGCCCACTCCGGCCCCAACACCTTGCTGTGGTCCGATCACGCCGTCGCGCTCGATATCACCCACGCTCATCCGGGCGGGCTGGCGAAGCTGTTGGCGGGCAAGAAGACCCGGCTCACGGAGCTCTACCGTGAGCCTGCAGCGCGCGAGCGGGCGATCTCTCGGGCCCGCGCCATCCGCGCCAAAGAACTCGAACTGGAGCGTGAACGCGGCGTCCCTGGCAGCTTTCTCGCGGTGGGCCGGGCGACCTGGACCGAGCGGCGCGGCCCCAAGCCGAGCGCGCCGGTCTTCCTGCGCCCGTGCGAGGTGCTTCCGCACGACGCCCGGCAGACCGAATTCGATGTCGTGGCCACCGGAGAGTTGGAGTTCAACCCCGCCCTGCGTAGCTTCCTGGAAAGCACCGGCGGCACGGATATTCCCTTCGATGTGCTCGTGCGCATGTCCGTGCGCACGCACGGTTTCGACCCGACCAGCGCGTATGAAGCCCTGAACCGGGCCTGGGCCGGCCCGCCGGGGTGGCGGATCACTCCCGATATGTGGCTGACCACCTTCCCGTACGCGAAGCTGTCCGCGGTTGCGGCCTTCCGTGAGGTCATTGCGGCGGCCGAAAGCCACCCGCTGCTCGGGCCGCTCGCCCGCGGCACGGCGCTCGGCCCCGACAAGGGCCGGCATTTCGCGCCGGCCGAGCCGGAGATGCCGACCGTCCTGGACGCCGATCCCGACCAGATCGCCGTACTGGAAGCGGTGCGTGGCGGGCGGACCGTCGTCGTGGACGCCGGCCCGGGCACCGGCAAGTCTCAGACGGTCGTGAACATCGCCGCCGACCGCGCGCTCGCCGGCAAACGCACCCTCATCGTCGCGGCCTCCGCGGGATCACGCGCCGCGATTGCCGGGCGGCTCGCGCATGCCGGGCTCACCGGCATACTCCGGGCGCCGCAGGCCGGGGCCGGAAGCGGGCCGCGCCGCCCGTCGGTGCGGGCCGCGCAGGTGCAGTCCGACTGGAGTTCGGCCGGGCGGGAGTTGCGCGAGCACGTGAGCCGGATGCACCGGGTGCACGAGCCGCACGGTCTGTCGCTGCACGACCTGCAGGAGCGGATCGCCGCGGTGTGCGAGCACCCGAATCCGCCGCGCTCGAAGGTGCGCCTGCCCGAGCAGGTGCTGCGCGCCTTCGGGCCGGAGCAGGTGCGGCAGTGGTCAAGCGATCTGCAAGCCGCCGCGGCCGATGGCGCGTGGCCGGCCGCCGATGAGCCCAAGGACCTGTGGTGGGGGGCCCAGGTCGCGGACGTGGCCGACGTCTCCCGGGCTCTGGACGCCGTGACCGCCTTGAGCGCCGAGCGGTTCGCCGGCTTCGCCAGCGACTTCCGGCGGACCTTCGATGGCATCGATGTCCCGGCGATGTCCACGCTCGCCGACCATGGCGAGTTCATCGCCGGGATGGGCCGATTGACCCGCGTGCTGGACGCCTTCCGACTCGGCATCTTCGATGCGCCGCTGGAGGAGTGGGCGGCCGCGGACGGCTCCGGGGCCTTTGGCCGATGGAAGCACGAGCGGGCGGTGAAGGCGCTGCTGCGCCCGGGCGCTTCGCCGAGCGACCTCCACGCGCTGGTGCGCGACGCGCTGGCGAGCCGGCCGCTCTGGCAGCACGTGCGCGGCTCGCGGATCATGCCCGGTCAGGTCCAGGGGATCGCGTCGGCGCAGGCGGCCTATGACACGCTCGCCGAGCAGGCGAGCCTGGTGTCGCGCCTGATCGACGGCCACCCGGACCTGCTCCACGAACCCGTGCCGGCGCTGCACCAGCGGATGGCGGAGCTGGCGGGGGCGGGGGAGCGACTGCATACGCTCGCCGACACCAATGCCGATCTGGCCCGCGCCCGCGAGGCGGGCCTCGGCGAACTCATCGACGACTTCGCGGCCCGGAGGGTCAGCCCGGACGCGGTGCCCACCGAGGTCGAATTCGTCTGGCTCGCATCGCTTCTCGCGCAGGTGACCGCGTCGGACCCGGGGTATGCCCGCGCCACCGGCGACCACCTCCGCGCCGCGCGGACCCGCTTCCAGGATGTCGATCGGTCACTGCAGGCCGGCCACGCGGCGGGCATCGCGTCCAGCCTCGACCCGTCGGTGCCGTTGATCTGGCTGACCAGTCCGTATGCCGTCGGGCTGGCCCTGCCCGCCGGGCTCAGCGTTGATCTGGTCGTCGTCGAGGATGCCCAAAGTCTCTCGGTGGCGGAGGCGGCTGCGGCGCTCGGGCGCGCCCGGCAGGCGCTGATCCTCGGGGATTCGGCGCTGCCCGGTCCGGTGCCCTTCACGGCGACCGCGGGGGGTCAGGCCTCGCGGGCCGATCGGGGACCGTCGCTTCTCGCCGAGGCTGCGGCTTTGTGGCCCGTGCACCGACTCGGCTGGCATTACCGCTCGCGGGACGCGCGGCTGATGGAGTGGCCGGTGGCGCATGCGTATGCCGGGACGATGCGCCGCTTCCCCGCGCCTCGTGACACGGGGGCCTATCGCGTTGAGGCGGCGGCGATCACCGAGAACGACCATGGCTTGGTGTCGCACACCGTGCGGGCGGCGCTGCTCGCCGCGCGCTTGGCGCCGAAGGAGAGCCTGGCGGTCGTCACGCTCACACCCGAGATGGCCGACCGCATTCGCACCGCCCTCGCCGCCGCGATGGACTCCTCCGTCGAAGAGTTCTTCGCCGACGACGGAGACGAGCCCTTTGTCGTTGTCGATGGGGCGCACGCGACGGGGTTGGTGCGCGATGCGGTCTTGGTCGTTCTCGGGCAGACGGCCCCGGCGGAGGTGGCAGGCACGACCGGTGCCGCCCTCTTGACGGCCGCGTTGACGCGGGGGCGGACGCGAGTGGCCGTACTCCATACCCTCGACCCGGCGGTGGTGCGCGAATCGGCCGGGCCGGGACCGGCGCGCGCCGGGCTGCGGCTGCTGGCCGATGCGTTGACCGCGGCGCCCGATCTTCCGACCGGTGAGGCCTCCGTGCTGCTGGCCGATCTGGCCCGGCGCCTTAAGGCGCGCGGGTTGCGGGCGCGCCCGGGGATCCTGCCGGGTGTCGTTGACCTGGCGGTCTCCGATCCGTTCGCTCGCGGCGCCGGCGGCCTCGCGATCCAGACCGACGGCCCGGCATATGCCGCCCTCGGCAGCACCCGCATGCGGGATCGACTGGTGCACGAGCAACTGCGACGGCTCGGCTGGCGACCGCTGAAGATCCTCAATGTCGACCTCTTCCGCGACCCGGCTCGCGAAGAGGCTCGTATCGTGGCCGCCATGGAACGACTGGCCGCAGGTGATGTCCGAACGGGGCCGATCCCAAGGTCACGTCGCGCCTCGCGGCCCCCGACGGGTGGTGCGTCGATTGACGGTTCGGCGAATGCCGCCGGCGGGCAGACCCGCGATGACACGGACGCCGGGTGGGGCGAGGTGGCGGCTGGGGGCGACGGCCGGGATCGGTGGATCGCTGAGCAGCGGCCGCCGCACTGGGGCTGACCTGCCGGAGAGTGGTTTTCGCGGGCGAGAGCTCACATTGCGGTGGAGCGCAGCTATAGCAGCGCTCCGAGCGATGAGGCTGCTCGGCGGCAAGATCTGCGCTCCGCTGGGCGGCTGGGTGTCCAGACATGACGAAGGGCGGGTGGAAAGGGAATCCTTTCCACCCGCCCTTGGTCATAGGCGCGTGTACCGCCCGATCAGGTCGGGCGATTCACCGCTGAAGGTTCAGCGACGAGCGAGCTGGTCGCGGATCTCGGTCAGCAGGGCGATCTGCGGGTCGACAGCCTCGTCAGCCGGCTTCTCGAAGCGCGCCTTGGCGGCCTCGTAGGGCTTGACGATGAAGAAGTACACGACGAAGGCCATGATGAGGAAGGCGACGAGCGCGGTCAGGAACGGGCCGACCGACACCAGGCCACCCGGCTGCCACTCATCGAAGTTCGGGGCGCCGCCGGCCTTGGCCAGCAACTCGACGATGATCTTGGTGAAAGCCGTCACGACGGCCGCGAAGGCAGCGCCGATGACGAACGCGACGGCAAGCTCAACGAGGTTGCCGCGCATGATGAAGTCCTTGAAGCCCTTCATGGGATTCCTTGTTCCTTTGGTGAGGGGTTACAGGGCGCCATCACATCCGTCGGGAGGCGCCGGGCTCGGGAGCGAGCCGAGGAAAAGGATACCCAACATCGGGAACTTTTTCGCGCCGAGGTCTTGTCGAGGGTCGGGTAGGTGCGGTAAAGGAGGCGTCGCACTCACGAGGACGTTGACGCGTTGTCGCGGGGCGTGACGGTGAGAAAGAACGCGTCGGGTCCGCTTCCAGCGCTCTGGCCTGCGGGGATGCGGGCCACCTCGCGCGTGGAGACGGCGAGGAAGACGGATGCCCCGCCGGATGCCCAGGCGCTCGCGGCTGGATCCTCGGCGCTGCCGTCGCCCGGGCGTGTCACATCCACCACATGCGCACCACGCGCCACGCGCTGGCCGGTGCCTACGGCGTACACATCGACCTGATCGCCCACCCGCAGCCGGGCGGCGAGCGCCTCGTCGATGCCGACGACCACGCCAACCCGCCCGGCAGGGAGGGCTTCGGCACCGCGCTGGCCTCGCGTTGTGGTGCGGTCGTTGCTGTCCGTTTCTCCAGTGGTTGTGCCGGCATCAGCTGCTCGGGAGCCGGTGCCGGAAGTAGCCGAATCGGGCTCGCCAGCAGCTGCGCCAGATCCCGCACCGCCTACGGCCCCGGCAAGGTCACCGAGGTCGCCTGATTCGTCCTTGTGTTCGCCGCCGACCGAGGCGTTGCCGCTCGTCGAGTCTTCCGTCGAGGTGGCCGCTGCCGCGGCGCCGGCCTGGCGCGCACTGGATATCTGGGTCAGCGCGAGCGTCGCGGCAGCCAGGATGGTCAAGAGCGCGATCACTCGCCGGAGCACCGTGCGGCGCCGCGCCGCGCGTCGCCCAGCCCCGATCAACCCCGCAAAAGGCGAGTCGGGTCCGAGCGCCGCCTGTCGGGTCGCGCCGAGAGCGCTCTGACCGCGCCCGCGTGCTTTCCCCATGATCATTCCCCCTGAATCTCAAAGTCCTATGGCACGTTCTATGGCAGCGGCTGCGGCAGGTCGATCCCGTCCAAGACCCGACGGCACGAACAACTCGCGTCCGAATCCGTCTCCGCTTCCGGGAGGGCGGCGATCGTGCTGCGGACGGTCTCCTTCAGGGCCGACATATGCCGGGCGAAGACCGCGAGCACCTCCTCATGCGTGACGGCCGGGATGTCGTCGACGCCGGCATCGTGGTCAGTGACCAGCGCGATCGTCGTGAAACACAAGGCGAGTTCACGAGCCAGGGCGGCCTCGGGCATGGCCGTCATCCCGACGATGTCCCAGCCCTGAGCAGCATGCCAGCGCGACTCGGCAGCGGAGGAGAAGCGGGGGCCGTTGACGACCACCAGCGTGCCGCCATCCTTCGCGGTCTGGCCGCGGGCAGCGGCGGCCTCTAGGGTGGCCGCCCGCCCGCGCGGGCAATAGGGCTCGGCGAACGAGACGTGCACGACGGCTCCCGGATCGTCATACACCGTGTGCGCCCGACCCCACGTGCGGTCCACGACCTGGTCGGGCACGACGACGCTGCCAGGGCCGAGCTCGCGGCGCAGCGAGCCGACGGCGCAGGGCGCGAGGATCTGCCGGACGCCGACGGCGCGCAGGGCCCACAGGTTGGCGCGATAGTTGACGCGGTGCGGCGGGAAGCGGTGGCCCTGGCCGTGCCGCGCCAGGAAGGCGACCGACCGGCCAGCAACCGTGCCGATGACGAGGTCGTCGCTGGGCTCGCCGAAAGGCGTCTCGACACGCACGCGTTCGGCGTCGTCGAAGAAGGAGTAGAAGCCGGAGCCGCCGATCACGCCGATCTCGGCGCGGGGTCCGGTTGCTGGGTCGTATGCCGTCATGCCGCGACCCTACGGGCCGGCTCGGCGTGACGGAACCCGGCCTTAAGAAGCTGTGGAAACCGACGAATTGGTGCTGGCGGCTGTGGACGAAGACTGCTTGGTCGGGCTCGTCGAGGTCGGCGAGGAGGTGGCCGAGTCGCTCGAGCCGGTGCTGGCGGAGCCCTCGGTCTTGGCTGGCAAAGTGCTGCTCTTGGAGCCGGACCGGGAGTCGGTGCGATAGAAGCCGCTGCCCTTGAAGACGACGCCGACAGCATTGAACTGCTTGCGCAGCCGGCCCTCGCATTGGGGGCAGACGGTCAAGGAGTCGTCGCTGAAGGACTGGACGATGTCGAAGGCGTGGCCGCAGTCGGCGCAGGCATAGGCATACGTGGGCAAGGTGTCCTCCGAGGTGACGGCCCGCGCCGGGGCGGGCGAGTGCGGATCAAGGATAAATGCCGCAGCGCGGGTCGGCCGCCTCCGCTCCTTAGTGGCTCTGCCGGGTTGGGCGGCGGCGGTCAGGCCGGACTGGCCGGGCGGCCGGGGCGCTTGCGCAGCCGGCGGGGGGTGTCGGCGGTGGACCACTCGGCCAGGCGGCCGCCCTTGCTGACGGCGCGCAGCAACTCCTCGGTGCGGGCGCGTTGCGCGTCCGTCGTCACGAGCAACAACTGGTCACCGTGCAGCAGCCGGGTGCGGGGCGTGGGGACGATGGTCTTGCCGTCGCGGAGGATCAGCGTGATGTCACTGCCGTCCGGCAGGCGCAGTTCAAAGATCGCGACGCCATGCAAATGCGAGCGTCGGCCGATGGCGACGTGCATCATCGAGGCGCCCAGTTCTTCCAGGGGCGTGGTCTCCATCGTCAGCGAGCGGGCCCGGTGTTCCTCGATGACCCCAAGTCGCTGCGCCAGCCACGGCAGCGTTGGCGCTTGGACCAGCGTGAAGATCACGACGAGCACGAAGACCAGTTCGAAGATCCACTCCACATTCGGGGCGCGCGCGATCACCGGAACGGTCGCCAGCACAACGGGCACCGCGCCGCGCAGCCCGGCCCACGACAAGAACGCCTGCTCCCGAACGCTGAACCCGAACCAGGACACCGAAGCCAGGACCGATAGCGGCCGGGCCAGCACCAAGAGCACCGTGCCGATGACCAGGGCCGGGATGATCTGCGCCGCGAAGCCGGATGGGGCGGCGAGCATCCCCAGCAGCACGAAAAGTCCGATCTGGGCCAGCCACCCGAGTGCTGAACCGAAGGCGTGCACCGCCGCCTGATGCGGCAGCCGCAGGTTGCCCAGGACGAGTGCCGCGAGGTAGGTCGCGATGAAGCCGGAGGCGTGGACGGAGGTGGCCACGGCATACGCGAGCACGGCGACGGCGACCACGCCGATCGAGAACAGCCCAGAACTACCCGCGGCCGCACGCCGCATCAGACCACCGCCGACATATCCGACGGCCAGGCCGATCAGCGCCCCGACCGAGAGTTCGAGGATCGCCAGACCCACGAGTTCGAGGGGGCCCACGCCATTCGCCGGATCGGCCGCGCGTGTTGCCAGCGCGGTGACCAGGATGACGACCGGGGCGTCATTGAAACCCGACTCCGCCTCCAGCATGCCCGTCAGCCGGCGCGGCAGCGGCACCGCGCGCAGCACGGAAAAGACCGCCGCAGCATCCGTCGACGAGACGATCGCCGCGACGAGCAGTGCCGTATTCCACGACCAGCCAAGCAGAAAGCGCCCGGCGAGCGCCACGACGGCAACCGAGACGACCACCCCGACCGTCGACAGGAGCGCCGCCGGCGCGACCGACCGTCGGATGCCCCCCCACGAAGTCGTCAGCCCGCCCTCGATGAGGATGAGGACCAGCGCGGCATACCCCAGGACGAGGGTGAGTTGGTCGTTGCGGAACTCGATGCCGGCCGCGTCCACGAGCATCCCGACGCCGAGATACAGCAGCAGCGACGGCAAACCCGTTTTGGTCGATAGGCGCACCGCCATCGCGCACAGGATCAGCGTCAGCGAGCCGATCAGCAGCAGCGAGGAGAGGTCGGCCAGCGTGAACCCGGTGGCGGGTTCAGCGGCCAGGGGCACCATGGGGGCCTTCCGTGGGGTGGGGCGGTTTCGCCCATCCTGTCAGGGCGAGTGCGGCCCGTGGCGTGCTATTCCATGGGCGGTCCACGCCAGTCCATCGGCGGTCAGCACCGCGTCGACCGGCTGGTCCCAGCTGTCGTGGGGCAGGGGGTATGGCAGCAGCTCGCCCGGGTGCAGCACCGCGACGACGGTCGCCCCGGGCCGGGTGCGGGGGAGCGCGCGGTCGTAGCAGCCGCCCGCCTGCCCGATCCGGGTGCCGCTGGTGTCGACGCTCAAACCGGGTACAAGGACGAGTCGGCACTCACCAATCGCGTTCTCCCCGAGGGGGTTTCGGGCGGGGTCGGCGAGGTCGATCCACTCCAGATCGAAGGTGGACAAGGTGATGGGCACCAAGATGCGGGCTCCGCGGGCGGTGAGCAGGCGGCATACCTCCTGGACCTGCGGCTCCTCGGGGAAGGATTCGTAGGCGGTCACGCTGTCGCCGGGGCCGATCTCGAGGGCCTCCAGGAGCGGGAGTATGACGACCGCCAGCCGCTCCCCATCGGCCGCCAGATCGCGGGTGGCGGCGATGTCGCGGCGCGCGGTGCGGCGCTGCGCGCGGATCTGCTGCTTGGCGGTGCGGCCCACGCCTCCGAATGCTACGGCCGCGGCCCGTAGGGTTGGACCCATGAGTGAGAGCGGACTCGCGCAGTCTCGGGCAGCCATGACGCAGCGAGGGGCATCGACGGCGGCGATCGACACCTTCGAGCGCTTCTATCGGATGATCGAGTCGGGTGAGCAGGGGCTGATTCCCGAGGCGAGCATCGCGCCACTTGGAGAGGTGGAGACGCTGGCTGGCGTCGTGGCGAGCGAATCGGACCGGCGGGCGGCGCTGGCCAAAGTTGCCGTGGTGAAGCTCAACGGGGGTCTTGGCACGAGCATGGGACTGTCAGGCCCCAAGACAGCCTTGAAAGTGCGCGGCGAGCTGACTTTCCTCGACATCATCGCCCGCCAGACGCTGGCCCTGCGGGCGCGCTATGGCGTGGACCTCCCGTTGCTGCTCATGAACTCTTTCCGGACCCGGGAAGAGTCGCTGGAGATTCTGGCCGCCTATCCCGAATTGGAGGTCGACGGGCTGCCGCTGGACTTCCTGCAGAATGCCGAGCCGAAGCTGACCGCCGACACGCTGGAGCCCGTCGCGTGGCCGGCTGACCCGGAGTTGGAATGGTGCCCGCCGGGGCATGGCGACGTCTATGTCTCACTGCAGGGGACGGGTCTGTTGGATGCGTTGCGTGCCAAGGGGATTCGCTACGTCTTTTTGTCCAATGCGGACAATCTCGGCGCGACCTGCGATCCCGATATCGCGGCCTGGCTGATCGCCAATGACATCCCCTATGCCGCGGAGGTGTGCGAGCGCACCGCGAACGACCGCAAGGGCGGGCACCTCGCCGTGCGCCGATCGGACGGCCAATTGATCCTGCGCGATAGCGCGATGGTTGCGCCCGGCGAGGACGAGTACTTCCAGGACAACACCCTGCATACCCTCTTCCACGCCAATAACTTGTGGGTCGATCTCGACGTCCTCGCGCGCCTGCTCGACGAGCGCGGCGGCGTGCTCGGGCTGCCCGTCATCGTCAACCGCAAGACCGTCGATCCGACCGATGCCGGCTCCCCGAAGGTCGTCCAGATCGAGTCCGCGATGGGTGCCGCAATCGAGGTTTTCGAGGGATCGCGGGCAATTTCGGTGCCGCGCAACAGATTCCGGCCGGTGAAGTCGACCAATGAGCTGCTGCTCGTGCAGTCCGACATCTTTGAGATGGATGAGGACGCGCAACTGGTCGCGACCATCGACCATGCCGAACCGGCGATCAGGCTGGGTTCGGCATACCGCTTCGTGCCCGATTTCTTGGCCCGCTTCCCGGCTGGTCCCCCGAGCCTGCGCGAGTGCACCGCGCTGACGGTCTCGGCGGACGCCACCTTTGGTGCTGGGGTGCGCTGCGTGGGGGAAGTTGTGGTTGACCGGCCGGGACCGATCGCGGACGGTGCCGTGCTGACCGGAAAGGTCTGAGCCGCAATGCGATCCGTCACCGAGCATCGGGACGCCATCTTGTCCGCGATTAGTCCGCTGCCGCCTGCCGAACTGGCGCTGGCGGACTGTCTCGGCCTTGTGACGACCGCGGACATCTCGTCACGCGTCCCGCTGCCGGGCTTCGACAACTCCGCCATGGATGGGTATGCCGTGCGAGCCGCCTCCGTGGTCGGCGCCTCGGCTGCCACGCCGGTGACGCTCACGGTCGTTGGCGAGGTGGCCGCGGGCGCGGACGCGAGTGGATTGCAGGTTGGGCCGGGTGAAGCCGTGCGCATCATGACCGGCGCGATGATGCCGGCCGGTGCCGATGCCGTTGTGATGGTGGAGCGAACCGATGGCGGCCTTGAGCGGGTGGCGGTGACCGAAGCGGTTGAGTCGGGTCGCTCGATCCGGCCGGCCGGTGAGGACGTGCAGGAGGGGGAACTCGTCATACCCGCTGGGGCTCGGGTCAATGCCCGCACGCTCGCGCTGGCCGCGTCGACGGGACACCCCCGGCTCCCGGTGCGGCCGCGGCCGCGAGTGGCCATCGTGTCAACGGGTGATGAACTCATTCCGCCGGGAGAAGCGTTGGCGCCCGGGCAAATTCACGAGTCGAACGCGATCATGCTCGCAGCGGCCGTGCGAACGTTGGGCTGCGAGGTCGTGGCGTCGTCCGCCGCGACCGACGATCCCGATGCCTTGGTTGCGCTGCTGGCCGACCTCGCGGGTCGGTGCGATGCGCTCGTCACGAGCGGTGGCGTGAGCATGGGTGCGTATGACGTGGTGAAGGCCGCTCTCCATGAGCGGGGCATCGATTTCGTCCAGGTGGCGATGCAGCCGGGCAAGCCACAAGGCTTCGGATTGTTTGGTGAGCAGCAGGTGCCGATCTTCGCGCTCCCGGGGAATCCGGTGTCGGCCTTCGTGTCGTTCGAGGTCTTTGTCGCGCCGGCGCTGGAGGCGATGATGGGCGCGACGCACGAGCGGCGGGTGGTGCAGGGCGTGATGGGGCACGAGCTCTCCTCGCCTGCAGGGCGCACGCAGATCGCGCGCGCTGTGACAAGCCGGTCAGGAGAGGACTGGCTCGTGGATCCCGTTGTGGGACAAGGCTCGCACTTCATTGCGGATCTCGTGCGGGCCAACAGCCTGGTCATCGTGCCGGCAGAGACCACGCGGATGGTGGCTGGCGATCCCGTTGAGGTGTGGCTGCTCAGCGAGCCGGGGAGCACGTGGTGAGCGGCGGGCCGGATCGGCTCACGCATGTGCGCGCTGACGGTTCGGCGCACATGGTCGATGTGTCAGCGAAACAGATCACGGCGCGTTCGGCTTCGGCGGCTGGGCGAGTTCTGCTGTCCGCGAGGGCGATTGCGGCTCTGCGAGACGGGACGGTGAGCAAGGGTGATGCGTTGGCCGTGGCCCGGGTCGCCGGCATCCAGGCCGTCAAGCGCACGCCTGACCTGATTCCGTTGGCGCATCCGATCGCCGTGCATGCCGTCGAGGTGGACCTGTCGGTGGTCGACGATGGTGTGGATATCCGCGCGACGGTTCGCACGGCCGACCGGACGGGGATCGAGATGGAGGCGCTCACGGCGGTGTCGATCGCCGCCCTGACGGTCATCGACATGGTCAAGGCGCTGGACAAGCACGGGCGGATCACGGACATCCGCGTGACCGCGAAAACCGGTGGCCGGTCTGGGGATTGGGTCGAGGACGCGTCGGTTTCGGCGGAAGCGAATGCGGTATGACGTCCCCCTCCGCGGCCGCTGCGGGTGGTGCGTCGGATGGTGAACACGATGATGTCGGCGCCCGCATGACGGCCCTGGCCGGGGTGCGGGCCCTGGTGATCACCGCGTCGACGCGGGCGGCCGCGGGGGTGTATCCCGACCGAGGGGGCGCGTTGATCGCTGAGACCCTTCGTGGCTGGGGGGCTGCCATCGACGGGCCGCGGGTCGTGCCGGACGGAGAGCCGGTGGCGAGCGAACTGCGTGCGGGGGTCACGGCATACGACCTGATCCTCACGACGGGCGGGACCGGCTGCTCGCCGACGGACGCGACGCCCGAGGTGACTCGCGCCGTCCTCGACCGGGAGATCCCCGGGATCGCCGAGGCGATCCGTGCCGACGGGGTGGCGCGCGGCATACCCTCGGCCATGCTCTCGCGTGGCGTGGCGGGACTGGTCGGTCGGTGCGTCGTGATCAACCTGCCGGGCTCGACTGGTGGCGTGCGCGACGCGCTCGCCGTGCTGGAAAGTGTTCTGCCGCATCTGCTTTCGCAAGTGCGAGGAGGCGACCACTAGGTGCGGTCAAGGGTGTGGCCGGTCGAGTTGCCGGGCCGGCTGATCGACGGCGGGCGGCTGGTCCTTCGGCCGCTGGAGCGTTCGGACCGTGCCGAGTTTCTTGAACTGCGCCAACGCAATCGGGACTGGCTGCGGCCATGGGATCCCACCAACCCCCACGGCCCGACTCAAACGCTCTCGTTCGCGCAGGCGCTGCGCAAACAACGCAAGCAGGCCGCCCAAGACAGCCTGCTGCCCTTCGTTGCCACCGTCGACGGCGCGCTCGCTGGGCAAGTGAATTTGTCGAATGTGACTCTGGGAGCGTTCTATTCGTGCACGGTGGGGTATTGGGTCGGGCAAGAGTTCGCGGGGCGGGGCGTGGCGCCGATGATGGTTGCGATGGCGGGGGATTACGCCATCTCGGCTGTCCGCTTGCACCGAATCGAGATCAACATCCGGCCCGAGAACGCCGCCTCGCTTGCCGTGGTGCGCAAGTTGGGATTGCGGGACGAGGGGCTGCGGCCGCGCTACCTGCATATCGACGGGGCGTGGCGCGATCACCGCTCATTTGCCGTGACAACGGAGGAAATCGGGCCGGGTGGGCTAGTGGGGCGCCTCCTCGCCGGGGCCACGGAAAACGGGCCGACGGAGGGCTGAAAGCGGCGAATCGCGCCAGTCACAGCAGCCACATGCGCGACACACCGCTTGCGGTCCCGCGCTCGCGCGAGGAGCCTACATACGGTGGGGACCGTGCAGCCGAGCAGCCTGATCTTTCTCCTTGTCATCGCCTTGTGGGCTGCCTTCCTCGTGCAGCACTGGCTCGGCCGACGTGAACATCTGACAACTGCTCGCACCGTCGACCGGTTCTCTGAGTCGATGCGCATCCTGGACCGTGCTGGTGCCGAACCTGAGGCGTCGCTGGAGCGCCCTGCGTCGTCGGCGGCCCGAGTGCACCGCCCTCAGGCCACGGTCTCGCGCGCCGAGTCACTGCTGGCGACCGTGGCGGAGTCCCCGACCCTGGGTCGCGCCCGTTCGGCTGGTGCTGGTGCTGGGGATCGGTTGCGGGCGGCGCAGGGCCGGGCGGTGGCCGGGGCTCGTCGCGCCGGGTCCGCTGGTGCGCGCCGCGCGCCCGTCTTTGGCCGCTCGACTCGTGGCGTGCTCGTGACCGGGGCGCTCGTGCTGACCCTGATCACCTCGGCCATGGCCCTTGGCGGTTTGATCGGCATTCGCTTCCCGCTGGTGTCCTTGGCGCTCACCATTGCCGCGATGTGGTGGCTGCGTCGCTCGGTGGCGGCGGCGAACGCTGCGCGCCGAGCCGGCCGAGGCGCTCGCCCCGCGGCGTCGCGCCCGACTGCTGGGTCGCGTCCCGTAGAGCCGGTTCGTCGCTCGAACCCCCGCTCGGGGGCCCGTCCGGCGGCGCGCTCCGGGGCGGTTCGTGCGGGCGGGACCACTCGTCATACTCAGGGAGCGGCGAGCGCCGAGTCCTCGCGCGCAACGGCCCGCGCCGAGGAGCCGGCACCCGTCGCCGTTGTCGAGAGCGCGCCGGCCGCGGTGGGGGAGAAGCTGTACGACCTGGCCGCTGTCGAGGCGAGCGAGAAGCAGGCGGCAGCCGAGCAGTTGGCCCGCGAGGGCTGGCAGCCGGTGCCGGTCCCGCCCCCGACCTACACGATGAAGGCCAAAGCGGTTTATGCCGACGCCTTCGACGACGAGGACGACATCGCCAGCCCGTATGCCGAGGACGTCACCGACCTGACCGACTACGCCGCCGAGCGCGCCCGCCTCGCCTCCGGCTGACCCGGCCCGGCCCGCGGCCGCGGCTGGGGCTTCCTAACCTCTGCTGATATGGGGGGTGTGTTTGTCAAGGGGCAGGGGTGAGCGCCGCCGGGCTGGCTGCTCGGCGGCGCTCTATTCGTTCTCGGGCTGGGTCCGGGGGGTCGGCGTGTCTGTCGACGGCGCTGTCAGTCTGATATGCGCGGGTTGGTTACCGCAGGACGGTGCTTCGAAGGGAGCCTTGCCACGGGTCTAAAAGCGAGCGTGGCCGCGGCTGCGGTGGCGGCAGATGAGCGGGCGCTTCGAGGCGCCCGACCGCGCCTATGGTGCCAAGGGTGGCCCACCCGGCCTCCGCATCCGAGAGGCAGGAAATCATGCTGACCACACGACGCGCCCGCACCCTCGAAACCACCGCTATCGCGACCCTGGCTCTGGCCACGACCGCCGCCATCGCGCCGGCCGCCCAAGCGAAGCCGGACAGTCCGACCTCGGCTCCGACGACCGGCGCCTGCGCCTTCACGCCCCTGGAAGACCAGACCTACTCGACCTGGGTCGGGCTACCGCCGGACCCGAAGAACGCGCAAACCAAGGGCAACGCCTCGGTCGTCCTCAAGACGAACCACGGCGACATCCCGGTCGTTCTCGACAAGGCCGGGGCGCCGTGCACCGTCGCGAGTTTCCTCTATCTCACCCGCCAGAAGTACTACGACGGCACCAACTGCCACCGACTGACCGCCTTTCACACACCCCCATACGCCCTCTCGGTTCTGCAGTGCGGTGACCCGCTCGGCACCGGCTGGGGTGACCCGGGCTACTGGTTCAAGGACGAACTCACCACCGCCAACGCCCTGCCCAATTGGCCGGGCTTCTCGGACGGATCGCGCAAGAACTACACGCGCGGCCTGCTCGCGATGGCCAATGGCGGACCGGACACCAATGGGAGCCAATTCTTCTTGGTGTATGCCGATTCCCGCCTCCGCCCGGACTACACCGTCTTCGGGGAAGTCACCGAGGCGGGGATGGCGGTCCTCGACAAGATCGCCGCCGCCGGGGTCGCCCCGGGCGACGAGGGCTACCCGGAGGACGGCGCCCCCGCGATGGCCACGACCATCGAGCGGGCCAAGCGCACGGGCGGCGTCTGACCTGCCGTCATCCGTGCCCGGCGAGCCAGGCGCCGGGCACGCTCGGTCATCAGCGTGCGGCCACCGTGAAGCGAGCCAAGCGGTGCGCTGGGTTCGCCAACTCGTCAAGCACGGCGACCGCGAAGTCCTCCGCGCTGATCTCGGCGCCGACGGGGCTGTCAGCCCCCGTCACATAGCCGCCGGTGCGCACGCCGGGGGCGATAACCGGGGCGGGGGAAAGCAAGGTCCAGTCGACACCTTCGGACTCCCGGTAGAGGTCCAGGATGGTGGTGAAGGTCTCGGCTTCGGCGCGGTACTCCACGGGGAACCCGGCCGAGTCCTTAAGCGCGATTCCGTCGACGACGAGTGACCCGGCCCCACCGACGACGAGGACGCGCTGCCGCGGCGGGTCGGCGATGAGGTTGCGGTGGGCCTCAATCGTCGGCTCATGCGAGCCGCCGGTGCGATCGGACGGCACGGCGATGACGGTCGCGTCCGATTGGTCGATCGCCTCGCGGACTCCTGCTGTGTCGCTCAAGTCGAGCTTTCCGGCGGTCGCGGCGCCAGGCACATCGCGTCCGGACCGGCTGAGCGCGGTTACGTCGTGGCCGCGCTGCGCGGCTTCGGCGACAACGCGTGATCCGATCATCCCGGTAGCTCCGATGACAGTGATTCTCATGATGACTCCTTGGTGGTGGAAAACGAGCGTGCAGGCATAATGGTATGAATTGGATATCAGATACCTCAACGTAACCAAGGATGAGATGAACCAAGTCCCGGATGTCCTGAACCCGGCGTGCGATTCGCGAACCGTCCTGCGTCACCTCACCGACCGGTGGGCTCCACTGATTGTGCTGGCCCTCG
Source organism: Nostocoides veronense (assembly GCF_039531185.1). NCBI lineage: Bacteria > Bacillati > Actinomycetota > Actinomycetes > Micrococcales > Intrasporangiaceae > Nostocoides > Nostocoides veronense. The sequence continues at coordinate 74,192 of NZ_BAAAPO010000033.1, forward strand.
TCCCCAACGCTCTTCGCTTCGGCGAACTCCGCGCCCGGATAGGCACCATCACGCCAAAAGTGCTGACCGAGACACTCCGCTCGATGGAACGCGACGGGCTCGTTGTGCGCACCGTGACCCCCTCATCTCCCCCGCGCGTGGACTACGAGCTGAGTGAACTGGGACGCACTTTGACCACGCCGGTCGAAACGCTCCGGGAGTGGGCGGAGTCCAACGTGGAGGCCGTCCTGGCCAATCGGGCCCGCTATGACTGTGGTCACGCGGCCACCCGTGGACACTGAGAAACTGGCCGACCCCGACAGCTCCCCGCCGTCGCGCAACGACCTGGTCAAATCGAATGCTTCCAACCTGTTCATGATCTCCTCGGCAGACTTCACAGTGGTCCCTCCTGGGGGCGGTAGGCGCATCAGCACCGCCAACCGCACCCCAGGAGGGGCCTCAACCGCCGGACGCGGCGCGGCAGACGAACTCGTGTCGGGCAGATCCCATGACCGCCAGCGGGCAACTTCCGCGACCGCTACCGGGCAGCTATATGACCGCCTCCGGGCAGTTTCCCGTGGCCGCCGTCAACTATCGAGCAGGCCCAAGGAGCACGGGAGCAACTGTCATACGGCGGCCCGAGGCAGGAACAATGACGGATAGCGCGGGGACACAGCCTTTGGCGACCATGCTGCACAGCCGCGCACATCGTCGCCCGTGGGCCGTCGAGAACCTATTCGTCGGCCTCGCAGTGCGCCCCATTTCACCTCCTGCGCCGTCACCCGCTGAAAGGCATCAACCTGCTTGTACTGCAGGTCAGGCGACGGGGTGGAGTTCGAAGCGTAGGCCGAGGGCGTTGGTGACTTTCAGGATGGTGGACCAGTGGGATTGCCGTCGGCTGAGAGCGCCTTGTAGAGCCCGTCGCGGCTCATTCCCACGCGGCGGGCGAGCTCGCTCATGTTCTGCGAACGAGCGATTACGCCCAGGGCCCTGGGGAGGGCGGTCGGATCCTCGGCGGACTCCTGCAGGGCGATCTCGAGGTAGGTGGCGACATCGTCGAGATCCTCGAGGTAGTCGGCGGCGTCGAAGCGCGTGTACTTGCCAGTGCCGTTCTTAGCCATCGTCATGTCCCTTCTCGCTGCAGTACTCCTCGGCGAGCTGGTAAGCCCGCTCGATGTCTTGCTGCTGTGTGGACTTGTCGCCGCCGTTGAGCAGCAGGATTACGCGCGGGCCGTCCTGGAGGTAGTAGATGCGGTAGCCGGGACCGAACATCAGTCTCAGTTCCCAGATGCCACGTCCGAGCGGCTTGGTTCGGCGCCCGGGTTGGCTCATGTGGGTGGGCTCGGCTTACGCCGAGGGGCGATGTGGCTTGGGCTCGTGAGCGCAGTGGGGGTGATCATGCAGCGCCCTCCACCGCCGGATTCAGGTGCCGCCCAGTCCTGACTGTCGGGCTTTGATGATGGCGGCCGACCTATCGGAGACCTGGAGCTTGGTGAAGATGTTCGAGACGTGGTTGCGTACGGTCTTGAGGTTGATCATCAGCTCGTGGGCGATGCTGGCGTTGCCTTTGCCGGCGGCGATGAGCTCGAGCACCTGTCGTTCGCGTTCGGTCAGAGCAGGGAACGCTGTGGTTTGCGGGCCCGCGCTGTTGGTGAAGTGGTCGATGACGCGCTGGGCGATCTCGGGGCCGAAGATCGCCTCGCCTGCAGCGGCCGCGCGGATCGCTCGGACGATCTCGTCCTGCTCGGCGCCTTTGAGGACGTAGCCGCGGGCGCCGGCTCGCATCGCGGCGAGGACGGAGTCGTCGTCCTCGAACATGGTCAGGACGACGATCGCTGGCGCGGGGTTGTTGCGGCTGAGCCGGCGGGTTGCCTCGATGCCGTCCAGGTTGGGCATCCGCAGGTCCATCAGGATGACGTCCGGGGCGAGCTGCTCACCGAGCTCGACGGCCTGGGCGCCGCTCGCTGCTTCACCCGCGATGCTGATGTCGTCGGTGTCGGCGAGCATGAGCTGGAGTCCGCGCCGGAATGCGGGGTGGTCGTCGGCGACGAGGACCCGGATCATCGCTCGGCCATGATGTCGGCCAGATGGTGCGTTGTGTCGTTGAGCGGCAGGACGGCGTGCACGATGAGGCCTTCGTTGGGGGTGCGAGGTGAGATGGTGCATGTGCCGCCGAGCTCGGCGGCGCGTTCGCGCATGGAGGTCCACCCGAGGCCGTCCTTTAGGGACTGTTCGACGCCGCGCCCGTTGTCGGCGACGGTGAGCTGTAGCGAGCCGTTCACGGCAATGGTGACTCGGCACCGGGATGCCCCGGAGTGCCGGGCGACGTTGGTCATGGCCTCGGAAGCGATGCGGTACGCGGCCACCTCGACTGCTGCGGGCAGCGTGGGCAGGGATGGGGGTCCGGCCACCTCGATGGGAAGCTCACCGGAGAGGGCCGCGGCACGCTGACGGATCGCGCCGAGGAGGCCGACCTCGTCGATCGCGGCGGGGCGCAGGTCGTCGACCAGTCGCCGAACCTCCGCAATGGCGTCTTTGACCTCCGCGCGGGCCTCGTCCAGCAGGGCGCTGCGTTCGGTGCTGTCGGTGCGGGATCCAGCCGCGTTGAGCATTAGCACGATCGCCGCCAACGACGGGCCGATCCCGTCGTGCAGGTCTCGGCGCAGCCGGCGACGTTCCTCCTCGCGGCCGGCGACGATCCGGGACCTGGACTCACGAAGCTGGTCGCCCGCGCGGCTTGCTTTGACCAGGACCGCGGCATATCGCGCCAGGTCATCGAGCAACGCCAGGTCGGCAGGCGTGAGTCGCCGACCGGGTGGCACCTCGAGCGCCAGGTCGCCCAGTCTCTGACCGCGGTGTCGCAGAGGGACCCGGACGACGTGCTCACCGTCGAGAGCGTTGTCGGTCTGGACCCACACCTTCTCCACCCGCAACGCCTCCGCCACGGCCTCGGTGATGGAGGTGGCGAGCGTCTCGGCCTCAGCGGCCTCGGCGCGTTCGGCGAGCAGCCGCAGCGCCCGATGCGGATCAGAACGGTAGCCGTAGACGGCGCGTTCGATCCGCTGACGCAGCCAGGAGTGGGCCGGGGAGACCCCCACCGCGACGACACCCACTGCCAGCAACCCGCCAAGGGTGCTCGTGCCGCCAATTGTCTCGGCGGCCAAGAGCACCGAGGCATACACCACGACCACGCCCACCGACAGGGCTGCATAGGTCAGCGTTCGGCTCAACACGACCTCGATGTCGAAGAGCTGATGACGCAGGATGGCGATCGTGATGACGCTGGGCAAGGCGACAGCCACAACGGTCAACGCGGCATATGCCAGCCAGGCGTGGTCACCGAGGAGGAAGTGGTTGGTCCAGCCCACCACCAGTCCGAGCGGAACAGCCACAGCCCCCCAGACCAGCCACAGCAGCTGCGTGCGCACAACGCCGGTCGCGGCACGCAACCTGACGCGCACCGCTACCGCGGAGCCGATGAACAGCAGCACCACCAAGGCCAGGCCGACCACGCCGAGAACGTCAGCGAGCGGCTCAGGAAGCGCGCCCAGGGGAGGGTTCTGGCGGGGGTGCTCCTGCCGGAAGCTGTCCGCGTCACCGGCGGCGCCGACCAGGAACAGCACCACGCCGACCAGTCCGGCGCCCACCCACAGCCGCCAGCGCGCGGAGAGCAGGTGGCCGTCTGGCACAAGGTAGGCCACCAGCACCAGCCACAGGAAGAGGAAGACCCAGCCGCCCTGCGCCACCTGGTCGAGCGCGAGCGCTGCCGTGCCTGTGCCGGTGGCCTGCGAGACACCCAGCAGCAACCCGACCGATGCGCCATGGGCGAGCAGCAGCCACGCGATCCGAGCCTGGGTACTGCGCAACGCCAGGAGAATCCCCAAAGCGACCGGGACCCCAGCGCCGAGCGCAGCGGCTGCGTAAACCATGTCGCCATTGTGGCGGTAGCGCCAGCAGCCATCAGCCTTCCCGGGAACTGTTCCCGACCCAACCGGGACGGCTGCATCATGCGGCTGGGCCAGCCCGGGGTGGAAGGTCGAACCGCCGGCGAGAGCCGCCGGCGGTACACATCGACACAAGGAGCCGGTCATGCCGCGCAACACCTTCGAGAGGTTCCTGCCATACAGCGGCGCGGTCGCAGGCGTGTGCTGGATCGGCCAGGCATCTATGCAGAGGACTTCATCCCGTGACCAGCCCGGAGCAGCGACCACCAGCGTCATCCGCGAAAACCTCGCGATCAACTACGCCAGCGTGGCATGCCTGGTCCTGATGGGAATGAGCCTGCTGATCTTCGCCACCGCCGTGCGCAACCTGCTGCGCTCGGGGGAACCCGGCGAGGCGACCTTCTCACACATCGCCTACGGCGGCTGGCTCGTAGTCGTGGCCGGCATCTCGCAGATGGTCACCTGGAACTGGGGCCTGATCAACGGCGCAGCGGCCGCCGCGGACGACGCGGCACTACAGGCCCTGAGCTACGTCCACTCCTTCGGCTGGGCCGGCATGGGCATCGGCCTGGCCACCGCATTCATCGCAACCGGGCTCGGCGGACAGCGCGCGGCCCGCCTGCCGAAGTGGTTCACCATCCCCACCATCGCCCTCGGCGCCCTCGGCGCCCTCGGCACCGCCGGCATCCCACCCGGCGGCCTCGTCAACTACCTCCTCCTGCCCCTCTGGCTCATCGCCGCCTCAATCGTCATGGCCCGACAGCAACACGCCCACACCCCAACCCACCCCATCGACCTCACGACCTAACCCACCACGCCCAACAGGCGGCGGAATGACTGCTGCCCCTGAAGTGGGTTACCCGGGCTGGTTCCACGGGTTGATGATGCTGACACCGAGAGGTTCGAAGTGCTTGGTGTTACGGGTGGCGACGGTCATTCCGGTGCTTTGGGCGATCGAGGCGATGAGGGCGTCGTCCAGGGGCGCCTGGTCCGGAACGTGGTAGGCGGCCAGGATCCGCGCCGCTGACAGATCAAAAGGAAGGACCCGCCCGGCGAAGGCGGGCAGCACGTGCTCCTCGAGCCACCGGCGAAGGACCACACGTCAGCAAGGTCGGTGAACGAGCTTGTCTGCTGAAGGACACCGCTGCCCGGCATGACCGGGCGGCCGCGGATGCGTTCCTTCAAGAGATTCTGGGCGGCGGTGGCGGTGGGCGCGAAGACCCGCACCTGCCGGACCCGGCCGTCGAGGTCCGTCGTCGACCTCGCTGACCCGGAACCGCAGCTCGCGGCCGACGCGGAACCCGCGCGGACCGCGGCCCTGGCGGCGCAGGTCATACAGGGTCTGGGTGCTGACGCCGAGCTGGGTGGCCAGCTGCGAGAGGGTGAGGACGGAGCCCAGTGCCGTCGTGGGGCGCGATGTGGTCTCCATACAGACCAGGTGCACCAGGCGTGACGCGCCCGGCCGAGAGCAGTCCAGGCGGGCCGAGAACCTCGTCCCGCCTGGGGACTTTTCGCTGACTTTTCGCTGAGTTGGCACTGACTTCTCCTGATTTCAGGATCCGTACAGGCCTCTGACCAGCGTGTGTGGTGGAGCTGAGGGGATTCGAACCCCTGGCCTTCTCATTGCGAACGAGACGCGCTACCAACTGCGCCACAGCCCCAAGTGCGTAGAGAACCTTAACACCGGGCGGGCGGCATACCGAATCGTGCTCGGGCGCAGAGGGCCGCACTAGGCTCTCCACCGTGAGCGCGCCGCATACGCCGACGAAGAGCACTGTCCCGCAGGGGGTCCGGACGGCCAGTGAATGGTCGTGGCGGCTGTTGTTGATCGCTGCTGGGCTGGGCTTCGCGGGCTGGCTGATCGGCCACTTGAGCGAGATCGTCGTGCCAGTGATCGTGGGCACCCTGCTGTGCGCCTTGCTCCAGCCGGTCTTTCGGCGCCTCGACCGGCACCTCCCGCGCGGTCTCGCCGCGGCGATTACGGTCCTTGGGACGCTGGCGGTGCTCGCCGGCCTGATGACTTTTGTCGGCAGTCAGTTCGCCAACCAGCTGCCCGACCTCACCGATCAACTCGGCGAGGGCATCGACCAGGTTCGGGACTGGATCCGCAACACCTTCCACATCACCGACAGCCAATTCACGGAATACTTCCAAAAGGCGCGGGATGCCGTCAGCAGCGGCGGTAGCGATATCGGCGGGACGGCCGCCAAGGCCGGTCTGACCGCCACGCACCTCGTTGCCGGCTTCTTCATCTCGATGTTTGCGCTCTTCTTCTTCCTGCTGGAAGGTCCGCACATTTGGGCGTGGATCGTGCGGCTGTTCCCGCGCGACGCCCGCGAGAAGGTCGCCTCCAGCGGCATCATCGCCTGGGGTCAGCTGCAGGCCTTCTGCAAGGCCACGATCCTCGTGGCCGCGGCCGACGCCACAGGAATTGGGCTCGGCGCGGCGATCCTCGGCGTCCCGTTCGCGAGCGGCATCGCGCTACTGGTCTTCCTCGGCGCCTTCGTGCCCGTGATCGGTGCCCTGCTCAGTGGAATCGTCGCCGTTCTGCTGGCGCTCGTTGCTCTCGGGCCGGTCAAGGCGCTCATCATGCTCGGCGTGGTGATCGCGGTGCAGCAGATCGAGAGTCACGTGCTGCAACCCTTCCTGCTGGGCCGCGCGGTGCGGGTGCACCCGCTGGCCGTGATCCTCGCGATTGCCACCGGCGTCATCGTGTGGGGCATTGTGGGCGCGCTCATCGCCGTGCCGGTCGCGGCCGTGGTCAATGCGGTCGGCCACCATCTGCTCGCGAGCAATTCGGCCGCGCCCGAGGATGTCGATGACGTCCTGACGCCGGCGCAGCGGGCCGAGGTGGCGACCGACGTGGCCACGACCAAGGCGACGGCAGCGATCGAGGCTGCCGACGACTGAGGGCCCGCACCGCCTGCGTGGTGGTCGAGTTCGGGAAACACGCCGACCGATCAGCCTCGGCGCCGGCGTGTTTCCCGAACTCGACGGGGTGGGACGTGGCGGGTCCTAGGCGCCGCCCCCGGTGCGCTTGGCACGCTCGATCGTCGTCGCCATGGCGGGAGCGCCGTCCTCGGGATAGCCCTCGTCACCGGGCGCGACGCCCGCGGCCGCGATCTTGTCCAGGACCGCCATCCCTTCGGGCGTGATCTCGCCGAAGACGGTGTAGTCGGGGCGCAGCCGCGAGTCGGCATACACCAGGAAGAACTGGCTGCCATTGGTGTCCGGCCCGCCATTGGCCATGGCGAGCAGGCCGCGCGTGTAGTTCTTGCGCGAGCCGTCCTCGAAGCCGGGCCAGTTCGGGAGGGCCTGTGCGGTGGCGAGCTCGTCCTTGAACCAGTAGCCCGGGTCGCCCCAGCCGGTGCCGAGTGGGTCGCTGCATTGCAGGACCGACAGGGCGTATGGCGGTGTGTGGTAGGCCGTGAGTCGGTGGCACTGGGTGCCGTCGTAGAACTTCTCGCGCGTCAAATACAGGAAGCTCGCTGACCCCCCTCGCCACCATAGGGCGGCTCGCTGGCACTCGCGCGGCGGAACGGTCAGTGCATCTGCCACCGGTCCGGCCGTCACCTCGCGGTGGCCAGAGCCGTCCAGGCGGCAAGCCAGCCCAGACGGAGTCGGGGACCAATCACGGCGCGGTGAGGCGCAGGAAGTCGCCGAGCAGCATCAGCTCGGATGGGGAGGAGGGGGTGAAGTCGGTCAGCTCGGGGGAATGGACGACATACGCGGCCCACTTCCCGCGGGAGAGCGCGACATTGAGCCGGTTGCGGTTCAGCAGGAAGCCCATGCCACGGGCAACATCGCCGCGCGCGGAGGCGGCCATAGAGATGAAGACGATGGCGCCCTCTTGCCCCTGGAATTTGTCGACGGTCCCCACCGGCACCTCAACAAGGCCCGCCTCGTCCAGCACCTGACGCAGCACATGCACCTGCGCGTTGTATGGCGTAACCACTCGAATGTCGCTCTGCCGCAAGGGCCTTGACGGCTCGTTGTCGTCCGGGTCGTCCCACAGTCGTCCGATGAGGTCGTGGATGCGTGCCGCGATGGCCAGCGCTTCCTCCACCGACTCGGTCGTATTGTCGCGATGCACGACTGGCACCACGTGCACTCCCGGGTCGATGCCGGCCAGGGATCGAGCCGTCGTGACCGACTCCGCGGCGGCGAGGGAGCCGGCATACGACAGGTCGGAAACCCGATCGGCGAGGGTGGGATGCATGCGGTAGGTCGTCGCGAGGAAATATCCGCGCGCCGGATCGAGCGTTGGGCGGCCCTCGATCAGCCAGCCGAGCGCGGAGGTGTCGATGGGCTCGGGGTGGATGCCCTGGCTGACCTCGGGCAGTTGTTGCGGATCGCCAAGCAACAGCAGCCGCTCGGCGACCACGGACACGGCCAGGGTGTTGGCCAGGGAGTATTGCCCCGCCTCGTCGATGACGAGCAGGTCGAGTTGGCCGCGCTGGAAGCGCTTGGGGTTGGTGAAGTCGTATGCCGTGCCCCCGACGACATAGCCGCTGTCGGCATGCTCTTCAGCGAAGGCGACCGTGTCCTTGTCGCGATCGATGAGCCGGCGCCAGGGCACGGCATCGCGATCGGGGGCGTATTTCGCCACGCGCGCCGGATCCAAGCCGGCCTTGACCAGGGCGTCCAAGACATTCTCGACAGCGGCGTGCGACTGGGAAACCACACCCACCCGCCAGGCGTGCTCGTGCACCAGATGCGCGATGACGTGCGCCGCGACATATGTCTTGCCCGTCCCCGGCGGGCCCTGGACGGCGAGATAGGAGCGGTCGAGGGAGCGGGTCGCAGCGCTGACGGCGTGGACGAATTGGTCGGCCGATCCGTCCAAAGCGGGCAAGGCAGCGCCATCGACCAGGCGCGGCGCTCGGCGCGCGAGGATGTCCAGGGCGGGCGTCTGAGGCAGGGAAGGCCATTGGGCCGCAACGGATTCCGCGATATCCGCCATGGCAACATCAAGGTGGTGAGTGCCCGGCGGCGGCTTGGGAACCAGAGCCAGGGGGTGCTCGCTGAAGGGATCGAACTTCTTCGGGAGGGTCTCCTCGATCTCCCAGATGTCGTGATCGTCCGCTCCCGGTCGCACTGAGCGCACGATCGCCGCGGTCTCGGCCACCCGCGTCCCGGGGTCGGAGGGCTGCAATTGCGCGGGCGCCGGCACGTCATAGAGCACGCTGAACTCCGTGCCCGGCCGGATCGGCCGGCTGCCGCGCCCGAGTCGGCCGGTCACCTCGACGACGCGCCGCAGGGTGGTTTGACGGCCCTCTTTGCCCCAGTCGACGATCAGCGTCGAATCGAGGATGTGGAAGACATCGGTCTGATCCGACCACTCGTCCACGGGATGGCGGAAGCGATCGAAATGGCGCCACCAGAACGGCTTTTGCTCGCGGCGGTTGTATTGCAGGGCGGCAGCCGCCAACGCCAGCGCCTGTTGGTCGGCATCGCGATCCTGAGTCGGCACATCACCGAGCAACTCGCGAAGGCGCGCCTCCAGCTCCTCGGCCCGCTCCCACGTGGCGCTCTTGCGGGGTGCGTCGTCCGCGGATATCTCGGTCGCGACGACCGTGTCAGTCGGCGCGGCCTCGGCCCTCGCCGGACGCTGGGCCAGCAACCAATCGCGTAGCCGCAAGGTCGAAAGGCAGTCGTACTCGTTGTAGGCACGAATCGACTCCAAACGATCGGCCGCCTCCGCCTCGCGGCCCTCGATGAGCGATTGCGTGAACTCGTGATAGGCGACGATCGAATCACCGCCGGTCGCGACCGGGCCGGAGCGCAGGTCATCGCCCATATAGAGCGGCTCGAGCTTCTTGATCGAATACGAGTCTTGCGAGACCCGCACGGCGGCGCGCACCACGGCATACAGATCGACGAGCACGCCGGCGCGCAGGAGGTCATCGACCGCCTGCTCGCCGACCCCATAGCGCGCCGCGAGTCGCAGCAGTGCGGACCGTTCATAAGCGGCGTAGTGGTAAATGTGCATATCGGGGAAGGCTTTTCGCCGCTCCGCGACATAGGCGAGGAAGTCGATCAGGGCCTGCTTCTCCTGCGCGCGGTCGTGCGCCCAGAAGGCCTGGAAGACCGGCGCGGCAGCGCCGACCGGCGCCTCGATAATGCCGAAGAGATACTCCAGGCCCCACTGATGCGACCCCGCCTCGGTCCACATCGGGTCGCCCTCGAAGTCGAAGAAGATGTCGCCCGGACTCGGCGCGGGCAGCGCGAGCAGGGGGATCGGATCGACGACCTCAGAGGAGACCGAGCCCGACTGCTCCTGAGCCCGCTGCAGCCGAGCCTGCGCGCGCACCTTGCTCAAGATGGCCTCGGGCAGGTCGGGAACTGGCTCCGCACGCGTCGCGAGGTCAGCCATCGTCACCACGCCGGCGGCCGCCAGCTTCTTGCGTTGGCTGGTGTAGACGCCGGCGACGAGCAGCACATCATCGGTGGCGCGCAGCTCTTCCTCGCAGGCCAGACACCGACCGCAGGCATGCACCGCCGGGTCGCCCCAACGCGCCCGCAGTCCGCTGTCCTGGTGGCCGTCGAGCAGCTCCAGCAGTCGTGCACGCCGGGCCCGTTGCACGGGCCCGATCACGGCCAGGGAGTATGCCGCCCGCTCACCATGCCCCAGCACGAGAACTGCCTCAGGGGCCACCGGGACCCCGCTCTCGGCCAGCTCCTCGGCATACGCAGCCAGTTGCAGCAGGCTGGCCACAGACTCCGACCGGGCGAGTTTGGTGTCCCACACCTGCCACCGGCCCTGCTCGTCGCGCACGAGGAAGTCGGCCAAGCCGACGAAGCGATCGTCGGCGAAGGCCGCCTGGTAGACAACGCGCGCCTCGGAGGCGAGGGCCGCGCGCGTGGCGGTTGCCGCAGCGTCTAAGCCGGCGCGCGTCATCACCGGCCGGGGAATCTGCGTCACTTCGCCGGGTCGCTCGGCCAGCAGGGACCGCAGCACCCGCTGCTCGTGCGCCATCCCGAGCGCCGCCGTGCGCGCCAGAATCGCCTCCCCATCGCCGGGCACGGGCTCGCCCCGGCCCAGCAGCGCGTCGAAGTCGCGCAGCAGCGCCCACTCGCACGCTGCTGCCGCGCGCAGATCGGAGGCGCTGACCAGCGCGCGCTTCTCGCCGGGAAGGATGAACACAGCGCCGACCATATGCGCTGCCACCGACAGCCCCTTCGCAGGGGCCGGGGACCGCTCAGATCCAGCTGGGGAACCACATATGGAGGCGCCAGAACGAATAGGGCACCACCTGAGCGGTGTAGATCGGCCAGAAGAAGGCGAAGAACGCGAGGGTGGCCAGGCAGTACGCCCCGCCGACGATCAGGCCGAGCCGCCGCCTCGGCCAGGGCGCGCTGGCCGGCCCGAGGATCAACGCGAGCATGAAGGTCGCGAGCAGCACGACATACGGCTCGAACGCGATCGAATAGAACTGAAAGATCGTGCGGTGCTGCAGGTCGAACCACGGCAGCCAGCCCGCCGCGAGGCCGCACAGGATCGCGCCGGCACGCCAGTCGCGCTTGACGATCCAGTGATAGAGCGCGAAGGCGATCCCGATCGTCCCGAGCCACCAGATCGGGATACTGCCGAGCGAGGATATGGCCTTGGAACATTCGGCGACCGTGCACCCGTCCGTGCCCTTCTTCGGCCCCTCATAGAAGAAGGAGGTCGGGCGGGCCTGCACGATCCAACTCCACGGATTGGCCATGTAATCGTGCGGGCTGGTCAGCGTCTGGTGGAAGCGGTAGGCCTCGGTGTGATAGCTCCACAGCGAGCGCAGGGCATCCGGCACCCAGCCATAGGACTCGCTGGGGTGGGTCGCCGCCCAGTTGCGCTTGTAGCCATGATCGGAGAGGAACCATCCGGTCCAGCTCACGAGATAGGTGGCCGCCGCGGTGAAAACCATCGCCACGAAGGCCAGCGGCCCGGACACGAACAGCCCCGACAGCACCCAGCGCTTGATCCCCGCGGCGCGATAGGCGCCCATATCCCACAGCACCGTGATCAGCCCGAAGCCGACGAGGAAGAAGGCGCCGGACCACTTCGTGCCCGCCGCCAGCCCGAGGCAGAGGCCTGCGACCCAGCGCCAGGGCCGCGCCCCGAGCACGGGGGCCCACGACTCGTGCGTATGCCAGGAGAGCCGGCCTACGTGCTCGGCCAGCCGTTCGCGCATCTGGTCTCGGTCGATCAGCAGCGCGCCGAACGCGGCCAGCGCGAAGAACATCAGGATCAGGTCGAGCAGACCCGTGCGCGAATGCACGAAGTGGTGGCCCTCGAAAGCCATGAGAAAGGCCGCGATCGTTCCGAGCAAGGTCGACCGGAACAGCCGCCGCGCGATCCGGCCGATCATCAGGATCGACAGCGTCCCGAGAACCGCGACCGAGAACCGCCAGCCCCACGACGACGTCGGCCCGAAGATCCATTCACCGAAGGCGATGACCCATTTCCCGACGGGCGGATGCACGACCATGTCGCCGTTGTCGGTGAGGAAGACGTTGAGATTGCCGTGCGTGAACAGCGGATCGACGACCTCGCCCTTGTCGGCCCAGCGCATCTCGACGCCATACTCCAGCATCGAGACGCCCTGCTTGACGTAGTAGGTCTCGTCGAAAACCAGCTGGTGCGGGCGGTCGAGCGCCCAGAAGCGCAGCAGCCCCCCAAGGATCGCGAAGAGCAGCGGCCCCGCCCAGCCGGCGACCGTGTCGGTCGGCCGGAACCCGAGCAAGCGGGCGCGCAGCTCGTCGGTCCGGGTCACGCGCGCCATCGTATGTTGCCCCGCCGGGCGCCCTTGCTCGTTTCTCTCCGGATGCCGAAAGTGTGCGCTTGCCCCCGCTTTAGAGCAGGGGTGAAGCGCAGACTTCCCGGGGTATGCCGCCGCGAACCGGGGGCTGTCAGGGCCCGGTGCGAGGATGTCGCCCGTGCGAAGACGTATGACGAGTGCCGGCGAGGCGGCACCCACCGGGGGGCCGCGGGTGGTCGCGACCGGAGTGAGCAAGGTGCTCGGTGAGGTCACCCTGCTCGCCCCCACCTCCCTGCTCGTCGAGCCCGCAACCTGTCTCGTGATTCGCGGCCGCAATGGCATCGGCAAAACCACATTGCTGAAAATCCTCGCCGGCTTGATCGAGCCCACCTCGGGGGAGGTGCGGATCGACGATCGGCCCGCAGACGAGCGGGACCAGACCCTCCGGCGGCGGGTGGCAACCCTGCTTGGCGCGCCCGCGGCATACCGCGACCTCACCCTCGCCGACCACCTGACCCTCATCGACGCCACCTGGGGCGGCGAGCTGGCCAGCTGCGAGGACCGCGTCCACGCCGCCCTCGACCAGCTCGGAATCGGCGATCTGGCCGAACGCTTTCCGCACGAACTCTCCTCCGGGCAGGGCCAGCTTTTTCGGCTCGCCGTGACGCTCTTTCGCCCCAGCGACCTGCTGATCCTCGACGAGCCCGAGCAGCGCCTCGACACCCAAAAACGCGACCTGATCGGCTCGTTGCTGCGCGATCGTCAGCGCGCCGGCACCACGCTGATCGTCGCCTCGCACGATCCGCGGCTCACCGAGGCGATCGCCGGCGAGGTGCTCGACCTCGGGTGGGGGCCAAGCGAGTTGGCGGACGAGGCGGACGACACCGCCGATGAGTGAGGACCGCGAACGGCTCGACGACGCCATCCACGTCCTGCACGGCGAGGAGGGCACGGGCACGATCCGGCGGCTGCTCTATGCCTTCTACCTGGTCGTCATCCTCGGCGGCGTTTATGGCTTCAACCTCTTGCGCGCCACCCTCGTGACCTCCGATCCGGCCTGGCTGGCTCAGGTGGCCTCCGTATGGGGTGGGCTCGCCGGCCTCGCCCTCCTCGCGGCGATCCTGCTGCTCGCCCGTTGGGTCGGGGGAGTGCGCGGGCCGGTAGTGCCGCAGCTGCCCTTCATTGACAGCGTCGTCGCGTCCGGCCTGGACCGGGCCGTCGTGCTGCATGAACTCGGGCTGGCCACCCTGCTTGGCGGCGCCGGGATCGGCTTCCTCACCGGTGCGCTCGTCGGCGGCGCGGTGCTCGGCGCCGGCTTCGGAGGCGTGCCTGGCGTGCTGCTCGCGATCGCGCTGGGCACCGTTATCGGCTTGGTCGTCGCCGTCACCGCCCTCGTCGGGCAGCGCGCGGCCTCCGGAGGACGCATCGAAGGCTCGCTCGGCGCTCTCTTGCGCGGCCTACGCCTCGACGACCTGCGCACGCATGCCGTCCGCACCACCCATGTCGGCGGCGCCGTGCTGGCCGGCGACTTGCGCGCGGCCCGACTCGATGTCGCGGCACCCGTCACCCGGGCCCGGTCCGCCCGGCTGCGCTCGCGTGGCCGCTTCGTCACCGTGGTCTCCCGCGACCTGCTCGGCCTGCGCCGGGCGCCCGGGCGGGTGGTGAGCGGCGCGCTCGGTCTTGGAACCGCATACGCCCTGCTCGGGGTGAGCCTGACCCAACCCGCCGCCCCGAGGATCGTCGGAATTCTCGCGATGGCGGGCGCCTATTTCGCCTTCGGCGCGCTCGCCGAGGGCGTGCGATTGGTCGCGGACAATGCTGGCACGCCGCCGCTGCTCGGGCTGGGCTTTCGAGCGGAAGCGAGCCTGCACCTCGTCATACCCATGCTTGGGGCGCTGCTGATCGGAATGCCGGTCACTGCGACCGTGGCCAAACTCACGCGTGCTGATGTGCCGCTAGCCATGGGCCTCGCCGCGGCCCTGACGACAATTCTCGCCGGCGCCACGCTGATGGCTGCCTTCCGCGGGGCGCCCCCGGATCTAGCGTTCATCGGCGAGATCGGGCCGATGACGATGGCCTATTGGTATGCCCGCCCGCTCACCCTCGCCGCGCTCTCCGGCGGCCTGCTCGCCTCGGCGAGCGCCGACCTCGGCCCGCGCGCGCCGCTGCTGCTCGCTTCCGGGCTCGGGACGGGGGCCTTCACGATTTGGTATGGCCTGCACCTGGCCCGCAAACTCGAACTCGGGCACCGAATCTGAGCGGCCTGGGAGGATGGTCGGTATGCCGCTCATCCTCGCCGCGACCCCCATCGGTGACCCACGCGACGCGAGTGCCCGGCTGATCGAGGAACTGGGCCAGGCGGATGTCATCGCCGCCGAGGACACCCGCCGCACGCGCCGGCTGTGTGCCGCGCTCGGGGTGACGCCGGGCCGGATGCTCAGCTATCACGAGCACAACGAGAGTGCGGTGACGGCCGACCTCGTCGAGCGGCTACGCGCGGGCGAGCGCGTCCTCCTCGTCACGGACGCCGGTATGCCGTCCGTCTCCGACCCGGGCTACCGGCTCGTCGCCGCGGCCGTGGCCGCGGACCTGCCGGTCACGTGTGCGCCGGGCCCGAGCGCCGTGCTCATGGCGCTCGCGCTGTCCGGCTTGCCCGTCGACCGCTTCGCCTTCGACGGTTTCTTGCCGCGAAAGCCGGGGGAGCGGGCAAGGGCGCTGGCCGATCTGGCCACCGAGCGGCGCACGATGGTCTTCTTTGAGGCGCCCCACCGCACGCCGGCCACCCTCGCCGCGATGGCCGAGGCACTCGGGCCGGACCGGCCGGCCGCAGTCTGCCGCGAACTGACCAAGACCTATGAAGAGGTGCGGCGCGGCTCTCTCGCCGAATTGGCGGCCTGGGCGAGCGATGGCGTGCTCGGCGAGATCACCATCGTCGTCGCCGGGGCGCCGGTTGCGGGTGCGAGCGACCTGCCGACCGCGGTGGCGCAGGTGCAGGCGCTCGTGGCGGACGGCATACGCCTCAAGGACGCGGCCGGCGAGATCGCCGCGCTGACGGGGCATTCCAAGAAGGCGTTGTATGACGCGGCGCTGGCCGCCCGGTCTCAGGTGCCGGAGCGTTCCACGAGATAGATCGCATAGTCGAAGCTGCGGCCCTCCCGGGTGATAGGCAGCACCAGCTCGGCGATCGAGTCCTGCGCACCGGCGATCTCCTGCAATCGCGCGAAAAGCTCCGGCTCGCGCTGCGCCGCCCAGATCGCGAGCACGCCGCCGGGTGCGAGCCGGTCGATGGCGGCGCGCAGGTGCGCCTCGGCATACAGCCCGGCGTTGGCCTGGTGCACCAAGAAGGACGGGCCGTTGTCGACATCCAGGAGCACCACGTCGTACGCAGGCCCGGGCTCGGTGAGGACCGCCGCGATATCCGCGATGCGCAGCCGCACCCGCGGGTCGGCGGCGACCGCCGCGAGCGTCGGCACCAGGCCAGCGTGCGCCCACGCGACCAGTGGCTCCTCCAGTTCGACGATCTCGAGTTCGGCGACGCGGCGGTCGTGCAGCACCGCAAGGGCCGTATGCCCGAGGCCCAGCCCCCCGACCAGCACCCGCGCGGGTGTCCCGCAGCGGGACAGCGCGGCCTCGGCGAGGACGTCCTCGGTCGAGTGGTCGACATCGTCCATCGCGAAGATGCCGGCGACGATCAGCTCGTGGACTGGCCCGCCGGGGCTCGCGCGCACCCGCAGGGCGAGGTCACCGCGGGAAGTCTGGGCCCGAGCGAGCGTGCGCGGCGGCTCCTCGATCACCGAGGGATCGTATGCGGTGCGCCGGCGCGGGACGGGCGGCACGGCATACCCGGGCAGATGCTTGCACCGGGAAGTCTGCGCTGACCCACTGCTCTAAAGCGCCCCGAACCGCACACTTTCGGCATCCGGAGAGAAATGAGTCGATTACCGGCCGGTAGGGAGAAGTTCACACGACGAACCGCGGCCCCGGTGACGCAGGCCACGGACGGCGAGCGATATGTTGCCATCGTGGCAACCTCGACCCTTCCCGCATCGCAGCAGGCCGTGCGGTCCTCCATCGGCCTAAAGCTACTGATGGCGGGATCTGGCCTGATCTTCGTCGGCTATGTCCTTCTGCACGCCTACGGAAACTTGATGGTCCTCGGCGGCGCCGACACCTTCAACAACTACGCCCACCACCTGCGCACCTTCGGCCAGCCGATGCTGCCCTATGGCGGGCTGCTGTGGATCGTGCGTGTGGTGCTGCTCGCGAGCCTGGTGCTGCATGCCTACTCCGCCTTCACCTTGTGGGGCCGGGCCAATGGCGCGCGGAGCACGAAGTATGCCGTGAAGAAGAATGTCGCGGCCTCGCTCAGTTCGCGCACGATGCGCTTCGGTGGGGTGGCGCTGCTGCTCTTCGTGATCTTCCACATCCTGCACCTGACCACCCACACCATCACCCCGCAAGGCAAGCAGCCAACGCCCTACGACAATGTCGTTAACAGCTTCGACAAGTGGTGGCTGGTGCTGATTTACGCGCTCGCCGTCATCGCGCTGGCCTTCCACCTCACACACGGCGTGTGGAGCGCTAGCCAGACTCTCGGCCTGACCAACACCGCCACCTCGCGGGCCCGCGCCAAGATCGCCGGGCACTTCGTCGGCGCCCTCGTCGCGACCGCCTTCCTCATCCCGCCGCTGGCCATCCTCTTCGGAATCGTGGACTGATCACAGATGACTGACACCATGTTGAGCACGCCCGACGGCGTCGGCGCCGACTACTACCGCATCGGCGCCCCCGTCGCCGACACCCAGGCGCCGGCCGGTCCGATCGCCGGCAAGTGGACGCAGCGCAAGTTCGATGCCTCGCTGGTCAACCCGGCCAACCGCCGCAAGCTGTCGGTGATCATCGTCGGGACCGGCCTGGCCGGTGCCTCGGCCGGCGCGACGCTCGGTGAAGCCGGCTACCACGTGAAGTCCTTCTGCTTCCAAGACACCCCGCGCCGGGCGCACTCGATCGCCGCGCAGGGTGGTATCAATGCGGCGAAGAACTACAAGGAGGACGGCGACTCGATCTATCGCCTCTTCTACGACACGGTCAAGGGCGGCGACTACCGCTCGCGGGAGACGAATGTTTATCGCCTGGCCGAGGTCAGCGCGAACATCATCGACCAGTGCGTCGCGCAGGGCGTGCCCTTCGCCCGGGAGTATGGCGGCCTGCTGGACAACCGCTCGTTCGGCGGCGTGCAGGTCTCGCGCACCTTCTATGCCCGCGGCCAGACCGGCCAGCAGTTGCTGATCGGCGCCTACCAGGCGTTGGAGCGGCAGATCGCCGCCGGCACCGTCGAGATGTTCACCCGCCACGAGATGCTCGAACTGATCGTCGAGGACGGCCGGGCCCGCGGCATCATCGCCCGCGACCTGGTCACCGGCGAGATCGAGACCCACCTCGCGGACGCCGTCGTCCTCGCCTCCGGCGGCTACGGCAATGTCTTCTTCCTCTCGACCAATGCCATGGGCTCCAATGTCACGGCCAACTGGCGCGCGCACCGCAAGGGTGCCTACTTCGCCAACCCGTGCTACACCCAGATCCACCCGACCTGCATCCCGGTCTCCGGCGACCACCAGTCGAAGCTGACGTTGATGTCGGAGTCGCTGCGCAATGACGGGCGCATCTGGGTGCCCAAGCGCAAGGAAGACTGCGAGAAGGACCCGCGGCAGATCCCCGAGGAGGACCGCGACTACTACCTGGAGCGGATCTACCCCGCGTTCGGCAACCTGGTCCCGCGCGATATCGCGTCCCGGCAGGCGAAGTACATGTGCGATGACGGGCGCGGCGTCGGCCCGATGGTCGGCGACTTCCGCCGCGGCGTCTACCTCGACTTCGCCGACGCGATCGCCCGCCTCGGCCGCCCGGCCGTGGAAGCGAAATACGGCAACCTTTTCGATATGTATGCCCGGATCACCGGCGAAAATCCCTACGAAACCCCGATGCGGATCTACCCGGCCGTGCACTACACGATGGGCGGGCTGTGGGTGGACTACGATCTGTCCTCGAATATCCCCGGCCTGTTCGTCACCGGCGAGGCGAACTTCTCCGACCACGGCGCCAACCGGCTCGGCGCCAGCGCCCTGATGCAGGGCCTGGCCGATGGCTACTTCGTGCTGCCGAACACCATCCGCAACTACCTCGCCAAGGGGCCCTACCCCAAGCTCGACGCCGACAGCCCCGCCGTCGCCGAAGCCCGCGCCAATGTCGAGGAGCGCACCCAGCGGCTGCTGGCGATCAACGGCCAGCGTTCGGTGGACTCCTTCCACAAGGAACTCGGCCACATCATGTGGGAGTACTGCGGGATGGAGCGCACCGAGACCGGCCTGATGAAGGCCATCGACTTGATCCGCTCGCTGCGCGCCGAGTTTTGGCGCAATGTGCGCGTCCTCGGCTCCGCCGACACCCTCAACCAGTCACTGGAGAAGGCTGGCCGGGTCGCCGACTTCCTCGAGCTCGGCGAACTGATGTGCATCGACGCGCTGCACCGCCGCGAGTCCTGCGGCGGCCACTTCCGCGCCGAGAGCCAGACCGAGGACGGCGAGGCTCTGCGCCACGACGACCAATTCCTCTATGTCGCGGCCTGGGAGTATGCCGGTGGCTCCGGTGAGGGCGAGATGGGCAATCCCGTGCTCCACAAGGAAGATCTGGTCTATGAGGCCATCGAGTTGAAGCAGCGGAGTTACAAGTGACCGCCCCGCGCCGTTCTCCCGTCGCCCCTCACCCCGAAATGTCGCGAGGTTCCCGTTCATGAATCTGACCCTGAAAATCTGGCGCCAGGACGGCCCGAAGGCCCGCGGCGAGTTGGTGACCTATCAGGTCGCCGATATCTCCCCGGATATGTCCTTCCTGGAGATGCTCGATGTCCTCAACGAGCGCCTCAATGCCGAGGGCAAGGAGCCGGTGGCCTTCGACTCCGACTGCCGCGAAGGCATCTGCGGCATGTGCGGCTTGATGATCTCGGGTGAGGCGCACGGGCCCGAGAAGACGACGACCTGCCAGCTGCATATGCGCAGCTTCAAGGACGGCGAGACGATCACCATCGAGCCGTGGCGGGCCGACGCCTTCCCGATCATTCGTGACCTCGTCGTCGACCGGTCGGCCTTCGATCGCATCATCCAGGCGGGCGGCTTCATCTCGGTCAACACCGGCTCGGCGCCGGACGCCGAGGCGATCTTGGTGCCCAAGCCGAATGCCGACCGCGCCTTCGTCGCGGCCGAGTGCATCGGCTGCGGCGCCTGCGTCGCCGCCTGCCCGAACGCCAGCGGCATGCTCTTCATGGGCGCCAAGGTCACCCACCTCGGCGAGTTGCCCCAAGGTCAACCGGAGCGCGCGATGCGGGTGCAGGCGATGGTCGCCACCCACGATGGCGCCGGCTTCGGCGGCTGCACCAACATCGGTGAGTGCAGCCACGCCTGCCCCAAGGGCATCCCGCTGGACGTCATCTCCACCCTCAACGCCGACCTGCGCAAGGCCAAGTCCGGCCGCTTCTGAGCGCCCTGGCGCTGCCTGTAGGTTTCCCGCCCGATGCCAGAAACCCCTTGTTTGTGCCGGAAAGCTTTCGGCACGAACAAAGGGTTTCTGGCACAAACTGCTCCGGCTAGGGTCATTGGATGAGTGACGATGCCCTGCATCAGTTCTGGGAGTTGGCGAAGGTCAAGGCCAAACTGAACCGCTTCGAGGTGTATGTGGGGGCGACCCCGCTCAGCACCGTGCTGCCGCCGGCGTGGGCCTTCGGGGCGACCCCGCAGGAGGCCGATGACCTGCTCGCGCTGGTGCTCGCCGGCACCAAGACCGCTACAGCGGGGGCCCTGGACGATTACGACGCGGAGGGCGAGCCGCTGCCGACGGCCGGGACCTTGTCGATCGTCCTCGATGGTGCGGGCAACCCGCGCGCCCTGATCGAGACCACCCGGGTCGATGTCGTCGCCTTCGACCAGGTCGACGCCGAGCACGCCTTTCTCGAGGGCGAGGACGACCGGTCATTAGAGTCGTGGCGGCGCATCCATGAGCGCTTCTTCACCGAGCATGCCGACCACGACCTCGGCTTCCGGCCGGATATGCCGATCGTCCTCGAACGCTTCCGGGTGATTTACCCGACGCCGGCCAACGCCTGAGCGCCCGAAACCGTCACCCGGCGCTGGTGATGGTGGTCTGCGCGGCCGGCAACCGGGCCGCCACCGCACGCAGGCCAAGGCTGCCGAGCACGGCGATCCCGATCAGGGCGGCCCACACACTGAATCGATCGTGCGCCAAGAGCGCGAGATAGAGCGCCGGCGCGATGATGCCCGCGGCCACCCAGGAGAGTTGGTATGCGGACAAGTACCGTCCGCGGTAGGCCTCCGGCGCCGCATCCACCGAGGCGGCCGACAGCGGCGGGCCACCGAGCAATTCGCCGAGGGTATAGATCGCCACCGAGACCATGACGGCACCCACGGCAATGATCACCGGAAGCGTCCCGGACAGGGCCAGGGCGAAGAAGCCGGCGGCATACATCGTGAACCCCAGCCCGATCACGCGATAGCGCTGGTGACCATCCATCCGGCGCACCATTAGGCCCTGCCCGAGCCCGACCATGACCGTGTTGATGAAGAAGATCGCCCCCACCACCCAACCGGGTAAGACCAGCACATCCACGACATACACCGGCATGGCGACATTGAGCGAGACGGTACACAGGGCATAGGCGGCGTTAGTTGCCACGAGCCCGAGGTAAGGCCGGTCCCGCGCTAGCACCCCCCACCCGCCGGCCCGGGAAGTGTCGGCATCCTGCAACGCGACCACCCGCTCCCCACCGCGCACGCGCAGCAGCACGGCAAACGCCAGCGCATAACTGGCCGCATTGATCAGCACCAGCGCGTGATAGGCGGCGGGGGTCCCGACCGCGACCGCGACGCCCGCCCCGAGGCCGCCGATCGCGAAGCCGACATTGCGCAGCGCCCCGAGGAAGCCGAACCAGATCTCTCGCTCATCGGGCGGTGTCGAGGCAGCCACCAGCGGCGAATACGCGCTCCAGAAGGCACTCTGCCCGAGCGCCGCCAGCGTTTCCACAGCGACGATGGCCCAAAAGGTCTGCGCCCATAGGTAACTCACAAAGGCCACGACCTGGATGAGATTGGCCGCCAGGATGATCCGCTTGGCGCCGAAGCGATCCACGAGCATCCCGGAGACCAGGACAAAGGGCACGGCGCAGGCGGCGGCGATGCTCATCGCCAGGCCCACGCGGGCGGTGCCGACATCGGTCGTCTTGAGGAAGTACAGGATCGAGACCGGCATGAAGACACCGCTGCCCAGCGCGTCGATGCCGATGCCCGTCACCAGGGCTTTGTGGTGACGGGCGTCGGGGAAGCCTAGGCGTCGGATCATGCGAGAACTCTGTCAGCCCGCACCGACAGCCCGCCTGCCAATTGCCGTCAGCCGGTCAGCCAGCCGAGATGAGACTTCAACAGCGTGTAGCCCACGAAGGCCACCACATCGAGTAGCAAATGCGCGATGACCAGCGGCAACACCCGGCGGGTGCGGGCATACACCGCCCCGAAAATCAGCCCCATGACGAGATTGCCGACGAACCCGCCGAAGCCCTGATACAGGTGATAGGACCCGCGCACCACAGCCGAGAGCCCGATCGCGAGCCACATCGGCCAGCCCGCCTGCCGCCAGCGCGTCAGCAGATAGCCGACCATGACGACCTCTTCGAGCACGGCATTCTGCGCGGCGGCGAGAACGAGCACCGGGATCGTCCACCAGTGGTCGGTCAGATTCGCTGCGGCAATCGTCGTGTTGAGGTTGAGCGCGCGGGCCACGGCATATAGCCCGAGCCCGGGTATGCCGATCAGCGCCGTCAGTCCCACGCCCGCGGCGAGGTCGCGGGCTGGCCGGAGCCGGTCGAGACCGATCGCCCGCCACGCCCCGCCATCGTCGCGGCGCAGCAGGTGCAGCGCGAGCAGCGCGGGCACCACCCCGAGCCCGATCCCGGTCAGCTGGTATGCCAGATCCAGCCACGGCCGGTCGGGGGTGACCGAATTGTTCATCGTCGTGGTCTGCTGATTGAGCGCGATGTGCTGGGTCAGCCGGTCCACGATCCGCAACAGCGACCAGATCGCCGACGCGCCGAGCGAAACCCCAAGAACCAGGGCCGTCTCGGTCACCAGCGAGCGCGGCGCGAGCGTTGTTCGGGGCAGGTGGGCCGCCTGGGCGGGGGGAGCGGGCGGCATACCGGCGGAAGCCATGGGAGCAAGTGTCCCCGCTACGCCTGGGCGCGCGCTGAGCGGACCCCAGCTCGCGGAATGCCGGACCGGGAAGGCCATGTTGTATAGACCGACGGTTTCACCCTCCAGAAAGCTACCCTCGGGTCATGATCGCCGCCCTGACGGGCATGGGGCTCTCGGCCGCCGCCGGCCTCAACGCCTACATCCCCTTCCTCATCGTCGCGCTGATCGCGCGCTTCACCGATGTGCTCACGCTGCCCGCCAGCTTCAGCTGGATCGAAAGCTGGTGGGCCATCGGGATCGGCAGCATCCTGTTGCTCGCCGAAGTCGTCCTCGACAAGATCCCCGCGGTCGACACAATCAATGACGCGATCCAAAGCTTCATCCGTCCGAGCATGGGCGGGCTGATCTTCGCCGCGACCACGGCCGCCGAAAGCCTGGACAAGTCGACCTGGATGCAGAACAACCAATGGGTTGGCATCGTCCTCGGCATCGTCGTTTCCGGGCTTGTGCACAGCGGAAAGATGGTCTCGCGCCCGGCGATCAACGCCGGAACCCTCGGCGCCGGCGCTCCGGTGGTCTCGACGATGGAGGATGGCGCCTCGATCGGGCTGTCGCTGATTGCGATCTTCATCCCGGTGCTGGTGATCCTGGCGCTGCTCGTGCTGTTCGGGACCTTCTTCTGGCTGTGGCGCACGGTGCATCGCTGGCGCAAGACCCGGCGCGGCCGACGCGGCGATCCCGGCGCGGCGGCATACGCCTGACGCAGGGCACCGCCCACGACACGACGGACCGTGCGGGAGAAGTCTCCCGCACGGCCCGTCGTGCATCTGGTTCAGCGGCCGGACTCGCCGCAGCGAGCCACGACCAGCGCGATCAGCGGTACTGCGCGCGGATCGCGATCCGCTTGGTGCCGATCGGGCAGACGGCCTGGCTGTAGCCGGTGCCCTGGACGCGCCAGATGTCGTTCTTCCAGAAGGTTGTGCCATTGGCGCGCTTGCACTTCGCGCCCGCCCGGAAGGCGGTGCCCGGGATGGTCTTGGGGCACCAGATCCGAACGCCGCGGTTGATCAGGCTGTAGCGGCAGCTCGCGCTGCTGCTGGCACCAGCTTCGGAGCTGATGCTAATCGCGGCGTCGCCAGTCGAGGTCGCGGCCGAGGCCGAGGTGGACAGGCCCACCCCGAGCGATCCGGCCAGAGCGAAACCGCTGAGGATCCCCATTGTGCGCTTCATAAGTCTTCTTCCCTCCAGTGCCTCGACCTGCGGCAGGTGACGGATCGAGGCGCTTGTCGTTGACGTCTGCACGTCCTGCCAGGGATTGATACAACCCGATGGCGTCAAGGTCACTGGGGATTACGTTTTGGTCAATTTCTAAACTATTCGGCCCGTGTGTCGAGTCCCCGGCATGCGCGAGAGGTGTGTCCGGCGGTGTCGGTCCGGGTCCGTAAAATCCCCGTCATGACCAGAGTTCTCGCCGCCGTCGCGTGGCCGTATGCCAACGGCCCGCGTCACTTGGGGCATGTCGCCGGCTTCGGCGTGCCCTCCGATGTCTTCGCCCGTTTCATGCGGATGAGCGGCCACGACGTGCTCATGGTCAGCGGCAGCGATGAGCACGGCACGCCGATCCTCGTCCTGGCCGACAGTCAGGGCGTCACCGCTCGCGAGCTGGTGGACACCAACCACGCGATCATCGCCCACGAACTCGCCGATCTCGGTTGCTCCTACGACCTCTACACGCGCACCACGACGGGCAATCACTATGCCGTCGCCCAGGAACTCTTCGCGCAGGTGTGGAAGAACGGCTACATGATCGAGCGCACCCAAAAGGGCGCGATCTCGCCGTCGACCGGTCGCACCCTGCCGGACCGCTATATCGAGGGCACCTGCCCGATCTGCGGGTATGCCGAGGCACGCGGGGATCAATGCGACAACTGCGGCAACCAACTTGAGCCCGAAGACTTGATCGAGCCGCGGTCGAAGATCAACGGCGAGACGCCGGATTTCGTGGAGACACAGCACTTTTTCCTCGACCTGCCAGCGTTGGCCGAGAGCCTGCGCGCCTATTTGGAGGAGCGGGAGGCCAGCGGCACCTGGCGGCCCAATGTCATCAAGTTCAGCCTGAACATTCTCGACGACATCAAGCCGCGCGCCATGACCCGGGACATCGATTGGGGCATCCCGGTGCCGCTGGACGGCTGGCGGGACCTGCCGACCAAGAAGCTGTATGTCTGGTTCGACGCCGTCGTCGGCTATCTCTCGGCCTCCATCGAATGGGCGCGCCGGCAGGGTAATCCCGAGCGCTGGCGCGAGTGGTGGAACGAGGCCGACGCGCTGTCCTACTACTTCATGGGCAAAGACAACATCACCTTCCACTCCCAGATCTGGCCGGCCGAGCTGCTCGGCTATATGGGCAAGGGCGACAAGGGCGGCGAGCCCGGCATCTATGGCGAGTTGAACCTGCCCACCGAAGTGGTCTCCTCCGAATACCTCACGATGGAGAGCCAGCAGTTCTCCACCAGCCGTGGCCACACGATCCTGGTGCGCGACGTCCTGACGCGCTACCAGCCCGATGCGCTGCGCTATTTCATCTGTGCCGCCGGCCCGGAGACCTCCGACGCCGACTTCACCTGGCGCGATTTCGTCCAGCGCACCAACTCCGAGCTGGTCGCCGGTTGGGGAAATCTCGTGCAACGCACCGCGACGATGCTGCACAAGAGCTTCGGCGAGATCCCCGTATGCGGACCGCTCGCCTCCGAGGACAAGGCGGTCCTCGCCGCCGTGGAGACCGGGTTCGAGGTCGTCGGGGGATTGCTGCGTCGCCAGCGGCTGCGGCAGGCAACCGCCGAGGCAATGCGCGTCGTCGGTGAGGTCAACGCCTATATCTCGCGCACCGAGCCCTTCCGGATGAAGGGGGAGGACCAGCGCGAGCGGCTTGCCACCGTCTTGCACGTGCTGGCCCAGTGCGTCAGCGACTGCAACACGCTGCTCGCCCCGATGCTGCCGCACTCCAGCAATGCCGTGCACCGAGTCCTCGGCGGTGAGGGCGACTTCATGCCGATGCCTCAGGTCGTTGAGGTGACGGACCTCGATGACGGCCGCGCTTACCCGATCATCACCGGGGACTATTCCGCGACGCCGGCGTGGGGCCGGCGCCCGGTTGTCGCGGGCACCCCGATCGCCAAGCCCGCCCCGGCCTTCGTCAAGCTCGACGAATCAGTCGTCGCCGAGGAGCTGGCCCGGATGGCGGACTGAGCAGCCGTATGCCGCACGACTCTGCCCGTCACAGCCTCCCGCCGATCCCGGATCGGCTGCCGATCTCGTTGGTGGACAACCACACTCATCTCGACATCGTGCGGGATGACGGCCCGTCGCTGGGGATCGAGGAGGCGCTCGCGGCGGCGGCGCAGGTCGGGGTCGACCGCATCGTGCAAATCGGCTGCGACGTGGACAGTGCCCGGGCCAGCGTCGCGATGGCGCACCGCTACCCAGGCGTGGTCGCCGGGGTGGCCCTGCATCCCAATGAGGCCCCCCGTCTTGCCGAGAGTGGCGGGCTTGGGGCGGCATACACCCTGATCGAGGAGTTGGCACACGACCCGCGGGTGCGGGTGATTGGCGAGACCGGGCTGGACTATTTCCGGACCGGCGAGCAGGGCCGGGCCAGCCAGCACGAGTCCTTCCGCTGGCATATCGACGTGGCTAAGCGCGTCGGCAAGCCCCTGCAGATCCACGACCGGGACAGCCACGACGACATCCTCGCGGTGCTGGATGAGGTCGGCGCGCCGCAGCGGGTGATCATGCACTGCTTCAGCGGCGATGTGAGCTTCGCCCGGGCCTGCCTGGAACGCGGCTTCTATCTCTCGTTCGCCGGACCGATCACCTTCAAGAACAACCACGCGCTCCGGGATGCGCTCGCGGTCACGCCGCTGGATCGGGTGCTGCTCGAGACCGATGCGCCCTATTTGACCCCACACCCGTGGCGGGGCGCGGTCAACTCCTCCTATCTGCTGGCGACCACTGCCCGGACGGCCGCGAGTGTCCTTGGGGTCGCCGTCGCCCACCTCTGCGAGGCCGTCAGCGCGACCTGCGAGGAGTTGTACGGCCCCTGGTGAGAGGCGGGGGAGACGGCATAGCACTCCTGTGACCTGTGGTGCGAGATAGGTCTCACCGTCGTTACCGAAATTTGACCTTCGGGCGCATCATCCGCCATGGTTGAAATGTCCGCCGATCTCGACGACCGTGATCAGCCGGCACGAGACGGGCCGCTCGGCCCCGGTTCGCCACCTGCGAGGACGCCGGTGCGGCATCACAAACACCCCTTCGTGGCTCGTGCTGTGCCGATCCGCCCCCTCGCCGGGTCGGAACTACAAAACTGGAGTATCCGTGAACTTTCTTCCCGTCCGGCGCCTGGCCCAATTCGGTGTGGTCGGCGCTCTCGCCACGGGAGTGGCCGGTGTCGCCCACTTCGACAAGAATGTCGGCCTGACGGTCGACGGCAAGACCTCCAACGTCCACTCCTTCGCCGGCACCGTCGGCGATGTGCTCGAGGACGAGGGCATCACCATCGGGGAGCACGACCTGGTCGTGCCCAGTGTCGACAGCGCGGTCAGCGACGGCCAGAAGATCGTCGTGCGCTACGGCCGCAAGCTGACGGTCACGATCGACGGTCAGAAGAAGGAGTACTGGACCACCGCCACGACGGTCGGTCAGGCTCTGCAGGACCTCGGCTTGCGCGCCGAGGATGCCGTCCTGTCCGCCTCGCGTTCGGCCGCGCTGGGCCGCGAGGGTCTGGCGATGGCCATGATCACCCCGAAGTCGGTCGCCGTGACCGTTGACGGAAAGACCACCCGCAAGACCAGCACCGAGGCGGACGTCAAGGGCCTGCTCGCGCTGCTGAAGGTCAAGGTCGGCTCCAAGGACATCGTTGCGCCCGGCCTCGACACCCCGCTGCAGGACGGTATGAAGCTGACCGTCACCCGGGTGAGCACCGCGACGATCAAGAAGTCCAAGACGATCCCCTTCGAGACGATCCGCAAGAACGACTCCTCGCTCTATGAGGGCCAGACCAAGGTCATCACGACCGGTCACGTCGGCAAGAGCGTGAACATCTACACCTCGCTGCGCCACGACGGCAAGCAGATCAAGCTGTCGTATGTCCGCACCGAGGTCACCACCAAGGCCCGCAATCAGGTCATCGCCGTGGGCACCAAGGCCAAGCCGACCACCCCGGCCCCGTCAACCGGCGGTAGCTCGTCGGGTGGGTCGACCGGTGGCGGCAACGCGGGCAACACCTCCGGCGCCGGCATCAACCTGGCCAATGCCGCCATGTGGGACCGGATCGCCATGTGTGAGTCCGGCGGCAACTGGCACATCAACACCGGCAATGGCTACTACGGCGGCCTGCAGTTCGCCACCGCGAGCTGGCTGGCGATGGGCGGCGCCGACTTCGCCCCCCGCGCCGACCTCGCCACCCGCGAGCAGCAGATCACCGTGGCCAACCGCTACTACGCCATCGCCGGCCTTTCGCCCTGGGGCTGCGCCCACGCGGCCTGAGCCTCGAGTGCCGAGGGTCACTTTCCCGCCCATTGCCGGAACGTGACACCGGTCTGGGAGACAACCTGGACGTACGCAACGGAAATGATCCGTTGCGTACGTCCACGTTTCGGCAATGGGCGGGAAAGTGGCTCAGGGACCCGTGAGGCATGGCGGAGGGGATGCGGGCAACGGCATAAGGTGTCGGGCGTGAGCGCCGGGGTGCACTATCTGGGGGCGGCGGACATCCGCCGGCTCGCGGCGCAGCACGGCATCCGGCCCACCAAACAGTGGGGGCAAAACTTCGTCGTCGATGCCAACACCGTGCGCCGGATCGTGCGGCTCGCCGATGTCGCGCCGGACGACATCGTGCTCGAGGTCGGTCCCGGCCTCGGCTCCCTCACCCTCGGTCTCCTCGATACCGCCGAGCACGTCATCGCGCTGGAGATCGACCCCACCCTCGCTGCCGCCCTCCCCACCACGATCGAGGTCGCCGCGCCCGAGAAGAGCAGCCGGCTGGTCGTCATACCCGGGGACGCCCTGAAGGTCACCGACCTGCCAGTCGCACCCACCCGGCTCGTGGCCAACCTCCCCTACAACGTCTCCGTGCCAGTCATGCTGCACCTGCTGCAGACCTTTCCAAGCATCGGGCACGTGCTGGTCATGGTGCAGTTGGAGGTTGCCGAGCGGCTCGCCGCCGGCCCCGGCTCCCGCACCTATGGCGCGCCGAGCGCCAAGGCAGCCTGGTATGGCGACGTGCGCCTCGCCGGGACCGTGGCCCGCAGCATCTTTTGGCCGGTGCCCAATGTCGACTCCGGCCTCGTCGCGGTGACCCGTCGCGAGCCGCCGCGCACCGATGTCCCCCGCGAAGCGGTCTTCCAGGTCATCGACGCCGCCTTCGCCCAGCGCCGCAAAATGCTGCGCTCCGCCCTCGCGGGTTGGGCCGGTTCGACGGCCGCCGCCACCGCCACCCTGGAGTCAGCGGGAGTTGATCCGACGGCTCGCGGGGAGCAACTCGATATCGCCGCCTTTGCCGCGATCGCCGCCGCCTCGCCCCACCCCACCGCCACCCGGGAAGCTGATTAGGGTAGGCTCATGACATCTGCCGCGCACATCCATCCGGGTGTCTGCGTCAAGGTGCCCGCCAAGGTCAACCTCGAACTGCGCGTGGGTCCCCCGCGCGCTGACGGCTTCCACCCCCTGGCCACGGTCTATCAGGGGGTCAGCCTCTACGACACGATCGAGGTCTTCCCCGCCAGGGAGTGGAGCGTCGAAATCGCGGGTCGCACGGCCGCGGGCGTCCCCGCCGACGAAAACAATCTGGCGTTGCGCGCCGCGCAAGCTCTCCACGATGTCACCGGCGCCGGCCGGCCGGTCCGGATCCGGCTCACCAAGGAGATCCCCGTGGCAGGAGGTATGGCGGGTGGTTCCGCCGATGCCGCCGGCGCCCTGCTCGCGTGCCACCGGCTGTGGGGCCTGGATATGAGCGCCGCGGAACTCGCGCACCTTGCCGCCGGGCTCGGCAGCGATATCCCCTTCCTGTTGAGCGGCGGCACCGCCATCGGCAGCGGCCGCGGCGAGCGCATCGCACCGACGTCCGCCCGCGGCATCTATCACTGGGTCTTCGCCCTCTCCGAGACCGGCCTGTCCACCCCGGCGGTGTATGCCGAGTGCGATCGACTCCGCGGCTCCACGCCGGTGCCCGCCCCCGAGCCGAGCGCCGACCTGCTCGCGGCCTTGAGCTTCGGCAATGCCGAAGCCGTCGCCGCGGCGATGGGTAATGACCTGCAGGCCGCCGCTATCTCGCTGCAGCCGGCCCTGGCCGAGGTCCTGGAGGCGGGTATGTCGTTCGGTGCCCTCGCCGGGATCGTGTCGGGTTCGGGGCCGACCGTGGCCTTCCTCGCCCGCGATGCCGAGGCCGCCATTGACCTGGCGGTGTCCTTGACCGCGAGTGGATCGGCCGCCGATGTGCGCAAGGCGAGCGGCCCCGTCACGGTCGGCCCGGTTGAGTTGGCGGCCGCCCGCTGATGGCGAATTTGGCCAATGTCGAGCGGGTCACCGTTCACACGGGGATCACGGCCGTCCTCGACGACATCTCCCTCGGCGTCAACACCGGGGATCGGATCGGCGTGGTCGGCGCCAATGGCGGCGGCAAGTCGACGCTGCTCGGCGTTCTGGCCCGCACCCGCGAGATCGACTCCGGCCGGGTCACGCATGCGGGCGGCCTGCGGATCGCCACCGTCGCTCAGGACGACCTACTTGACCCGGCAGCGACCGTGCGCGAGATCGTCCTCGGCGAGCGGGCCGAACACGATTGGGCCGGCCAAGCCTGGATTCGCGATGTCCTGGCGGGCCTGCTTGGCGATCATCAAGCCGCCGCCGTCGGGGGCCTGGATGCGCGGGTGGGCACGATGTCCGGCGGCGAGCGTCGCCGGGTGGCACTGGCCGCGGCCCTGGTGACCGAGGCCGACCTGCTCCTCCTGGACGAGCCGACCAACCATCTCGACGTCGAAGGTGTCGCCTGGCTCGCCGACCACCTCGTGCGGACCTGGGCGCGGCCGGATCGCGGCCTGGTCGTCGTCACCCACGACCGCTGGTTCCTCGACGCCGTCGTCACCCAAACCTGGGAGGTCGTCGCCGGAGCGGTATCCGCCTACGACGGGGGGTATGCCGCATACATCCTGGCTCGCGCGGAGCGGGACCGGATCGCGGCGGTGACGGCCGAGCGTCGCAACAATTTGCTGCGCAAGGAACTCGCGTGGCTGCGCCGTGGCGCGCCGGCACGCACGAGCAAGCCGAAGTTCCGGCTCGACGCGGCCTCGGCCCTCATCGAGAACGAGCCGCCGCCGCGCGATTCGGTCGAACTCATGCGCTTTGCGACCGCGCGACTCGGCAAGGACGTCATCGACCTGCACGACGCGAGCCTGGCGTTCGGTGATCTGCCGATCCTCAAGCGGGTCACGTGGCAACTGGCCCCCGGCGAGCGGATCGGCCTGGTCGGAGTCAATGGCGCCGGCAAATCGACCGTGCTTCGCGTCCTGGACGGCAGCCAGCCCCTGGACAGCGGCAAACGCAAGGTCGGCAGCACCGTGCGCATCGGTGTGGTCAGCCAGGAAGTGCGTGAGCTCGAAGCCCTCGCCGGCGCCAAGGTCATCGAGGCGATCGAGGCGGTGCGCGCCAGCACCGTGCTCGACGGCAAGCCGGTCAGCGCGAGCAGCCTCGCCAAGCGACTGGGCTTCCCCGGCCCGCGCCAGCAGGCCCGCGTGGGCGATCTGTCCGGAGGCGAGCGCCGACGGCTGCAGATCCTGCGCGTGCTGCTCGATGAGCCCAATGTTCTGCTCCTCGACGAGCCGACCAATGACCTCGATATCGACACCTTGACCGCGCTCGAAGACCTGCTCGACGGGTGGGCGGGCACGCTCGTCGTCGTCTCGCACGACCGCTACCTGCTCGAACGCCTCACCGACAAGCAACTCGCACTGCTCGGCGACGGCCGTCTGCGAGACCTGCCCGGCGGCGTCGACCAGTACCTCGACCTGCGCTCGGCGGCCCCGACAGGCGCATCGCCGAGCATCCGCCCCGCCGCGACCACGGCAACGGCCCCCGGCCCCAACCCGGCCCAGGTGCGGGAGGCGCGCAAGGAGGTCGCGCGCATTGAGAAGCAGTTGCAGCGGCTGGCCGAGAAGGCCGATCGGATCCACGCGGATATGGCGGCCCAGGCGAGTGACCATACGGCCATGACCGCTCTCAGCCTGGCCCTGCGCGAGGTGGACGGGCAGGTCGCTGAGCTCGAGGAGGCCTGGCTGGCCGCAGCCGAGATCGCTGGCTGACCGCCGCCAGCACCCCGGCGGCACCCGCCGCCAGCAGCCCGGCGGCACTCATCACGGCAGCGCGGTCGACAACTCCCGCAGCGCCGCCGACAACTGCTCCTGTTGAGCCGCGCTCAGCCCAGCCAGCAGCGCCCGCTCGCGCGCCAACAAGGCAGTGAGCGCACCATCGACGGCCGCCGCGCCGGCCGCGGTGAGTTCCACGAGCACCCCACGGCCGTCCCGTGGGGACGGCAAGCGCAGGACCAGTCCCCGCTCCTGCAGCCGGTCGACGCGATTGGTCATCGTCCCGCTGGTCACCAGCGTCGCCTCGATGAGTTGACTGGGGGAGAGGCGGTATGGCGCCCCGGCCCGCCGCAGCGCCGACAAGACGTCGAACTCCCAGGACTCCAGGTCAAAGCCCGCGAAGGCATCTCGGCGCGCCAGGTCCAGGCGCTTCGCCAAACGAGTGACCCGCGAGAGCACATGCAGTGGAGTCAGGTCCAGGTCGGGTCGCTCCCGATGCCAGGCCGCGACGATGGCATCCACATCATCGCCGGGCTCGGTCACGGCTCTCACTCTAAGCCCCAGATATCTTGACGTCGAGATAGTTTGGCTCCTAGCGTGAGCGACTTGATACCCGACTGCCCTGGAGATGCCCCGAGATGTCGACGATCTGGAATCCGGTCCAGTACGCCAAGTTCGCGGGCGAACGCGGCCGGCCCTTCGCCGAACTGACGGCTCGGATCGGGGCGAGCGAGCCAGCGCTGGTGGCGGATCTCGGCTGCGGCAATGGGCCGCTGACCCTGAGCCTGGCCGATCGGTGGCCGTCGGCCCGCATCGTCGGGATCGACTCCTCCACCCAGATGCTCGACGCCGCGCGCGCCCTCGATGAGGGCGGGCGGGTCGAGTGGGTGCAGGCCGACCTGGCCACCTGGTCGTTGAACGCGCTGGGCGCCATCCCCGATGTGGTCGTGACCAATGCCACGCTCCAGTGGATTCCGCGACACCTGGAATTGATCGACACGTGGGCCCGCGAGCTGCGCCCCGGCGGCTGGTTCGCCCTGCAGGTGCCGGGGAATTACGGCGCCCCGAGCCACCGGCTGATGCGCGAGGTCGCGACGCGCCACGCGCGGGCCGGGGAGTTGGAGGCGGCCCTGAAGCGCGGCGGTTCGGCCGAGCCCGCGACATACCTCCAAGTCCTCACGCGGGCTGGCTGCCGGGTCGATGCCTGGGAGACGACCTACCTGCATGTCCTCGATCCCGAGAACCAGATCGCCGACCCCGTCCTCGAATGGGTTAAGGGGACCGGCTTGCGCCCCGTCATCGACCTGCTCACCGAGCCCGCCGAGCGGGAGGCCTTCGTGCAGGAGTATGCCGCCCGCCTCCGCGAGGCATACCCCCGCACCCCTGCGGGCGTCATCCTGCCCTTCCGCCGGATCTTCGCCGTCGCCGAAAAGCTCCGCTAGCGCGCTGGCTCAACCCCGCAGCGTCGGGCGCTCCTCCATGGCCGAGAGGCCATTCCACGCCAGATTGACCAGGTGCGCGGCCACATCGGCGCGCGAGAACTTGCGATTGGAGTCCATCCACCACTGGCCGGTCAGGGCAACCATGCCGACCAGCATCTGCGCGTACATCGGCGCCGCTTTGGTGTCCAGGCCGCGGCCCTTGAATTGGGCGACCATCAGGTGCTCGACCTGCGAGGCGACATCACCCATCAGGCTGGCAAAGGAGCCCGTGCTCTGCCCGGGGGGCGAATCGCGGACCAAAATCCGGAAGCCGTCCGTCTCTTCCTCGATGTAATCCATCAGCGCGAGCGCCGCCCGCTCGATCAAGACGCGCGGGCTGCTCGCTGAGCCGAGGGCCTCGGTGATGCGGGCCGTGAGGTCGGCGATCTCGCGGTCGACCACGACGGCATACAGCCCCTCTTTGCCGCCAAAGTGTTCGTAGACCACCGGTTTCGACACCTTGGCGCTGGCCGCGATCTCTTCGACGCTGCTGCCCTCGAAGCCGCGCTCGGCGAACAGGCGACGACCCACCTCGATGAGTTGTTCGCGCCGCTGGGAGCCGGTCATCCGCGATTTCGGCCCGGTGCGCCGGGTGCGCGCGGAGGAAGTGCTCACCCAAACCATTGTGCCGTCTCGACTACCCTTGGGGGGCCGGTGTCCGAGGACGCCGGCTCTTCCCCGGTTGGTCTGCTGGTAGGGCCCGCCTGACTTTGAATCAGGATTAGCGACGTAGGTTCGATTCCTACCCGGGGAGCGCCCGCCGGCGCCAGCCCTTCCGAGCCTGGTTACCCGCGGATAGTTGAACGGCTCTCCGGGGCCGTGACAAGCTGCCACGTCAGGCCCCGCTCCCGGCCCGATTCACCGCCACAAAGGATTCATCTCCCATGGGCCGTCATGCTCGCCGTCGCTTCCCATGGGCGCTGGTGTCCGCGCTCGCCGTCGTCGCCTTGATCGCTGGCCTGGCTTTCGCGATGGCGAATCGGAAGTCTGATCCGGCCAAAGCCAACAAGACGACGACTGCCACCGGAACGAGGTCCACCACCTCCTCGGGCGAGGCGACGCAGGAGTGCGCCGACCTGCGCCTGGCCGTTGCCCCGCAGATCGCGCCGCTCGTGGCCGACCTGGTGCGCGCCGACGGGGCCGTATGCGGCAAGGTCACTGTTGAGCCGACCCTCTCGGCCGATTATGTCTTCGCCACCGCGATGTGGTCGGTGGCGCCCCAGCCACCGAAGTGGCCGGGCCGGTCGCGATGGGTCGGCGCCGTGAGCGGGAGCCGGGGCGCGCGGCATACGATGGGCAGGTTGCCTGATATCCCCGAGTCTGTTGGGAGCCGCGTCCTCGTGTCCGATCGACACCCCGCTGCCGTGATCATCCTCGCCGCCGGTGAGGGCACCCGTATGAAGTCCGCCACCCCCAAGGTGCTGCATGCGATCTGCGGTCGCACCCTGGTCGGGCACGCCATCGCCGCGGCGCGCGCGACCCGGCCCGAGCATCTCTCGGTCGTCGTGCGCCACCAGCGCGATCTCGTCGCCGCCCATATCGCGCAGGTCGACCCGGATGCGTTGATCGCGGACCAGGACGAGATCAAGGGCACCGGGCGCGCCACCGAGTGCGGCATGGATGTACTCCCGGAGGGCCTGACCGGCACGGTCCTGGTCACCTATGGCGATGTCCCCCTGCTCACCGGCGAGACCCTGCAGGAACTGGTGGATCGGCATACTGACTCGGGCTCGGTGGTGACGGTGCTAACTGGGGTCACAGACAAACCCGCCGGCTATGGCCGGATCGTGCGTGATGCGGACGGCGCGGTGGCCGCGATCGTCGAGCACAAGGACGCCACCCCCGAGCAATTGCTGATCCAGGAAATCAACTCCGGGATCTACGCCTTCGACGCCGAGGTCCTGCGCAGCGCGCTCACCCGCGTGACGACCGAGAACGCGCAGCAAGAGAAGTACCTCACCGACGTGCTCGAGATCGCCCGCCGGGATGGCGGAACGGTCAGCGCCTACCGCATTGACGACTGGTGGCAGACCGAGGGCGTCAACGACAAGGTGCAATTGGCCGCCCTTGGTCGGGAACTGAACGCGCGCGTCACCGAGAAGTGGATGCGCGCGGGCGTGACGATCGTTGACCCGAACAGCACGTGGATCGATGTCGACGTGACGATCGGCGCCGACACCACGATCCGCCCCGGGAGTCAGTTGCTCGGCGCCACCACGATCGGCACCGGCGCGATCATCGGACCAGAAGTGACGATCAGGGACAGCGAGATCGGGGATGGCGCACACGTGCGCCGTGCCGAGGTCGAACTGGCCGTCGTCGGCGCGGGCGCCGTCGTCGGGCCCTATTCCTATCTGCGCGCCGGCACCGAGCTGGGGCCCAAGGGCAAGATCGGCGGCTTCGTCGAAACCAAGAATGCGACGATCGGCGCGGGCGCCAAGGTTCCGCACCTGACCTATTGCGGGGACGCCACGATCGGTGAGGGCGCCAATATCGGCGCGGGCACGATCTTCGCCAATTACGACGGGGTCACCAAGTCGCACACCCGCATCGGCAAGCAGTCATTCGTCGGTTCCTCCTCGGTCATCGTCGCCCCGGTGACCGTGGCGGATGGGGCGTATGTCGCGGCCGGCAGCGCCTTGGTCAATGACGTCGGGCCGGGGGAGATCGCCGTCGCCCGAGGCCGGCAGCGCAATATCGCCGGCTGGGTGGCGCGAGCGCGGGCCGGGACCAAGACGGCCGCCGCGGCCGCCGCCGCGCTCGAGGAGCAGATCATCGAGACGGAGCCGGGGTCATGACCGGCATTTCGAAGAAGACGCGCAAGAACCTCATGCTTTTTTCCGGCCGGGTCGGCCGGGAACTCGCCGAGGAGGTCGCCGGGCTGGCCGGGACCGGCCTGGTTCCGACGCAGATCTACGACTTCGCCAATGGCGAGATCTTCGTGCGCTACGAAGAGTCGGTGCGCGGCTGCGACGCGTTCGTCATCCAGAGCCATGCGGCGCCGATCAACGAAGCGATCATGGAACAACTGATCATGGTCGATGCGCTCAAGCGCGCCTCCGCCAAGCGAATCAGTGTCGTCCTGCCCTTCTATGGCTATGCCCGCCAGGACAAGAAGCACCGTGGGCGGGAGCCGATCTCGGCGCGCCTCGTCGCGGACCTATTCAAGACCGCCGGGGCCGACCGGCTGATGGCGGTCGATCTGCATACGGATCAGATCCAGGGGTTTTTCGATGGCCCCGTCGACCACCTGATGGCCCTGCCGGTGCTCAGTGCCTATGTGGCCCGGGAGTATGCCGATCAGCAACTCACCGTGGTTTCGCCGGATGCCGGGCGGATCAAGGTCGCCGAGCACTGGTCGCGACGGTTGGGCGGCGCACCCTTGGCGTTCATCCACAAGACCCGTGACATCAGCCGGCCGAATGTTTCGGTCGCCAATCGGGTGGTCGGCGATGTGGCGGGCCGGGTGTGCATCGTCGTCGACGACATGATCGACACCGGTGGCACGATCGTCAACGCGGCGGAGGCATGTATGGCGGCCGGTGCCGCCGGCGTCGTCATCGCCGCGACGCACGCGATCTTGTCCGATCCGGCGGCCGAGCGGCTCGCCGCCAGCGTCGCCACCGAAGTCATCGTCACCAACACCTTGCCGCTGGAGCCGGAGAAGCACTTCGAGAAGCTGACGGTGCTCTCCGTCGCTCCGCTGATTGCGGAGGCGATTCGGGCGGTCTTCGAGGACGGCTCGGTCACCTCGCTTTTCGACGGGCGCGCCTGAGCACCACCCACCTGGGCCCCACCCACCTGGGCACGATCACCGCGGGGGGCGGATTTCGTCGTCCGCACCCTCGGCCTTAAACTAGATCCGATGCCTCGGCGAGGGGCGGCGTGAGCCGTCCGTGATCGACGCGGTGGTGCCCGATGATGTCGCGCCTACCGTATCGATGAGCGCCCGAGGCCCACCGCATACCGTTAATTCACGGCGCACCCGTCCTCGGCGGCGCCGTTTGTGCCCTGAGGAGATCCCATGTCCACCGATAACCGCTTGGACGTCGAACTGCGCACCGAGTTCGGCAAGGGCGCGGCGCGCCGCGTCCGCCGCGCCGGCAAGGTTCCGGCCGTTGTCTACGGCCACGGCACCGACCCCGTGCACATCACGATGCCGGGCCACGACACGATGATGGCTCTCAAGCACGCCAACGCCTTGCTCACCCTGAATATCGAGGGCACCGAGCAGTTGGCGCTGGCCAAGGATGTGCAGCGCGACCCCATCAAGCCGATCATCGAACATGTCGACCTGGTCGTTGTCCGCAAGGGCGAGAAGGTCACCGTCGATGTGGCCGTGCACGTCACCGGCGAAGCTGCCCCCGAGACGGTCGTCACCGTTGACCACTCGAGCATCCAGGTCGAAGTCGAGGCAACCAATATTCCGGAGAACATCGAGGTTTCTGTCGAAGGCCTCGAGGCTGGCACTCAGATTCTTGCCGGTGCCCTGGCGCTGCCCGCGGGCGCGACCCTGGTCACCGACGCCGAAGCCCTGGTCGTCAATGTCTCCGCGATGATCAGCCAGGAGGCGCTGGACGCCGAACTCGCCGACGCGGAGTCCGAGGCTGGCATCGAGCACGACGAGCCGGAGGCCGAGGCGGCCGAGGAAGCTCCCGCCGAAGCCTGAGCATTGTGACCGCCACGCCGGTGACCGTCGTCCGCAATCCGCGGGCGCCTGTCCCGGCGTGGCGCACTTTTTCTCACCTATTGTGTGGTATCGCCCCGGGATGCGGTACCGTCCCACGGGACACTCTCATCGTGTCGCGTAACACCGGAATCACCGGCCCCCCCACCGGGGCCGAAACGGACGTCGCTGCGGCGGCGGCGGAAGGATCGTGTAACGGGCATGCACACCGAGCAGCATGCGGTCGGGGGGACCGTGAGCAGCACGACACCGGAGGCCACAGAGCCACGGGCAACCACCACCAGTCATTCCTCACGAGCCCAGGCTCAGACCTCGTGGCATATCCCCGACTGGGTTCATCCGAATGTCGATCAGGACGGCCCCGGCCGCGGCTGGCGCATCCGCTACCAACGTCGCGTTGTGGTCAGCGACTTCCTCGCCGCCCTGGTCGCCTGCTTCGTGGCGGCCATGGCGCTCTACAGCGGCATACCCAACCTGCGTGTTGCTCTCTTGACGACCGTTGTGCCCTTTGCCTGGGTCATCATCTGCGGGCGCTCGGGCGCCTATCGCGTCAACAATCTCGGCATTGGCCTCGATGAATACCGCAGCATCGGCCACGCCTTGCTCATCCTGCTGGCGCTGCTGTCGGTGACGCTCGTGGCGCTGGGCTGGCGCATGTCTCGGCTGCTCTTCTTCGTCGCTGTGCCGCTGATCTTCCTGCTCACAGTGATCGCGCGTCGCGTCTTGCGCGGTCGCCTGGCCCGGGCGCGCACGCACGGGCATGCGCTGCAGCCGACGATCGTCGTCGGGCGCGGCCTGGCCGTCCACGACATGATCGCCTCGATCCAGAACGACCCGATGTCGACCGGTATGAAGGTCGTCGGTGCCTGTGCCTCCGATCTGCCGGACCCCCAACGGGTGGCGAATGTGGCGGTGTATGGCGGGCCGGAGACGGCGCTGCTTGCCGTTCGAGACACCGGCGCCGAAGCGGTGGTCGTCGCCTCTGATGCCTCCTTCTCCGGCAAGGCCCTGCGCCGGTTGGGTTGGGCCCTGGCCGAGATCGGCGTGGACCTTTTCGTCCACCCCGGGATCAATGAGGTCGCCTCGCCGCGCCTGACCCTGCGCCCGGCAGCCGGCATGTCCCTGCTGCACGTCGAGGGCCCGACGATCGGCGGCTTTGATGCGGTGGCCAAGCGCGCGATCGACATCTTCTGCTCCTCGCTCATCGCGCTGGTGACGATGCCCGTATGGCTGTTCATCGCCTTCTCCATCTGGCTGCACGACCGCGGGCCGGTCTTCTTCGTCCAGCAGCGCGTGGGGGAGAACGGTCGGACCTTCCCGATGGTCAAATTCCGCACCATGGTGGTCGACGCCGAGCAGCGGCTGTTGGCCGGTGAACTCTCGGCCCACCCCCAGGTCAACGAGATGCTCTTTAAGCACAAGCATGACCCGCGGATCACCAAGCCTGGCCGCATCCTGCGACGGCTTTCCCTCGACGAACTCCCGCAGTTGATCAATGTGCTGCGGGGCGAGATGTCCCTGGTCGGGCCGCGCCCGCCGCTGCCGCGCGAGGTCGACGCCTACGAACCCGACGCCATGCGCCGGCTGAAGGTGCGTCCGGGCCTGACCGGCATGTGGCAGATCTCTGGCCGCTCCGACCTGAACTGGGAGGAGTCGCTGCGCCTGGACCTGTGGTACGTCGACAACTGGTCACCCGTCCTGGACGTCATGATCCTCATGCGCACCGTCCGCGCCGTCCTCAAGGCCGACGGCGCCTACTGACGGTCCCCGGGTCGGTGTTGGGGTGTCTCCTAACCTCTGCTAGCGCACGTTAGTCAACTGTGCACACCGTGCAAGGTATGCGGATTTGACTACCTTCTGCTAGCAGAAGGTAGTCAACCGCCATCGCCCGCGGTCAGGCGTAGTCGTAGCGCGCGAGCTGGTCGCCGATCAGCGATTCCATCGTCGCCACCTGCTCGGGCGTGAGGTCCTTCAAGTAGGCCGCCTTGCGGCTAGGGGAGAGGGTGTAGCGCGCGATCCCGGACTCGAAGGCATCGGTCCAGCTCAGCCCGATGTGCACAAGGATTCGCTCGAGGTGGGTGCGGGAGTCGGCCAGCACATCTTCATACCGCACCGTCAACCAGCGATCGCCAAGCTCGGCCGCGCACTCCTCGTGCCGGTCCACGAGCATCCGCCAGGCGATCGCGGCCAGCGCGGGCTGGGAGCGGCCGGTCGCCGCCCATGCGGCGTCGAGCTCCGGGGGCAGCGGCCCGAAGTGCCAGCCCGCCGGACCGAGGTGGCCCTTCCACCAGTCCATCTGGAGCCAACTATTGGCCACTGCCCGACCGTCGCGGACGATGTGCACGAACCGGGCGTCCGGGAAGGCCGCGGCGATCAGGGACGCGCGGGGCCAGCCGGTGAACTTGTGCAAGAAGATCTCCGCCGAATCGAGACCCGACATCCGCTTCTCGACGAAGGCGTGCAGGCGCTGTTCCAGCCAGGGCGTCAGGTCGGCCGCGGTGGGATCCTGGACCGGATCCACGATCGCGGGCGAGACCTCCCGGGCCAGAACCCGATACCCCTCGCTGGGTGCCAGGCGCGCGCGGCCCTTCTCGCTGACCGCCGCAGGCAGCCGGCGCCACAGGGTCAGCTGCTGCGCGTTGCCCTGCCGAACGCCGAGGTCATCCAAATTCGTCACGAAGCCGGTCGCCGGATGGCGCGCGATCAACTCGTGAACCAGCGTCGAGCCGCACCGGCCCGTGCCAAGGATGAACGCGGGGGGCAGCGAGGCAGTCATCAGCGGTATCCCATCGCAGTCAGTTGATCGGCGAGCGGCGCGAGCGCAGCCTGCTGCTCGGCAGGCAGGTCGGCGGTCCACGCAGCATTCTTGTTGGGGAAAGAAATCTGGGCCAGCTCTTGGCGCCAGGTTTCATCCTCGGGATCGAGCCCGGCGAAGGTCGCGATCCGTGACAGCACGGTCAGCGGGTCGGCGACCAGATCCTCATACCGGATCCGCAGCACCTGCCCGGTCGGGACCTGGGCCAGCCCGGTCTCGATCGCCTGGGTCTCCTCGACCCAGTGCCGCGCGCAC
This sequence comes from Nostocoides veronense, assembly GCF_039531185.1. NCBI lineage: Bacteria > Bacillati > Actinomycetota > Actinomycetes > Micrococcales > Intrasporangiaceae > Nostocoides > Nostocoides veronense. The sequence continues at coordinate 115,706 of NZ_BAAAPO010000033.1, forward strand.
AGCTCCAGCGGGTCGCGGCCCTCGGCGGCCCACTCCTGCGGCGTGCGGTCCTGCCACCACCAGACGGGCATCTGCGGCCACCAGTCGACCCTGCTCAAGGAATAGGCCACGGCCCGGCCGTCACGGGTCACATCGAGGAAGCGGGCCTGCGGAATGAGCTGGTGCAGTAGGGCGATCCGCCGGTTGTGTCCGATCCGCTTGCTGATCAATACCCGCCCGCCGCTGCGCGTGGTGGTGCGCGCCAGCAGCCCGGCCAGGCGCCGCTGCTTGTCCGTTATCGGGGAGCCGTCCCACGCCTCGGGCACCTCGCAGTGCTCGAAGACCGGCTCGCCCTCCACTGGTTGGGGGTAGAAGCGTTCGGCCAGCGAGCGCTTGGTGTTGTAGCGGTAGGCGTTGTCGCCGTCGGCGCCGAACCAAACGGTGCGGCGCGCGTCCGGGCGTCGTGCCCCGAGCCGGTTCAAGCCCGCCAGCGCGCTCAGACCCGGCAGGCGACGCTGGTAGTTGTTGATCCACGCCGCCTGCGGGTGCAACGCCAAGGCGCGGTAGACCAGGCTCGTGCCCGAACGGGGGGCGCCAACCACGAAGAGGGGCGGGGCAGGGCGGGAGTCGGCACTCACGAGGCGAATCAACCTTCCGATGGGGTGGCACGGGGACGGCGGGGCGCGTAAATCCCCCCGGCGGCCGGGTGTATCGTAGTCCCTCGGGGTGCCCAGCCGAGGGCGATGACGCACGGGCGGCACCCTGACCGGATGCCCCGCACTGGCCGGCGCATCCGCCAACAGACCGTCACGAAAGACTCGGAAATCCCTCATGGAACTTCGCGAACTGCTCACGCGCCTGGGCCGCCGCCTCTGGCTGTTGGTGATCATCCCGGTCGCCGCCTTGCTATTGGTTCTCGGCCTCAACGCCCCAAGCGGCACGAAGTACACGAGCTCGGTGAACCTGCGCGCGACCAACCCGATCGGCGACCCGACGGTGGCCTCGATCAACCTCGTCGCCGGTTCACTGGTCAACGCCGCCACTTCCGATGAGGTGCTCGGCAATGTGGCCAAGGCCGCCGGCGTCACCGTGGACCGGGTCCAAGACGGGCTTTCGGCCAGCCGCATCGCCGACACCGAGCTGGTTCACATCACCTTCGCCGACTCGGACGAGGCCGTCGTCTCCAAGGTGATGAAGGCCGTTCCCGCAGCCGTGCAGGAGCAGGCCTTCGCCCCCGCGCTGCGCCAGGCGCAGGTCGCCGCCGACGAGGCGCAGAAGGGTCTCGACGCCGCCATCGCCGACCTGGCGGCCGTCCAGAAGAAGACCGGCCTGACCAATGCCGACCGCGAGTACCAAGCGGCGGCTTCCGAGGTCACCTCGCTGAAGGTGGCGCTGGCCACCGCCAAGGGTCGCCCCGCCGAGCAGCAGAGCACCGCGCCCATCGAGGACGCCCTCAAGGCCGCGCAGAAGCGCGTCGATGAGATCACCGAGGCCCAGGCCGAGTTCACCGCGCCGGAGTATGCCGTGGACAACGCCCGCGCCGCCCTCGCCGATCGCACTGCCGCCGTGAGCGACATCAGGGCCCGCCAGGCCGCGAGCATCACCGAGTCCATCGAGACCGATGTGACCCAGCTGCCGTGGCGCACCGAGTTCTTGCGCCGCGCCGTGAGCGCTGCCCTTATCGGCCTCGCGCTCGCCGTGCTCCTGCTGGCCATCCCGGAGGTGCTGCGCCGCAGCCGCGAGGGCAGCGACGACGAACTGATCGCCCGCCAGGGCTGATCGTCGCGCAATGACGAACGACTCCGTGCGGGTGGTCTTCGTCGGGGGGACCGGACGCAGCGGCAGCACCGTCGTCGCCAACGCCCTCGGCGCCATGAACGATGCGATCAGCGTCGGCGAGCTGCGCTACCTGTGGGAGCGCGGCATCACCGAGAACCGGCTGTGTGGGTGCGGTCAGCCCTTCGCGGACTGCCCGTTCTGGCAGCAAGTGCTTCGCGTTGCCTATGGCGACACGGTGCCGGATGCGCGCGATGTCCATCGGGAGCTGACGGCATACACCCAATTGCGCACGCTGCCGCGACTGGCGCGCACTCCGGCGGAGAAGTCGGCCGCCCCCGAGAAGCTCGCCAGCGTCCTCGCGCCCCTCTATCGCGCGATCCAGGAGGTTTCCGGTGCCTCGGTGATCGTCGACTCCTCCAAGCTGCCGACCTATGCCGCCCTGCTGGCCGGGGTGCCGGGGGTGACGCTCGATGTCGTCCACCTGGTGCGTGACCCGCGCGCCGCAGCCTTCTCCTGGCAGCGCAAGAAGGCCAAGAATGACTCCGGCGGGCTGATGGAGCGCCGGGGCGTCGTGAAGTCCTCGGCCCTGTGGACCGCCTGGAATGCCGGTCTCGAGCGGGCCTGGCGCGGCTCGCCGCGCTATCTGCGGATGCGTTACGAAAGCTTCGCCAGCCACCCGGCCGCGTCGTTGCAGGCGCTGGCCGATGCGCTGGGCCTGACCGGCGTCGAGCGCATCGTCGACGGCGAGGACCGGCTCGACTTGCCGGGAAATCACACCGTCGCCGGCAATCCCGCGCGGATGGCCAATGGTCCGGTGCCGATCACCCTCGACAACGAATGGGCCCAAGCCATGGATCCGCGTGAGGCACGCATCGTCGCGGCGTTGACCAGCCCGCTGCTCACCCGCTACGGTTATCCGCGCTCGCTGCAGGCCGCCCGCGGAGGCACCCCCGCCGAGCGGGCGGAGTCCTGAGCGTGCGCCGCGCCACGGCCGCCCTCGCCGCCGGCCTGCTCATCGCGGGCGCCGCGAGCGCCTGCACCGGCGAGGACGCGAAGCCGACGACCGGCACGGCGACCGGACCGGTTCGCACCATCGCCCCCATCGTCTATGAGGGCGGCGCCGCCGATCTCGGAATCAAGTGGAACTGGAATCTCAAGCCGCCGCTGGCCTACGCCGAACAGGTCGGTTGGGGTGAGACTTTCTTTGAGGTCGAGTGGTGCGCCCTGCGGGCCAAGCCGGACAATCAGCGCTTCGCTCAGGTGGAGCGCCTGGTCGGTCAGGCCCAGCAGATGGGCTACCGAATGATGCTCAAGATCCGGGTCGGCAATTGCGCGGGTGGTCCCGAGCAACTCGATCCGGCCGAGGGCACGCGCAAGAGCCCGAGCACCTTTCCCGACGACCCGGCGGCCTACCAGCAGTTCGTCACGACCCTGGTCAATCGATACAAGGATCGCGGCGTCACACTGTGGGCCATCGAGAATGAGGTCGACGCCAACAACTTCTGGTCCGGCACGCCGCAGGAGTATGTCGATCTCGTGGCCTTGGCCAGCTCGGCTATCAAGGCTGCCGATCCCAGCGCCACGATCCTCGACGCCGGCATCTCCAGCACGGGGCACGGCATCGCGCTCGCCGGTGAACTCTTGGACGCTGGCCAGGAACAGGAAGCACTAGCGCTCTACCAAGCCTGGTTCGCCCGTCGTCACGGCAGCGGGACGGCGCGCTTCCCGGTCGTGAACTCCGTCGAAGAACTGCGCACTCTGCTTCAGGAGGGTCGCGCCACGCGGGTGCGGGCGATGGAGAGCGCCAACTGGCAGGCGATCAACTCCGGCGCGGTGACGGCATACCAGCTGCACTTCTACGAAAACCCGGACTTGCTGCACACCCTCTTGGATTATGTCCGGCGCCACCTCGCCGTGCAGATCCCGATCCAGGGTTGGGAGATCGGAACGGCCTGGCCGGGCGGCGACTACACCGAGGCCGCGCACGGCGCCGAGGTCGCCCGACTGCTCGGGACGCTGCTCACGGAGAAGGTCAGCCCGATCGTCTACCTCCCGCTGGCCTACACCCCAGGCGGCGCGACCAAGGTGGAGATCTTCCGTGGCCTGGTCAGCCCCGAGGGGGCCGACTTGCCCTCGGGCCAGATCTATCAGCGGTATGCCGAGGCGCTGCGCGGCAGCACCTCCATCACGGAGGTCAGCGTCCCCGGTGGATCCGGTGTGGTCATTCTCGGTGGGGGAGCGAACCTGGCCGTCATCTGGCCGGCGTCAGGCAAGACGCTAACCATCGCCGGCTCGGAGGCCGTGCGCTCAGCGGCCGATCCGAGCGCCGGCCCGCCGAATGGTTCCGTCAGCGATCCCGTGCTCATCGCGCCCGGCGACACGGACCTCAATGGAGCCATCGCCGCGATCACCCGCGTCACCGGCGGCCCGGTCACCCCCGCCGGCTGACCGCCGGTCCATGGAGGGATTGGCGTCGTTATCGTTCGGTGATCTACACTCGCCGGGACGCGCCACGTCGGCCGAGCTGATTAGGTAGAGTTCGCGGCCCGTGACCTGGGCTTTAGCCGGTGCGTGATCTGACCGCCGTCCTCGCACGAGTGAGAAGCAATCATCATGAAATCCAGCCCCTCCGTCCGTATGCTGTCCGGCCTGATGACCGGTTCGGTCGTTGCCGCCGGCGCCCTGATCGCCACCGCAGCCCCGGCGAATGCCGCCGGGAGCGTCATCGAGGTCGCCACGACCGGCAATGACGCCAATTCCGGAGCAGCTGGCAAGCCCCTAAAGACCGTCCAGGCCGCGATCGACAAGGCGATGCCGGGCGACACGATCAAGATCCACAAGGGCACATACAACCAGCAACTGAAGATCCGCAAGAGCGGCACGGCCAGCGCCCCGATCACCGTCACAAATGCCGGGGACGGCGCAGTCACGCTGACCGCGGCCCTGCCTATGCCGTCGTGCGGCACCAATCAGCCGGACGGCCAGCGCACGATCTTGATCATCGACGGCTCCGACTACTGGACCTTCCAGGGCCTGACGATCGACGGTGGCGTCTATGCGACTGGCTCCGACGCCGGCTCCGCCTTCTCTTGGCATAGCGCCCTGGTCGACAAGGGCGACTGGCAGACCCGCCGCAAGGTCCCGGGCGCTGGCAGCTTCAACCCGACCGCGGCCAAGCAGGTCATCCCCTACCTGCGCACGGCCACAAAGGACCCCGACCTCGACTCCAGCGATGGCCTGAAGTTCATCGGCAACACGGTCAAGCGCAAGGGTCTTTTCTTCCGGCTAAGTAGCTATGGCGTCGCCTCGGGCAACAAGATCAGCGATATCGCCTGCGGCACCGGCCCCGGCATCTGGTTGATCACCTTCTCCAATGGCTGGCAGGTCACCAAGAACGACGTCTCCAAGATCGCTGCGTCGACCTGGAAGCACTTCATGCAGGAGGGCATTCGCCTCGGGACCTCCTCGAACTACAACAAGGTCACCAACAACTACGTCCATGACCTGCCCGGCGACGGTCGCGCTTTCAACACCGACGTCGACAGCAGCTGGAACACCTTCAGCGGCAACCGCGCGGCCAATGTCGCGATCGGCTACAACGACCAGATGTCCGGCTGGGGCAACACCTGGACCAAGAACAGCGTCACTGGCTTCCGCACCTACGGGTATGGCGTGCGGTTGATGGATGGCAAGCTCACCCTGCCGTCCTACGACACCTCGGCCAACAAAATCTCGATGACCTGCAATGTCGCGACCAAGCCGGTCGGCAAGGCCAAGTCCTTCGGCGTCGGCGGGACGATGTACGGCACCTACAAGGGCAATGCCTGGACCACCGCGCACGTCGGTAAGTACGTCAAGTCCTACTGGGGCAAGTACGGCAACACCTTCAACGGCAAGCCCACCGCCCCTCCGGCGACTTTCGCCCCGAGCAGCTGCTGATGGGAGTCCGTATGCCGTCCACAACCACTCGACTGGCTGCCGCCGGCATCGCTGCGCTGACCGGGGCGGCGGCCTTTGCCGCCGCCCCGGCCCAGGCGGCCGGCACCGAGATCCACGTCTCGACCAAGGGCTCCGACTCGGCCGCCGGCACCGCCGCAGCGCCGCTGCGCACGGTTCAGGCGGCAATCGACCGGGCGACGCCCGGCACGACCATCAAGGTGCACGCCGGGACGTATTCAGAGGTCCTGAACATCAAGAACTCCGGCACGGCCAGTGCCCGCATCGTGGTGACCAATGCTGGGGATGGGGCCGTCACGCTCACCTCGGCGCAAGCCCCGGACTCGTGCTCGAACCGGCGCCCGTCGTCACGGCGCACCATCAAAATCATGACCGGTGCCGATTACTGGACCTTCCAGGGCCTGAATATCGTGCATGGCGCCTACCTGTCGGGCAAGGGTTCCGGCAAGGCGTACTCCTGGCACGCAGGCCTGGTGAAGAAGGGCCTGTGGGAGCCGCGTCGGCAGGTTCCTGGCACGGGTTCGCGCAACCCGACCGCGGCGCGCGGCGCCGCGGCATACCTCGCGAAGGTCACGGGCACGGCGATGGACCCGGTCGAGGGCATCTCCTTCATCGGCAACACGATGACCGGGCGCGGCATCTATGCCTCGCTCTCGAATTCCGGGGTCGTGAAGGACAATGTCATCAAGGACATCATCTGCGGCACCGGGCCGGGTGTCTGGGCGATGAACCACAGCAACTTCTGGCAGGTCAGCGGCAACGACATCTCGCGCATCAAGCCGGCTGTTGGGGCGCACTTCATGCACGAAGGCATCCGGTTCGGCTCGGCCGCGAACTACAACACGATCACGAACAACTATGTTCACGATCTCGAGGGTGATGGTCGCGCCTTCAACACGGATGTCGACGGCAGCTGGAACACCTTTAGCAACAACAGAGCAGCCAATGTGGCGATCGGCTACAACGACCAAATGTCGGGCTGGGGCAACACCTGGACCAACAACACGGTCACGCGCTATCGCACCTACGCCTTCGCCTTCCGGATGAAGGATGGCAGCTTGCGCCTGCCGAGCAAGCACAGCAGCACCAATGGCGCCATTGTCAGCGGTAATGTCGCGAGCAGCCCAGCTGGGGGCCGCGGCCTCGGAATCGGCGGCTCGATGAACTCGAAGTTCACCGGGAACACCTTCCCGAATGTTTTCCTCGGCAAGTACCTCAAGACCTATTGGGGCAAGTACGGCAACACCTGGAATGGCTCCACGCGACCGCCGGTCTAACCCACGGATCGCGCCCGGAAACAACAGGGCCCTCCCACCATCGCGGTGGGAGGGCCCTGTTCTTGCCTCGCGGCGCTGGGGTATGCCGATCAGCACCCCGCCGAGCTGAGCGGCGGGTTCTTGCCGGGCAGCACGGTGGAGCCATTCCAGGTGTTCCCGAACTTGCTCCAGTACGTGCTCGCGTTCTTGCTGATCCAGATGAAGGGCAAGGTATTGCTCGAGAAGGTGGCGTTCATGATGCCGCCGACGCCGAGGGCCTTGGTGGTGGAGCCGATGGGGTTGGTGGCGACATTGCAGCGCACGATCGGCCCATTGGTGCTGCTCGCCTTCGAGGGCTGGGCCAGGGTGGCATCCATGAGCCGGAACCCCATGCCGTACTGCCGGTAGGAGTCGACCTTGTTGAACTCCCAGCGGTTGCCCCAACCGGACATCTGGTCGTTGTAGCCGATCGAGACATTGCGCGCGGTGTTGTGGTGGATGTAGTTCCAGCTCGCGTCGACGTCAGTGTTGACGCCGCGCCCGTCCAAGGGCAGGTCGTGCACGGTGTTGAAGGCAACCTCGTTGTAGTTGGCTGCCGATCCGAGACGGATGCCCTCCTGCATGTAGTGGGCGCGGGTCGACGGGGCAATATCCGTGACGTCATTGCCGATGATCTGCCAGCGGTTGGAGAAGGTCATCAGCCAGATGCCGGGGCCGATGCCGCACGGGATTTTCGAGAAGGTGTTGTTGGACGCCACGCCATAGCTCGTCAGCGCGCCGTAGACCCCGCGGCCGGTGAAGGCATTGTTGAGGATCGTGATGCCATCGGCGGAGTCCAGGTCCGCAGTTCCGGTGACCGAGCGCAGATAGGGGATGACATTCGGCAGGGCACCCGGGTTGTACGCACCGTGGCCGGGGACCGCGCGCCGCGTCACGTAGTTTTCGGCCTTGACGAGATTGGTCAGCCAGCCATACGCGATATTGGACTTCTTGCCGGCGATCCAGATGCCATTGTGGATGGCGAGATTGTCGAACTGCCAGTAGTCGGCGCCTTGCCCGATCGTGATTGTGCGATCAGCGGCGGGTTGAGAGTTGTCGCAACTGACGGCCTTGGAGGCATGGGTCAGCGCCACGGTGCCGGGCGTGAGGGCAGTGACCCGGATCGGAGCCGCGGCGGTCCCGGAGGTCTTGATTCGGATCGGGCCGGTGTAGGTGCCCGGGCCGATGAGGATGGTGGTGCCGGGAGTGGCCTTGTTGACGGCGGCCTGGACGGTCTTCAGGGGGGCCGTCGCGGTGCCGGCGTTGGTGTCGAGGCCATTGGCCGCGACATACAAGGAACCGGCCGCGTGGGCCTGGGCAGACAGGGCGATCGGGGCCACGGCGAGGGTGGCCGCAGCGGTCAGCAGGGACAGGGGGCGATTGGCGCGCATGAAAGTAACTCCGGGGACGTGTCACTCACGCGAAGGTGAGCGGGGGGAGGCACGTGGTCCTCGCGGGCGGGGGGCGTAGTGCGCTAGGCGACATCGGCGACCGAACTGCTGGGTGGCTCGCCGATGAGTCATCCAGGGCTGGAGAACCATAGCGAGGCCCGCTTTGATCGATCAAGCTCCCGACCCGTCTTTCCCCAGGTCACGCGAGGTTTTCGGGGGGTTGAGGTCGGGTGAAGGTGGCTCCGGCCCGCATGAATACCCGCGAGTAGGCCTCAGATGTGATCCCCATCACAGTCGGCGTGTCGCATCCCCGGAAAGCACGACACGCCTGGATTCCCTGCCGGGAATCCAGGCGTGCTCGTGCTAGGCCTAGTCGGCTACTTCGTGTTGAGCTTGAAGACCGACACGCGCTCGTTGCCCTCTTCGGCGATGTAGAGACGGTCGGCGTTGATCGTCACCTGAGCGGGCTGGAAGAGCTTGCCCGCGACATACCCACGCTGGGCGATCTTGGTGACGAAGGCACCGGTCTTGGACCAGACCTTGACCTTGTGGACCGGGACATCGGCGACATAGACGCGCTCGTTGTCGACGGCGATGCCGAACGGGCTCGAGAGCTGGTTGTCGGCCGTGCCCCGGCCGATGGTCAGCTTGCCGAGATAGGCGCCTGTGGCACTCCAGTGGGTGATCTGGACCTTGGCGCTGTCGGCGACCCAGATGCTCTGGTCCTTGGGGTCGACCGCGATGCCCTTGGGATAGGAGAACTGGGCCGCGCCGCCGATCGTGCGCAGATAGGCACCGGTGGAGCTCAGCACCTGCACTCGCTTGTTGTTGGAGTCCGCCACATAGATCGTGCCATTCGCGGCCACCGCGACCGACTGCGGGTTGCGGAACTGCCCGGCGCCGGCGCCGGAGGTGCCGGAGGACCACTTGTAGGCGCCGTCCTTGGAGTAGGAGACGATGCGGCCGTTGTCGGTGTCGGTGATGATCCAGTCGTTGTTCACCGGGTTGGAGGCGACCATCCGGGCGTAGTTGAACTGGTTCGCCCCGCGACCGCGACGGCCCCACTCCTTGATGACGCCGCCGCTGGCGTTGAAGGTCTGGATCCGCCAGTTATAGGTGTCCGACACGGCGACGGTGCCGTCCTTGGCGACACCGACCCCGCGCGGCGCGTTGAAACCGCCGAGCGGGGGACGCTGCGCGGGGCTCGGGTAGGCCGCCATGAAGGCGCCATTGGCAGTGAACTTCTGCACGCGGAAGTTCGGCATGTCCGCGACCCAGAGGTTGCCGGCGGCATCGACCGTCGCTTCGCGGCCTCCGTCGGCGAACTGGCCGTTGCCGTAGCCCGCGGAGCCCCACTTGTTGATGAACTTGCCGTTCAGGTCGAACTTGCTGATCTTGTTGCCCTCGCCATCGACCACATAGACCCAACCCTTGGCCTTGTTGATCGCGATACCACGCATATCACCCTGGAACTGGCCCGGCCCGGAGCCCTTGGACCCCCACTTCCGCAGGAAGTTGCCGTTCTTGTCGAAGACCTGGATCCGGAAGTTGCCGGGGTCGACGACATAGAGGTTGTCATTGGCGTCCAAGGCCAGGCCGTGCGGGCTGCGCATCTTGCCATTGGCATTGCCGAAGCCACCAAGGGTCTTGATCTCGGCGCCGGTGCTGGTCGAGACGACGACATTGTGGTCCCAGGTGTCCGCGACATAGACCGTCCCGGTCGAGGAGACCACGACCCGGCTCGGGTAGAGGAATTTGCCGACGCCGGAGCCCTTGGCGCCCCACGAGCGCAGGAACTTGCCGGCAGCCGAGTAGACGTCGATGGTGTAGCGATCGGTGTCAGCCATGTAGATATCGCCATTGCGCTGATCGACGCCCAGACCATAGGGCGTGTAGTACTGCGTCGCGCCATTGCCGCTGTTGTTGATGATCGTGCCGAGACTGGCGCCGGTGGGGCTGTAGCGCTGCACGCGATAGTTCCAGTAGTCCCCGACCAGGATGCTGCCATCCTTGGCGGTCGCCATGCCCCAGGCATACAGTCCCGCGTGACCCTTGCCTCCGATGGCCCGCTCGAAGGTCGGGGCGATCGTGCCCTTGCCGGCATCGGAACCGCTCGCGGCGGCGCTGCCGGTGGCGGCCAACGCGAGCGCCACGGCTGCCGTACAGGTCATGCGTGCTGTCGTAGTTTTTCGGGTCATGGAAAGGCTCCCCAGGGATTCCGGTGCTCGAACGCCCGCGTCCACGCGCGGCGACTGCTGGCCAGCTTAGCCACGGGTGCCGACAACCGCGACCCCGCTGGCCAGGACAGTTCTCGATCCGTGGGACGATGGGGTTGCTCACGACCCGTGGCCATCAGGGTGTTGGTCACTATCAATCTAGGGGTTTTTCTCAGTGCGTCCTGTCTTCACTTTCGTATCCACAGGTGCCATGAGCGGCGCCCTGATCGCGTCGGCGGGAATGATTGGGGCGCACGCCAGTGCAGTCTCCGAACCCACGGTGCTCGGGGGGCCTGGACACGCAACGGTGTATCCCTCGGGGATGGAGGTCGCCCCCGATGGCAGCCTGATCGTGGCGGACACGGGCAACGACTCGGTCGCGAAGTTCACCGCTGCGGGCGCGCTGGTGTGGCGTTCGTCCGCCGGAGTCGGCGATGGCGATGAGGCCGAGAACGCCCGCGATATCGCGGTCGATGACCAGGGCTATATCTATGTTGCCGACGCTGCCGAGTTCCGCATCATCAAGCTGCGTCCCAGCGATGGCCAGGCGGTTGCCACCTTCAATGGTCCGGCAGGGGACCGGCTCGGCTCGCCGATTGGCATCACGGCGAAAAAGAACAAGATCTATGTCAGCGATGGCGCCAAGAAGAAGATCCGCGTCTTTGACACGAACGGCAACCAGGTGCAGGTCTTCACGGCTAAGGACGCGTGTGACCTCTCGGCCGTCCGCGACGCGGACGCCGACAATCTCGGCAACCTCTATGTCGCGAACTACAAGTTCAACAACATCGTGAAGTTCTCGCCGACTGGCGCCTGCCTCACCACATGGGGCAGCCAGGGCACCGCCAACGGGCAGTTCAAGAACCCGTATGGGGTGCGCCTGGCGAAGGACCCCAAGTGGGGCGAAGTGGTCTATGTCGCGGACTCCAACAACAACCGGGTTCAGGTCTTCAGCAAGACCGGCGTCTGGAAGGCGACCGTCGGCAAGACCGGCGCCTTCAACCAGCCGGGGACCTTCACCACGATGCGGCGAGTGGCCGTCGCCAAGGATGGCGACATCTGGGCCGCGGATCTGTGGGGCTGGCGGTTGGTTCGTTTCAACCGCACCGCCACCGGCTACGCCTACGCGCAGACGATCGGCGGCACCGCGCCGGCGCTGACGAAGAACTCCGTCTTCAACGAGCCACGCGCGGTCGCGGTCGGCAAGGACGGCAATCTCAACATCATGGACACCGTCAACCAGCGCGTCGTGACGATGACCCCGTCCGGCACCGTCCTCGGCGCGTGCGGCGCCCGGGACTGGCGGCCGATCTCGGTGAACTGGCCGCGTGGCGTCGCGATCGATCCGGTGACCGGCGACCGCTGGATCGCCGACACCAAGCAGTCCCGCCTGCAGATCTTCCCGGCCAAATGCGGCGCGCAGACCTACCGGCTCGGCAATGTCGGCACGGCGACCAATCAGTTCACCTGGCCGCACGCCATTGCGATCCGCCCGAGCGACCGCCTGGCCTTCGTCGCCGACAGTTGGAACAACCGCGTCACGGTCTGGGATGTCGCCACCCGGACGGCGCTGGCGAGCTATGCCGGCACCTTCAAGTCGCCGCGCGCCATCTCCCTCGACGCGGCGACGGGCAATCTCGTCGTGGCCGACTCGGCCAACAACCGGATCGTCACGCTGGCATACACCAAGTCCGGCGGGTTCAGCGAGGTCTCGAGCATCACCCCGGCCGGCCTGTCGATGCCCGAGGGTGTCGCCCGTGACGCCGCGGGCGACTACTGGATCGGCGACACCGGCAACAACCGCGTCCTCGTCGTGTCGTCCTCCGGGGCGATCCTGCAGAGCATCACGACGGCTGCCGGCAAGGCGATCTCCAAGCCCACCTCGATCACCGTCAACGGTTCCAAGGTCTACGTCTCGGACACCAACAACGACCGGGTCCTGGTCTACACCAGCTGATCCGCCCGCCCCGAGCATGACGATGCCGCAGCCCGACCGGGCTGCGGCATCGTCGGTTTCGCGGTGGTGGATCAGCCGGACTGGCGCAGGTTCCAGACCGAGATCCGCTCGTTGCCCTCCTCGCAGACATACAGGCGGCCGCTGTAGAGCGCGATGCCGTCGGGCTCGATGAAGCGTCCCTTGCCGGTGCCACGCTGACCGATCGCCATCACGAAGTCGCCATTCTTGGTGAAGACCTTGATCTTGTGACTGGGGGTATCGGCGACATAGATGCGCTCGGCGTCGGCGACGATGCCGAACGGCTTGTTCAACTGGTTGTCGGCCGTGCCCGAGGGCATCTTCAGCGCACCCAGGAAGGTGCCATTGACCCGCCACTTGGTGACTCGACGCTTGAGGCTGTCGCTGACATAGAGGATGTTCGGGTTGCTCGGGTCGACGGTGATCCCGCGCGGGTAGGCGAACTCGGTGGCCGATCCGAACATCCGCAAGAGGGCGCCATCCTTGGACAGCACCTGGATGCGCTGGTTGTTGGAGTCCGCGACATAGATGGTCCCGTCCGGCGTGATCGCCAGGGCCTGCGGGTTGCGGAACTCACCGAGCCCGCCCTTGCCGGCGTATCCGGTGGACCACTTGAAGAGCCCGTCCTTGGTGTAGGCCTTCACCCGCCCGTTGTCGGTGTCGACGATGACGATGTCCTGGTTGACGGGGCTGTACGCGAGCAGGCGGGCGTAGTTGAACTCGTAGTCGCCCCGGCCGCGCTGACCCCAGGTCTTCTTGAAGACACCGGCATTGGTGAAGGTCTGGACCCGCCAGTTGTAGGTGTCCGAGACCGCCACCGAGCCGTCGACCGGGTTGACCGCAACGCCACGCGGGGCGTTGAAGCCCCCGGTGGGCGGCGGCTGCGCCGGATTGGGGTATTGCCCGAGGAAGGCGCCGGTCGGCGAGAACTTCTGGACCCGGTAGTTCGGCATGTCGGCGACCCAGACATTGCCCTGGGCGTCGACGGTGGCCTCCCGCCCGCCGTCGTGGAACTGGCCCGGGCCGGTGCCATCGCTGCCCCAGCGGGTGATGAAGTTGCCCATCAGGTCGAACTTGTGGACCTTGTTGCCCTCGCCGTCGACGACATACACCCAGCCGTTCTTCTTGTCGACAGCCACCCCACGCAGGTCCCCACCGAACTGGCCTGGCGCGGTGCCCTGCTTGCCGAAGGAGCGCAGGAAGGTGCCGTTCTTGTCGAAGACGTCGATCCGCTTGTTGCCCTGGTCGGCGATATAGATATTGTCCGCCGCGTCCAGCGCCATGCCGTGCGGGCTGCGCATCTGGCCGGGCTTGCTGCCGGCCCCACCGAACTGCTTGATCTCCTTGCCGTTGACATCCGACATCACGATCGTGTGGTCCCAGGTGTCGGCGACGAAGACGGTTCCGACGCTGTTGACCACGACCCGGCTCGGGTAGAGGAATTTGTCGGGCCCGGTGCCCTTGCTGCCCCAGGAGCGCAGGTAGGTGCCGGCCTCGCTATAGACGTCGATCTGCTGCTTGTCGGTGTCGGCGATGAAGATCTCGCCGGTCCGCGGGTCTTGGCCGAGGCCGTAGGGCGTGTAGTACTGCGTCGCCCCATGCCCGTTGTTCTTGATGAACACCCCACCATTGGGGCCAACGGGCGTGCCATCGGCCGTGAACTTCAGGATCCGATAGTTCCAATAGTCGCCGACCAGGATGGTGCCATCGCGCAGCGTGGCCATACCCCAGGCATACAGTCCGGCATGGCCGGGGCCGCCGATATTGCGTTCCCAGATGGGGGAGATCGTCGACTTGGCGTCGGGTTTCGTCACCGAGGAAGCCGGGTATGCCGTGTTGGCCGCCGCGCTGGCGCCCGCGGTGGCGCAGCCAAGGGCCATGATCGAGGCGAGGGTGGGGACGGCAAGTCGCCGCCCCACAAAGTGGGAGCGTGTCGTCATATGAGGGGGGTTCCTTCCAACTGGTTCGCTCGCGAAGCGGTCGAGCGGACGCGGCCAATCCTACGGACCATCCACCCGGCGCCGACCAGGTCCCCCTTTTCGAGGACAGCCCTCTGAGCAGCCAAAATGCCGAAGGGCGGGCCCGATCGGGCCCGCCCTTCGACATCTACGACGGAATTACTTGGCGTTGAGGTTGAAGACCGAGATGCGCTCGTTGCCCTCTTCCATGACATACAGCTTGCCCTTGTCGACGGCGATGCCATCGGGCATGAGCAGCTTGCCCTTGACGGTGCCTCGGGAGCCGATCTTGGTGACGAAGACGCCGGCCTTGGTGTAGACCTTCACGCTGTGCGTCGGCGTGTCCGCGACATAGATGCGCTCGGCATCGGCGGCGATACCGAAGGGGCCACTGATGGCGTTTTCGGCGGTGCCCTTGGCGATCGGCAAGGTCGCCAACTTCACGCCGGCGGGGCTCCACTTGGTGATCTGGTCCTTGGCGCTGTCCGCGACCCAAATGTTCCCATCGACCGGGTCCACCGCGATGCCCCGGTTGTAGGTGAAGTCGGCGCTGGATCCGAACATGCGGAGCAGGGCGCCGTCCTTGGAGAGAACCTGGACCCGCTGGTTGTTGGAGTCGGCGACGAAAATGGTGCCATCGGCCGCGATGGCCAGGTCCTGCGGGTTGCGGAACTGGCCCAGGCCGCCCTTGCCGGCGATGCCGGTGGACCACTTGAAGAGACCGTCCTTGGTGTAGGCCTTGACCCGGCCGTTGTCCGAGTCGACGATGACGATGTCTTGGTTCAGCGGGCTGTACTTCAGCAAGCGCGCGTAGTTGAACTCGTAGTCGCCGCGACCGCGCTCGCCCCATTGCCGCACGAAGGTGCCGGCATTGGTGAAGGTCTGGATCCGCCAGTTGTAGGTGTCCGAGACGGCGATCGAGCCGTCCACCGGATTGACCGTAACTCCGCGCGGGGCATTGAAGCCGCCGGCCGGCGGCGGCTGCGCGGGATTGGGGTAGCTGGAGATGAACTTGCCGTTCTGGGTGAACTTCTGCACCCGGTAGTTCGGCATGTCGGCTACCCAGAGATTGCCGGCATTGTCGACCGTGGCCTCGCGGCCGCCGTCGGCGAACTGGCCGTCGCCGTGCCCGTTCTTGCCCCACTTGTTGATGAAGTTGCCGTTCAGGTCGAACTTGCTGACCTTGTTGCCCTCGCCGTCGACGACATAGACCCAGCCCTTGGCCTTGTTGATGGCGATGCCGCGCATGTCTCCGGCGAACTGGCCCGGGCCCGAGCCCTTGGAACCCCACTTGCGCAGGAAGGTGCCGTTCTTGTCGAAGACCGAGATGCGCCAGTTGCCGGTGTCGACGACATAGAGGTTGTCATTGGCGTCCAGGGCCATGCCGTGCGGGGCCTTGATCTGGCCGTCCTTGACGCCCCAGGTGCCGAACTGCTTGATCTCGTTGCCATTGGTATCCGAGATGACGATGTTGTTGTCCCAGGTGTCCGCGGTGAAGACGGTGCCTTCGGAGTTGACGACGACCCGGCTGGGGTAGAGGAACTTGCCCGGACCGGAGCCCTTCGACCCCCACGAGCGCAGGTAGGTGCCGGCCTCGCTGTAGACGTCGACCTGGTACTTGTCGGTGTCGGCGAAGTAGATCTCACCGGTGGCCGGGTCCTGGCCGATGCCGTAGGGCGTGTAGTACTGCGTCGCGCCATTGCCATTGTTCTTGATGAAGACCCCGCCGTTCGGGCCGGCCGGAGTGCCGTCGGCATTGAACTTCAGCACCCGGTAGTTCCAGTAGTCCCCGACAAGGACGGTGCCATCGCGCAGCGTCGCCATGCCCCAGGCATACAGACCGGCGTGGCCCGGCCCGCCGATGGTGCGCTCGAAGACGGGGGAGATGGTGTCGGCGGAGGCCGGAGCGGCGAGCAGGCCGGGGCCGAGCGCGAGCGCTGCGGCGGCGAGGCCGGCCGTGCCGGCCAGGCGGGTGTATGCGGGCATGGTTCCCCCGTGAGTGAGCTGTGGTGGGTTTGGTGTTCGATGAGGGCGGCATCGGTTCGCGGCCTGCGCCGCTTCCGGTTGCGTGAGTCCCCGCTCTATGGTAGCCCGCGCGTGTGCTATCTCGAAATTCCTGGTCATGGCTCGGTGTGTGTCATGATCCTGGAGCACTTTCTTGATCCTTGCGAAGGGTGGCTTTGCTTCCATGACGATTTCGCGCGCGCGCCGACAGGCCTCTGTCGGGACCGCCGCAGCACTGGTGATCTCGGGGGGTGTGATGGCCGCCACAGCTCCCGGCGCCGCGGCTGCTGCCCTTCCGACACCCACGGTTTTGGGCGGGCCCGGCCACGCCCTCATGTACACCTCCGGTATGGAGGTCGGTCCCGACGGCAGCGTCGTCATCGCCGACACTGGCAACGACTCCATCGCCAAGTTCTCCTCCTCCGGCTCGCTGGTCTGGCGGGTTTCGGCCGGCACCTCCGATGGCGATGAGGCCGAGAACGCCCGCGATATCGCGATCGATGACAGCGGCAACATCTATGTCGGTGACGCGGCCCTTTCGCGCGTGATCAAGCTCAGCTCGAGCGGCACCGTCCTGGACACGTGGAGCGGGCCGACCGGCGACAAGATCGGCAGCCCGATCGGGCTGACCTACAGCAATGGCAAGGTTTTTGTTGCCGACGCGGTCAAGCGCAAGATCCGCATCTTTGACACCAATGGCGTGCAGCAGCAGGCGATCAGCGAGTCCGGCTCCTGCAGCCTGGCCGCGGTCCGCGATGCCGATGCCGACGCAGCCGGCAATGTCTATGTCGCGAACTACACCAACAACAACATCTTGAAGTTCTCCTCCTCGGGCACTTGCCTCGGTGGGTGGGGCACCGCGGGCACCGGAGCGGGACAGTTCAAGAACCCCTATGGCGTGCGCGTCGCCGATGACCCCGTCTGGGGCGAGAGCGTCTATGTCGCCGACTCGAACAACAACCGCATCCAGGTCTTCTCGACCTCCGGCGCCTACCGCACCTCGATGGGCACCACCGGGACCTATGCCCAGCCGGGCACCTTCACCACCCTGCGGCGCGTCGCCGTCGCCAAGGACGGCGACGTCTGGGGTGCCGACCTGTGGGGCTGGCGTCTCGTGCGTTTCGACCGCACCAGCAGCGGCTTCAGCTACGCCCAGACCATCGGCGGCACGCCGCCGCCGGCGACCTCGACCTCGGTCTTCAACGAGCCCCGCTCGGTCGCCGTCGGGCCGACGGGCAATGTCAATGTCGTCGACACCGTCAACCAGCGGGTCGTCGAGATGACGCCCAGCGGGGATATCGTCAGCGTCTGCGGTGAGCGCGACTCCCGCCCGGTCTCGCTGAACTGGCCGCGCGGCCTGGCCATCGACCCGGCCACCGGTGACCGCTGGATCGCCGACACCAAGCAGTCGCGACTGCAGATCTTCCCGGCCAAGTGCTCCGCGCAGAAGATCCGCGTCAGCACCAAGGGCTCCGGCACCGGCGAGATGTACTGGCCGTACAGCATCGCCATCCGCGCGAGCGACCGCCTGGCCTTCGTCGCCGACACCCTCAACAACCGGATCACGGTCTGGGATGTCGCCACGCGGACCCAGATCGCGGCATACACCGGCGGTGGCCTGAAGCAGCCTCGCTCGGTCTCGGTCGACGGCACCGGCAAGATCATGGTGGCCGACTGGGGCAACAACCGCGTCATCGAGCTGTCCTACAGCAAGGCCGCGGGCTTCGCCCTGACCCGCGCCATCGCGCCCGGCCTCAACGGTCCCGAGGGCGCCGGCGTCGATGTCAATGGCGACACCTGGATCGCCGACACCGGCAACAACCGGGTGCTGACGATCAATGCGGCGGGCACGATCACCAACACCATCACCACGGTCGCCGGCAAGGCGCTGTCCAAGCCGGCCTCGATCAGCATCGCCGGCGGCTCGGTCTTCGTCTCCGACACCAACAACGACCGCGTCCTGCGCTACGCGCTCAAGGACACCCCGCCGCCGACCGGTGGGCCGAAGCTGGAGCGCACCCTCTACGGCTACGCCCCCGCCGACATGTACCCCGTGGATGTCACGAGCACCTCGACGCACTACTACGTCGTCGACCCGGGCCGCTACAGCATCTTCGGCGTCAACCGCGCCACCTCGGCGGTCGACTACACCGCCGGCGGCACCCGCGGGTCCGGCGCCGACGAACTCGCCGCCGCCCGCGCCCTCGCGGCGGACTCGGCCGGCAATGTCTGGGTCGCCGACACCCCGAACAACCGGATCGTGCGTTACGACTCGACGCTGAAGAACCCGAAGATCTTCGGATCCAAGGGCACCGGCAATGGGCAGTTCGCCGCGATCTACGGCATCGCTGACGGCCCCGGCATCGGCGCTGGCGGCGCGGCTGCAGAGGTCATCTACACCATCGACGCCAGCCGCATCCAGAAGTTCACCACCGGTGGCACCTGGCTGCAGACCAAGACCGACGCGACCTTGAACCAGCCGCGCCAGATCGAGGTCAACAAGGTCAATGGCGATGTCTATGTCGTCAACGCCCGCAACAAGCAGGTCGTTGTCTATGACAAGAACCTCAACGAGCGCTACCGCTTCGGCAGCGTGGGCACCGGCAATGGCCAGTTCATGGGTGACCCGCGAGGCATCACCGTCAGCCATGACGGCAAGATCGTCTTCGTCACCGATGACGGCAACCGCCGCATCCAGGCCTTCTCCGGCACCACCGGCGCCTTCCTGTATGCCTTCGGCAGCCCGACCTCCACGCTCTTCACCGACCCGCGTGGCATCGAGGTCACCGCGGACAACAAGCTGATCGTCTCCGACGAGTGGGCCTTCGCCCTCAAGGAGTTCAGCTTCACCAGCACCGGGGCCACCCAGGTCCGCAAGCTGTTCGGGAAGTCCGCTCCGGCCACCGGAGCGAACATTCCGCGCGGCGTGGCGCTCGACAGCGACGGTCACGTCTTCGTCAGCGACTGGTGGAACCAGCGGATCATCCGCAGCAACCGCGATGGCGTCATCGACAAGGTCTGGGGTTTCCGCGGCATCCGCGGCGAGTCCGGCAGCCTCAACTTCCAGTGGGCCGTCGCCGTCCAGCCGGGCACCAATAACGTCTTCGTGGGCAACCGTGAGTCCCACGAGATCAAGGTGTTCAGCCACGACGGCACCCAGCTGTGGGTCTACGGCAAGCGCGGCAGCGCCAATGGCGACCTGACCTTCCCGCAGGGCCTGGCCTTCGACAAAGACGGCACCCTGCTGGTCGCGGACTCCGGCAACGGCCGCATCCAGCGCTTCAAGGTCAACTCTTCGAGCCTGACCTGGCTGGCCAGCTATGGCACCAAGGGCACCGGCACCGGCCAGTTGCAGATGCCGACCGGCGTCTCGACGGCCTCGGACGGGACGATCTGGATCGCGGACACGCTGAACAACCGGATCCAGAGCTACAACCCGGCCACCAAAGTCTGGTCCACTCCCGTGACCAAGCCCGCAGGATCCACGCGGCCCTTCGCTGTGCCGTGGGGCGTCACCGTCGGCCCCGATGGCAACATTTGGGTCGCCGACACCGGCCGGGCTCGCCTGGTGCGCATGACCACCTCCGGCGCGATGATCGAGGAAGTGACGGGCGCCTCCGCGGGCACCTCGGACTTCATCGGTCCGTTCCAGGTGGCCTTCGACGCCAGCGGTGACCTGTTCATGTCCGACGCCTGGGGCAACCGCGTGCTCCGCCTCGGCTGGAGCTAAGTCACCCCACGAAGTGTCCTCGCTGCGCTGCGGTACTTCGCGGGGACCCCGAGAAAAAGTGCGCCTCGCGGGGCACTTCACGCACGGCCTCGCCGGCCGATCGGCAACCACGATGGTTGCGATCGGCCGGCGTAGCCGTGTCACCCCCTGATCGCCGGCAAAGGATCCGATTCATGACCACGCCACTGCCTGAGAATCGCTCCACTTTGGGGCGGGCCAGGGCCCGGTTCGACCGTCACATCCAGTGGGCTAAGGACGGCGGCATCGGCCGGCTCATCGAGGAAGACAATCTCGACCCGCGGGCGCGGGCCAAGGCCGCGCTGGCCCGCCGCGCCTGGGTCAAGGCGAATCCGCATATTCCTGGGGGAGCGCGGGCGGTCTTCGTCGTCGGCGTGCAGCGCTCGGGCACCAATATGCTCACCTCCGGCCTAGACGCCATGCCAGAGGTGGAGGTTCACAACGAGAACGACAAGAAGATCTTCGAGCGCTTCCAGTTGCGCTCTCACGAGCTCGTGGCCAAGACCGTCGCCGCCAGCCCGCACCAGATCGTGCTGTTCAAGCCGATCTGCGACAGCCACGACACCGATGCACTCCTCGACCTCTTCGCCGCCGCGCCGAACCCGGCCCGTGCCCTGTGGGCCTATCGCGCCGTCGATGATCGGGTCCGCTCCGCCGTCGCGAAATTCGGCGATGTGAACCAGCAGGTCATGGCGCGGATCGCGCGCACCGGCGTCGACGGGTCCTGGCAGACCGGCCGGATGACGGATCAGGTCCTGGACGCGATCCGCTTCTGCGATCCGGAGAGCCTCGACGCCAACTCCGGCGCCGCCCTGTTCTGGTGGGCCCGCAACTCCCTCTACTTCACCACCGGCCTGGACGCCCGCAGCGATGTCATGCCGGTCGCCTACGACCAGATCGTCGCAGACCCGCAGGCCCGTCTGCACGCCGTATGCCGATTCGTCGGCCTCCCCTTCCGCCCGGAAGTCGCCGCGCATGTTGACACCCGGGCCGCCGCGCGTGGCCACAAGGCCCCCCTCGACCTCGACCCGCGCGTGCGAGCCCTGACCGACGACCTCGGGGCGCGGCTCGACGCGGCGGCTGCGGCCTTCTCGGTGAGCTGATCGGCATACTCATGAGCATCAGCGAGGACCAGCGGACGCAGGAGAGCGAGAAGTCGCCCAAGGCGGTTGTGCGCCAAAGCGGCATCACCTCCGTCGTCGCGACCGTCGGGGTCTTCAGCGGTCTGCTGCTCGATATGGCGTGGACCTCGGTCTTCGGGGTTGGCTTCGCCTCCGATGCCTGGGTGCTCGCGCTGCGCCTGCCGCTGGCCGTGACAGCGGTGGCCATGGTCGTGGCGAATCAGGTTCTCGTGCCGACCTTCTCGGCGTGGGAGAGCCGACTGGCGCCCCGAGAGCGGGCTCGCGCGATCAGCGCCGTGATCTTCGGCGTCACCGCCTTCGGGCTGCTGATCGCCGCCTTGATGACCGTCTTTTCGTATCCGCTGATGGCCTCGGTCGGCCACGGCTTCGCCGACAGTCCCGGCAAGCTCGAACTGGCCTCCCGGATGAACCAGATCATCGCGTGGTACATCCCGTGCGTGCTGGCGGCCGAAGCGCTGCGCTGCTGGCTGAACGCCAAACTCGTCGTCGGCTTCCCGGCCGCCATGACCTTGGTGCTCAACCTGGTCGCCGTCGCGATGATCTTGCTCGGCCCGAACGAGCACGAAGAGCTTGTGCCACTGGCCTATGTCGCGGGTTCCCTCGTGCAGGTCGTCGCCATGGCCGGGATGGCGTTGGTCAAGGGCTGGCGGCCCGCCCTCCCCGACTTCGGCCACCCCGAGGTCCGCGAGACCACCCGGCTGTTCGGCCGGCCGACGGCGGGGGCCGCGCTCAACCCGGTCGTGCGCGTGCTGGAGGTCAGCGTCGCGAGCACGCTTCCGCAGAGCTCCGCCACGATCTTGCATTTCGGCACCCGGCTGGCCGCCGCCGTGGGCGGCACGATCGTCTTCCGCTCGATCATGGTCACCGTGCTGCCGCGCATCTCGCGGGCGTATGGCCGCGGCGACACCGCCGCCTTCCGCAGCATGACCCGGCTCGGGATGCGGATGATGTTTTTCTTGTCCGTGCCGATGACGATCCTCGGCGTGATCCTGGCCCCCAGCTTGACGAAATTCGTCTTCTCGGTCGTCCCGAAGTTCGGCGCCGAGCAGGTTGCCACCCTCGGCGTCGTCATGGCGCTGTATTCACTCAGCTTCGTCGGCGCCGGCGTGCAGCGTTCGCTGCTGGCGCCCTTCTATGCGATGCGCGACACCAAGACCCCATGGCGCAACACGCTCTATGCGACGCTTGCCAATATCGTCCTGCTGCTGGCCGCAGCACCCCTCGTCGGCACCGGCGAGCACGCGATCTACCTCTTTCCGATCGTTTACAGCCTGGCCCAGGTCGTCAATGTCGCGCACGCCTGGTGGCGTATGCGGACCGTGCCGGGCCTGGAGCGGCTGCCATTGCTCGTGCCGCTTGCCGGTAGTCTGGTCACCGGACTCATCGGGGGGCTGGCGGCGTGGGCCGTTCTGCGCCTGGCACCCGCCGACCCGAGCGCCCTTCGCCCGATCCTGGCCACGGTGGCCGGAGTGGGCCTCGCCTTCGGGCTCGGGATCCTCGCCTTCAAGCGCGGAAGCCGTGGCCCCGCGGGGGAGCGAGGGAACGCCTCGGCGACCGAGTCCAGCACGCCAATGACGCTCGTCGCGCACGAGCAGGAGGACACGTACGTGAGCACCACCACCGAGTTGCCAGCGCCGCGGCGCGCCCCAGGTCGCGCCGACGGGGCGGGGCTGTTTAGCCTCGGCAATGTCCTGACTGCTGTGCTCGGCGTGGCTCTGACGGCGTGGACCGTGGTCGGGCTCTTCGGCAACACCCCGCGGATGGCGGTCGCGCTCCCGCTGGCTGTGGTTGTCGGCGTCGCCTTGCTGCTCGTGGCGTTCTACGACCTCGAAACCTTCGTCCTTGTGGCGCTGGCGATGCGGGCCTCGCTCGACGCGCTGCGCACCCCCGGCCCCGCCCCGGACCCGCACCTCGCGCTCGGGCTGATGATGCTCGGGCTCGGCACTTTCTGGCTGATCGCCCGGCGCGCCCGGCTGGGGCGCAATTTTCCGATCTCGGCGCTCGGTGTCTCCTATCTCGCCTTCCTCGGCATCGCGCTGATCGGCGTCATCACCTCGGCACGGTGGGCCACGAGCATCACCGAGTGGTCGCGTATCGCCAATATCGTCGTCATCTTCTTGGTCGCTGAGCAGTTCGCTGCGCGGGGTTCACGGTTGAAGCCCTTCGTTGCCGCCATCGGCCTCTCGATCCTGGTCCCGGCCGCCGTCGCGCTCGTCCAACTCAGTTCCGGCGCGGGCCTGTTCGTTGCGGGCGGCTTCTCGCGCATCACCGGCACCTTCGACCACAGCAACCCGCTCGCGTACTTCAGCGTCGTTGTCTTGCTGCTCATGGTCGCGGTCTATCCCGTGGTCCACGACCTGACGCGCCTGGCCGTGGGGGTGGTGGCACTGATCTCGTTGGTCTGCCTCGGCCTGACCTACACCCGCTCCGCCTGGGTGGTCGCGCTCCTCGGGGTCGCCATCCTGCTCGCCCGGCGCCGTTCGTATGCCGCCCTGACCGTCATCGCCGCCCTCGCTGTGCTCGGGGCGGCCACTCCGCAGGTGCAGGCGCGTTTTGCGGACCTGGAGACCTCGGCGCAGTTGTCGGGCAAGCCGGCGAACTCCCTCGCCTGGCGCTTCGCCTATTGGGGCGAATCCCTCGATGTCGCCAAGCCGAGCCCGATCGCCGGCGTGGGATTGCGAACGGTCGCCACGACGACCGCCGAAGGCAAGCAGCCGCACAACGACATCATCCGGTCGTATGTCGAGCTTGGCATCCCGGGCCTGCTGAGCTATCTGCTCGTTCTGATCCTCATGGTGTGGACCACCGCCAAGGGCGCCGCCGACGCGGCCCGACGGGGGGTGCGCGGCATCGAGCGCGCCATCGCCGAAGCCGGCCTGGTCGTGGCCATCTCGGTTGCCGTGCTGTCGCTGGTCGCGAACCTGATGTCCCAGGCGGTCGTGACGATCTATGCCGTGACGGTCATCGGCTTGGCCACGGGCACCTACTTGCGTCGCAAGCGCCTTGACGCCCAAGCCGAAGAGGACGCCGATGTGCGCGCTCGCTCGGCCCGGATCGTGCGAGCCTGACCTGACCGATGCGGATCCTGCAGGTCAATAAGTTTCTGTACCGACGCGGCGGGGCGGAGGGTTATCTCCTCGATCTCGCCGAACAGCAGCGCGCTGCCGGGCACCAGGTCGAATACTTCGGCATGGCGCATCCGGACAATCTGCCGATGACCTACGCCCGGCATTTCCCCTCGCATGTCGAGTTCGAGCCGCCGCCGACCGATCCGCGCGGCCGCCTCGAACTTGTCGGCCGCATGCTGTGGTCCAAGCAGGCCTATGACGGGATGCGCGCGGTCCTCGCGGACTTTCGTCCCGATGTCGTGCACATGCACAACATCTACCACCAGCTCTCGCCGTCGATGGTGCGCGCCTGCGCCAAGTTGGGCGTGCCCGTCGTCATGACGCTGCACGACTACAAGCTCGCCTGCCCGACCTACCAATTCCTCGACAAGGGCGAGGTGTGCACGGCCTGCGTCGGCGGCTCACTGACCGAGGCCGTCAAGCGCCGGTGCAAGGACGGTTCACTCGCCGCGAGCGCGATCGCCGCGGTCGAGGTCCGCGCCCACCGCCTGCTGCGCGCCTACGATCCGGTCTCACGCTTCCTGTGCCCCAGCGCCTTCCTGCGCGACCAGATGGTCGCGGCCGGACTGCATACGACCAAGATGGTGCACCTCGACAACTTCACTGACACCGACGTGCCGGTGCGCGAGGGCGCCGGCTCCGGTGTGCTCTTCGCGGGCCGGCTCTCGCGGGAGAAAGGCGTCGACACCCTCATTGAGGCGGCCGCGCTGCTGGCCCCGGAGCTTGGTGGCACGGTCCTCGATGTCGTCGGGGACGGCCCGGAGCGCGCCGAATGGGAGGCTCTGGCGCAGCGGCTGGCGCCGGAGGCCATTCGCTTCCACGGTCGGGTCAGCGCCGATGAGGTGCGCACCCTGCTGCGCGCATCCCGGGTGAGCGCGATCCCGTCGCGGTGGTACGAAAACCAGCCCCTCTCGGTCCTGGAGTCCTTTGCGTCCGGTGTGCCGGTCGTGGGCTCGGCGATGGGGGGATTGAACGACCTGATCACCCCCGCCGTCGACGGCGACCTG
Organism: Nostocoides veronense; assembly: GCF_039531185.1. Classification (NCBI taxonomy): domain Bacteria; kingdom Bacillati; phylum Actinomycetota; class Actinomycetes; order Micrococcales; family Intrasporangiaceae; genus Nostocoides; species Nostocoides veronense. The sequence continues at coordinate 141,285 of NZ_BAAAPO010000033.1, forward strand.
GTGCCCGCGGACGATCCCGTGGCCCTGGCGGCGGCGCTGCGGCCATACCTCATGGACCCCGAGTTGGCACAGGGCCAGGGGGCAGCGGCCCGCGAGCGCGCCCTGGCCCGCCACAATCCGCGTGGGCACGCGCAGCGGATCGAAGAGATTTACACCCAGGCCATCGGCGAGAAAGGTGCCGCCTGAGTCATGCGTATCGCGATGGTGGGGCTGCGGGGCTTGCCGGCGACCTTCGGCGGGATCGAAAAACATGTCGAGGAACTCGGCGCGCGGCTGGCCCAACGCGGCCACGAGGTGACGGTCTTTTGCCGTCCGTCCTATCTCACGCAGGCCACGAATGTGCCGGCGGAGTTTGGCTATCAGCCGCCCGCTGGCCGCCGGCCGGGGAGCTATCGCGGCATGATTCTGCGCAATCTGCCGGCCCCGGAGGGCAAGGGGCTGGAGGCATTCGTCCACAGCGGTTTGGCGGCGGGGGCAAGCGTGGGCAAGGGCTACGACGTCGTGCACTTTCACGCGCTCGGCCCGGGGTTGTTCAGCCCGATTCCCAAGTACCTGTCCCGTGCCGGCGTCGTGCAGACCATTCACGGCCTCGATGACGAGCGCAGCAAATGGGGTCGCGGCGCGAAGGCCTTGCTCGGCGCCGGCCGCCGCTTTTCGCACACGGTGCCGGACGAGGTCGTCGTGGTCTCCCAAGACCTCGGAAATACCTACCGCGAGCTCTACGGTCGCGACACGATCTACATTCCCAATGGCGGTCCGACGCCCACCCGCGTCGCGCCCGGGGCCACGCTGGAGCGCTTCGGCCTGGAGCCCGGGCGGTATGCCATGTTCCTCGGGCGTCTGGTGCCCGAAAAGGACCCTGGGCTTGTGCTGGACGCCTGGTCCCGGCTGGACACGGATGTGCGGCTGGCGATTGTTGGCGATTCGGCCAATACCGACCTGTTCACCGCCGATCTGCGGGCCCGCGCCGCGACCGACCCCCGCGTGGTCATGACCGGCTATGTCTATGGCGAAGACTTGAGCGAATTGCTCTGCAATGCCGCGCTTTTCGTCCAGCCATCGAAGCTCGAAGGGCTGCCGATCACCTTGCTGGAGGCGGCCGCATATGAAGTGCCGGTCGTCGTCAGCGATATCCCACCGCATCTCGAAGTCGTGCCCACCTCGGGGCCGGGACACCGCGTCTTCCCGGTGACCGATGCCGACGCACTCGCCGCGGCGATCAAGGCCGAGCTGGCCGACCCAGCGGCCTCCCGCGCGGCGGCCAGCCAGTGGTCGGCGCAGGTGGCGGCGCATTACAACTGGGATCTCGCGACCGATCGGCTTGTCGAGGTCTACGAGCGGGCCGCGCGGCGCCGCTGAGCGGGCCGGTCGACATACGGTCGGGGCCATGACCAACGAGCGCGAGCCGATCCGCGCGGCCGAGGTGCCGGGCGCGAGCTGCACCCGGGAAGTCTGCGCTTGACCCCTGCTCTAAAGCAGGCGGAAGCGCACACTTCCGGCATCCGGAGAGAAATGGGGGAGCACCCCCGCGGGGCAGGGATAATTGGACGGTTATGGATAGCTGGTTGGTGGTGGGGTTGGGCAACCCCGGGGCGCGCTATGCCGGCAACCGGCACAATGTCGGCGCGCACGTGATCGACGACCTCGCCGCGCGGGCGCGGGTCAGCCTGTCGGCGCACAAGGGCGGGCTGCGAGCGGCGCGCGTACACCTGCCCGGGCCGGGCGGGACGCCGGCCGTGCTCGCGATCCCGACGAGCTATATGAACGTCTCCGGGCCGCCGGTGCGCGAGATTGCCGGCTTCTACAAGATCCCCCCGGAGCGCATCGTTGTCGTGCACGACGAGCTCGACATCGACTTCGGTCTGGTGCGGTTGAAGAAGGGCGGCGGCGAGGGCGGCCACAACGGGCTGCGCTCGATCACGGCGAGCCTCGGCACCAAGGACTACCACCGGGTGCGCGTCGGCATCGGGCGCCCGCCCGGCCGGATGGATCCGGCGGACTATGTGCTGCGCGACTTCTCGGCGCAGGAGAAGCCGGAAATCGCCGTGACCGTTGCCGAGGCCGGCGATGCCGTCGAGCTGCTCGTCTCCGACGGCTTGCTCGCCGCGCAGCAACGTTTCCACTCCCCGGCGGAAGGTCGCTGATGCTCACCGGTGTTCTCGACCTGCTGCGCGCCGACGCAAGTGTGCAATCCGCCCTCTCCGCGCTCGACACCTCGGCGGGTGAGCGCGCCGTCGAGGTCGGCCTGCCCCGGGGTATGCGGGCCCCCCTGCTCGCGCTCGCCGGCGCCGGGCGCGGGACCGTGCTCGCCGTGACGGCCACCGCTCGTGAGGCGGAGGATCTCGCGGCGGCCTTGTCCGCATACCTCCCGCCCGAGGTGGTCGCGACCTTCCCGAGCTGGGAAACGCTGCCGCACGAGCGGCTTTCGCCGCGCAGTGACACGGTCGGTCGCCGGCTGGCGGTGCTGCGGCGGCTGGCCCATCCGGATCCTGACGACGCCACGCTCGGCCCGATCCAGATCCTGACCTGTTCGGTGCGGGCCCTGCTGCAGCCGATCGTCACCGGACTCGGCGACCTCGAACCGGTGCGGCTGAGCGCCGGTGACGAGCGGCCCTTGGAACAGGTCGCGGCCGACCTGGCCAATGCGGCCTACGCCCGCACCGATCTGGTCGAGCGGCGCGGCGAGTTCGCCGTGCGCGGCGGCATCCTTGATGTCTTCCCGCCGACCGAGGAGCACCCGCTGCGGGTGGAGTTCTGGGGCGATCAGGTCGAGGAGATCCGCTGGTTCAAGGTCGCCGATCAGCGCAGCCTTGAGGTCGCCGACCATGGCCTGTGGGCACCGCCGTGCCGCGAAGTGCTGCTGACCGATGCGGTCCGAGCGCGGGCCGCCGTGCTGGCGGAGCAGTTGCCCGGTGTCGCGGATCTGCTGGCCAAGGTCGCCGAGGGCATCGCGGTCGAGGGGATGGAGTCACTCGCCCCCGCGCTCGTCGACGGCATGGAGAGCCTGCTGGATGTGCTGGGCGCCGGGGCGGCGGTGGCGATCGTCGATCCCGAGCGGGTGCGGGCGCGCGCGCATGATCTGGTCGCGACGAGCGAGGAGTTCCTCCAGGCGTCATGGAGCAATGCTGCGGCCGGGAATGCCGTGCCGATCGACCTGCTCGGGGTGCTCGGGACGGCGTCCTATTGGAGCCTGACGCAGGCGCACGACCACGCCGACGCGGCTGGGCTGCCGTGGTGGGTGCTCGGCGGCTTCGAGATCGACGCGGAACTCGCAGAGTTCGGCGGCGCCGACGAGCCGTCGGCGCGGATCGAGGCGGGGGAGGGCACGGCATACCGCGGGCAGACCGAGGACGCGGTGCGCGATATCACCGGGCTGGTCGAATCCGGCTGGCGGGTGCAGATTGTCACGGAGGGGCCGGGGCTCGCGGGCCGCATCGGCGAGGTGCTCGGGGAGCGCGGCATACCCACCCGCCCGGGGGCGGCGCCGGAGCCCGGCGTGGTCGCGGTGGCGACCGGGAGTGTGGGTCCGGGCTTCCGGATGGAGCCGGCCAAGGTGGCGGTGATCACCGAGACCGACCTGATGGGCACGGCCGCTGGTGCCGGCTCGACCAAGGACATGCGCCGGATGCCGTCGCGGCGGCGCAACCAGGTCGACCCGCTGCAGTTGAAGCCGGGCGATTTCGTCGTGCACGAGCAGCATGGCGTCGGGCGGTTCGTCGAGATGATGCAGCGCACGGTGGCGGGGGCGACGCGGGAGTATCTCGTGATCGAGTACGCCGCCTCCAAGCGCGGCCAGCCCGCAGACCGGCTTTTCGTGCCGACCGATCAGCTCGACCAGGTGACGCGCTATGTGGGCGGTGAGGCGCCGACCATCAACCGGCTCGGCGGCAGCGACTGGCAGCAGACCAAGGCCCGGGCCCGCAAGTATGTCCGGCAGATCGCCGCCGAACTCATCCGGCTCTACAGCGCGCGGATGGCGACCTCCGGGCACGCCTTCGCCCCGGACACCCCGTGGCAGCGCGAGTTGGAGGATGCCTTCGCGTATGCCGAAACGCCCGACCAGCTCTCGACCATCGATGAGGTCAAGGCCGATATGGAGCGCTCGGTGCCCATGGACCGGCTGATCTGCGGCGATGTCGGCTATGGCAAGACCGAGATCGCGGTGCGGGCGGCTTTCAAGGCGATCCAGGATGGCAAGCAGGTCGCTGTGCTCGTGCCGACGACCCTGCTCGTCTCGCAGCACCTGAACACCTTCACCGACCGGTATGCCGGCTTCCCCGTCGTCGTCAAGGCGCTCTCGCGCTTCCAGTCCGACAAGGAAGCCCAGCAGGTGCTGGGTGGGCTCAAAGACGGCTCGATCGATCTGGTCATCGGCACCCACCGGCTGCTGGGCTCCGAGGTGCGGTTCAAGGATCTTGGGCTTGTCGTCATCGATGAGGAGCAGCGCTTTGGCGTCGAGCACAAAGAGCAACTCAAGGCGCTGCGCACGGCTGTCGATGTGCTCTCGATGTCGGCCACCCCGATCCCGCGGACCTTGGAGATGGCCGTCACCGGCATCCGCGAAATGTCCACTCTCGCAACGCCTCCGGAGGAGCGGCACCCGATCCTCACTTTTGTCGGGCCCTATGACGAGAAGCAGATCACTGCGGCGATCCGGCGCGAACTGCTGCGCGACGGTCAGGTCTTCTATGTCCACAACAAGGTCGCGACCATCGAGCGGGCCGCGGCGCGGCTGCGGGATCTGGTGCCCGAGGCTCGGATCGCGACCGCCCACGGCAAGATGGGCGAGCACAAGCTCGAGCAGGTGGTCCAGGACTTCTGGGAACGCCGCTCCGATGTTCTCGTCTGCACGACGATCGTCGAGACCGGCCTGGACATCTCCAATGCCAACACCTTGATCCTCGAGCGCGCCGATCAACTCGGGCTCTCGCAATTGCACCAGTTGCGCGGGCGGGTTGGACGCGGTCGCGATCGGGCCTATGCCTACTTCCTGTATCCGCCGGAGAAGCCGCTGACCGAGACCGCGATCGAGCGGCTGCAGACGATCGCGGCCAATACCGACCTGGGGGCCGGCATGCAGGTCGCGATGAAGGATCTGGAGATCCGCGGCGCCGGCAATCTGCTCGGCGGCGAGCAGTCCGGGCATATCGCCGGGGTCGGGTTCGATTTGTATGTCCGGCTGGTCGGCGAGGCGGTCGCGAACTTCCGCGGCGACGCCGAGGAGACGGTCACCGAACTCTCGGTGGAGTTGCCCGTCGATGCGCACCTGCCGCATACCTATATCCCGGGCGAGCGGCTGCGGCTGGAGGCCTACAAGAAGCTCGCCCAGGTCGTGTCCGAGGCGGAACTCGGCGAGGTCGAGGCCGAGCTGATCGACCGTTATGGCCCGCTGCCGGAGCCGGTCTCCAATCTCGTGGCGGTTGCGCGCCTGCGAGTCCTGGCCCGTCAGGCCGGGATCACCGAGATCGCCGTTCAGGGCAATCACGTTCGCTTCGCGCCGGTGGACCTTCGAGACAGCCAGGAGTTGCGCCTGACACGCTTGTACCCGAAGTCGCTCTACAAGGCCGGAGTCCGTACGATGCTGGTGCCGAAGCCGATGACGGCGCGCGTGGGCGGCAAGCCCCTGCGTGACCTCGCGGTGCTGGGCTGGGCGAGTGATGTGATTCGCGCGATCCTGCTGGACCAGATCGCCGTTTCGGGTCAGGTGGCCGCGGCTCAAGCCGCGACGCGGCCGGGGCGTTAGTCGACGAGAGAAGGACATCGATGAGCAAGTCGAAGCGGGCAGCCGCCCTGGCGCTGGCGCTGGGGAGCGCCCTGGCCCTGAGCGGATGCGGTGGCACCAATGTCGCCGCCAGCGTCGACGGCCGGGTCATCACCGAGGACTCCGCGCGGATCGTCACCGAGCAGATCCGCAAGAACTTCGGTGAGAATGTCGGCGACTTCCAGACCCCGTCGGCGGTCAGCTATCTCATCATGGCGCCCTTCATGATCGACGCCGCCGCCGAGGCCGGCATCCCGGTGAGCGAGCAGGAGGCTCGCGCCGCCCTGACCGAGATCAGCGACCCCGCCCCGGAGACCATCGAGGTCGTGCGGGCCAATGCCGCGATCGGCGCGCTGCAGCAGACCCATCCCGAGGCGCTGCAAAAGGCCTCCGAGAAGATGGCCGCCGCCAAGATCAGCGTCAACCCGCGCTATGGCGCCTTCGATATCGCCACCGGTCAGATGAGCGCCAAGACGCCCAACTGGATCGCGGGCAGCGGCCAGGAGCCGGCGGCGGATGGCTCGCAGGAGCCGGCCACGGATGGCTCGGGCGGAACGCAAGAACCGACGCCGGCCGGCTGAGCCGACCGGTCCGCATACCTCCTGATCCCCGTGACCCTCGCCGCCCCGCCCGGGCTCACCCTGCTGCTGACATCGCCGCGGGTGGCGCCCGGCCTGCTGACGCGCGACGCGTGGCACAGTCTCGACGCAGCAGCCGCCGTGCTGGCCGCTGATGTGGCGGACCCGCTGGCCGAGGCCGTGTCGGCATCGGGGGTGGCCGTGGAGGCGCTCCCGGGTGAGCCGCCGGCTTTGGCTCGCCGCCTGGTGGAGTTGGCGGGTGCTGGGCCGGTGGTGTGGCTGATCGGGGCCGATGGCGACGAGGGCCTGACCGATGCGATCGCCGCGGAGGTCTCGCGGCTGGACGAGCCGCCGCCCGTCGAGGTGCTCGCCGGTTCGTGGGATGTCCAGGGCGCGCGGCTGCTCGATGTCGTGGCGGTGATGGATCGCCTGCGCAGCCCTGGTGGCTGCCCGTGGGATGCCGAGCAGACGCACGCGAGCCTTGCGCCATATCTGCTGGAGGAGGCTCAGGAGACGGTCGAGGCGATCGAGTCGGGGGACCGCGAGCATCTGGCCGACGAACTCGGCGATGTGCTGCTACAGGTCGCCTTCCACGCGCGGGTCGCGCAAGAGGATGCGGTCGCGCCCTTCGATATCGACGATGTGGCCGCCGGACTGGTCGCCAAATTGGTCCGCCGGCATCCGCACGTCTTCGGCGAGAGCGACGCCTCGACGCCCGAGGAGGTCGAGGCGCAGTGGGCGGTCATCAAGGAGCAGGAGCGCGCCGAGAAGGCCGCCCGCGCCGGTGGGCCCGAGGCGGACGTATGACGCGGCCCCGGCGGGTGGTCGTCGTCGGGGGCGCCAATGTCGATGTCGTCGCCCGGTGCGGGGGACCGGCCGATCCCGGCTCGTCCACGCCGGGGCTGGTGACGGTCTGCGATGGCGGGGTGGGGCGCAATATCGCGGAAAATCTGGCCCGACTCGGAACCCCGGTCGCGCTGGTGGCGCCCTTCGGCGCCGATCCCGAGGGTGCGGCCTTGCGGGAGCGGTGCGCTGCCGTCGGGATCGATGTGGCCCATGCCGTCGCCTCACCCCTGCCGACCTCGCGCTATGTCGCCGTCCTCGACGAGCGCGGCGAACTCGTGCAGGGCATCAACGACATGCGCGCCGTCGACGCCTTGTCGCCTCGCGACCTCGCGCCGGCGCTGGCGTCTCTGACCTCCGCCGATGTGGTGGTTGTCGACGCCAACCTGCCGGTGCCTGTCCTCGCGGCGGTTGGTCGTGCCGCGGCTGCAGTGGGCGCCCCCGTCATCGCTGAGCCGGTGAGTGTGGCCAAGGCACCACGCCTCCTCGACACCGCCATGCCGCCCCCGTGGCTCGTGACCCCGAACGCGGCCGAGCTCGCGGCGCTGGGGGGTCTTGCAACTTCTGCTAGCAGAGGTAAATCAACTCCGCACAGCGTGCAAGGTCTGCAGATTCGACCAACCTCTGCTAGCCGAACTTCCTTGGGCGGGCCGCCGGACACGCGCGCCGCGACGGGCGGCGACGAGGCGCGCGATGACCAACTCCCCGCCGCCGAGGCCCTGCTGGAGCGGGGGGTGCAGGCCGTATGGCTGCGGCTCGGCTCCCGCGGGTCGGTGCTGGTTCGCGCCGATGGGCCGACCATCGAAACTCCCGCTCCCGCGGTCGAGGCCGCCGATGTCACCGGCGCCGGCGATGCGCTGCTCGCCGGTTTCCTACACGCGTGGGTGTCGGGTGCCGACCTGAGCGACGCCCTCACCCACGCCCACGCGGTGGCCGCCCTCACCGTCGCCGACCGGCATACGGTCCGCCCCGATCTGTCCCCGGCGCTCGTGGAGCGCTTCGTCACCACCGGAGGAATCGCGTGACTCATCCCTTGCTGCAGCTCGCCCCCGAGGTGGCCGAGGCGATCGAGGCCGGCCGGCCGGTCGTGGCGCTCGAATCGACGATCATCAGCCACGGCATGCCCTATCCCGACAATGTCGCGATGGCCCGCGAGGTCGAGCAGATCGTCCGCGACGGCGGCGCGACGCCGGCGACCATCGCCATCCTCGACGGGGTGCCGCGCATCGGTCTGGACGCCGATCAATTGGAGTTGCTCGCGCGTGATCCGGGCGTCATCAAGGTCAGTGTCCGGGACATCCCGTATGTCGTCGCGCGCCGCGGCCACGGCGCCACGACAGTCGCCGCCACGATGCGGCTTGCCGCGCTCGCGGGCATCCGGGTCTTCGTCACCGGTGGTCTCGGGGGAGTCCACCAAGGCGGCGAGGACACCATGGACGTCAGCGCGGACCTGACCGAACTCGGCACGACGAATGTCGCCGTCATCAGCGCCGGCGTGAAGTCCATCCTCGACATCGGGCGTACCCTCGAAGCCCTAGAAACCCTCGGTGTGCCCGTCGTCGGCTATGGCACCGAGGAGTTCCCGTCCTTCTTCTCCCGCTCGTCCGGATTCCGCGTCCCGATGCGCCTCGACACCCCGGAAGAACTCGCGGACCTCATGCGAGCCAAATGGGCGCTCGGCCTGGGCGGGGGAGTGTCGATCGCGAATCCCGTTCCGGCGCAAGACGAAATCCCCGCTGAAGAGATGGATGGGGTGATTGCCCAAGCGCTCGCGGACTGCGCTGCGCAGGGCATCACCGGCAAAGACATCACGCCCTATCTGCTCGGCCGGATCGTCGAGATCACCTCGGGTGCTTCGCTGCGCACCAATATCGCGCTGGTGCGCAGTAACGCCCGCCTCGGCGCTGCCCTGGCGGTGGCCTATGCAGCGCTGGCTGAGCCGGACCGCGTCGAGTAGCCCGGTGGCGACGCGGGCCTAGCGCACACGCGCGCCAGGCGGCACACTCCGCTCATGGACGAGTATCTGGACCACGACGCGATGGGCCTCGCGGAATTGGTGCGCACCAAGCAGGTCAGCCCGGCTGAACTCCTCGCGGCCGCCCAGGCCCGCGCCGACGCAGTGAATCCACGGATCAACGCCATCGTGCGCCGACTCGACCCGCCGGTCAGCCGTGCCGGGGTTGAGGCACCCTTCTACGGCGTGCCTTTCCTGTTCAAGGATCTCGACCATCACCTCGCCGGACATCCGACCGGCGCCGGATCACGGGCCTGGCAGAGTTACGTGCATAGGGAGAATGACGTCGTCTCGGACCGGTGGCTGGCCGCCGGACTGGTCGTCTTCGGCCGGACCAATACACCGGAGTTCGGGGCCAAGGGCATCACCGAGCCCCTGGTCGGGGGACCAACCCGCAACCCGTGGAATCTCGACCACGCGCCCGGCGGATCATCCGGAGGCTCCGCCGCCGCGGTGGCCGCCGGGATCGTGCCGTGCTCCGCGGCGAGCGATGGGGGCGGATCGATCCGCATACCCGCCTCCGCCTGCGGCGTCTTCGGCCTCAAGGCCACCCGGGGACTCATTCCGGCCGGCCCGCAGCTCGGCGAGGGACTGCTCGGCTCGGTCAGCAATGGCGTGCATTCCCGCTCGGTGCGCGATACCGCCGCGATGCTCGATGTGCTCGCCGGGCCGAGCCCGACCTCGCCCTATCTCGCCGCGCGCCCGGCCACCCCACTGCGCGAGGAGATCGGGCGCGATCCCGGCCGTTTGCGGGTGGCGGTGTGCACTGACAGCGCGATCAACCCCAAGCCCGATCCCGAGGCCATCACCGCGGCCGAGGCCACCGCGACCCTCCTGGAATCGCTCGGCCACCAGGTCGAGCGGCTCCCGAGGATGCCCTATGACGACGCCGCCCTCGCCAAGGACTTCCTCACCACGTGGTTCGCCTGGTGCGCCTGGCAGGTCGCGCAGTCCAAGCGAATCACGGGGGCCGGCGATGAGGGATTCGAGCCCGACACCTTGGTCATGGCCGCGCTCGGGCGTGCCACGAAGCCGGTCGACCTCGTCGCCGCGATCGAGAACCGGCAGCGGTATGTGCGCTCGATGGCGGCCTTCTTCGAGACCCACGACCTGCTACTCACCCCCACGACCGCGACGGCGCCCCCGCGGATCGGTGCCTTCGACCTGCCGCCGTTGGTGCAACGCGCGCAGGCTGCGCTGATCAAGGGTCGCTCGGCCGGAATTTTGCGCTTCACGCCGGTAGTCGACCAGATGATCACGCAGAATCTCGGCTGGGTGCCTTACACGCAACTCGCCAACCTCACCGGTCTACCCGCCATGTCGGTCCCGCTCCATTGGACGCCGGCCGGGCTCCCGATCGGCTCGCAGTTCGTCGGGCGCCTGGGCAGCGAGGCGATGCTGCTGCGCCTGGCCTCCCAACTCGAAGCCGCGCAACCCTGGTGGCACCGCCGCCCGCTTGTGATCTGAACCGCGACGGCGCCGGGCGGTGGACCACAGCACGGCTTCTGGTTTCCTGATTTCTTCAGCCCAGCGACCGAGGTGTGGCTCTTGCCCTTTCTCGCGATGGCGTTCTGCTATCCGCACTAGTACGCAATCCGCACTAGTCCGGATTCCGGAAGGAGCGCGCGGGTGGATCCAACGCAATTGGTCAAAGGGGTACTCGATCTCGCCGTGCTGGCCGCGATTGCCCGCGAGGACGGCTCACGTCCTGTCCACCCAAGCCAAGACCTGGTCCGCCTCCGCGGCGACGATGGACGGGCTGCTCGCAGAAGCAGGAGCACGCGGATGACCGAGACCACCGCCGTCATGACCACCGGGCCGGGGGCGGATGTTCGGGCCTATGTTGCGCAAGTGCGCGAGCAGTTGGCCGACCTGCCGTCTGAGGATGTCGACGATCTCACGCTCGGGATGGAAGCGGACCTGATGGAATTGGCGTCCGCGGCCGGTCCGGATCTGCGCTCGCGCCTTGGGACCCCGCAGGCGTATGCCGCGGAGTTGCGCTCCGCTGCTGGCCTCCCGGAGCGCTCGGCTCCGGCTCGCCCGAGTGTCCTGCGGAGCCTGAAGGAGCCGGCCGATCGACTCGGCGATCGGATCTTGACCGCTGCCCCCTGGCTTCGGGAGCTGCGCGGCGGTTGGTGGTTGGCGCGGGCCGCCATCGTGGGCATGTTCGTGGGCTGGTTGTTCTACTGGTCGCCGCTTCTCACCCTCGTGCTCGTGGTCGTCCTCGGTGCCGCCTCGATCTGGCTTGGCCTGCGCACGCGTGCTGGACGGACACGCTGGTGGCCGCTCCTCATCCTCAACCTGCTCGCCGCCCTCATCGCGCTCTTCTAGTTGTAATGACCGGGGACGTTAGTCGACGCTTGGGGCGCTGGTAGAACTCGCGTCAGGGCCGCGGCATCGCCGGTGACATCCACGCCCTGCGCGATAGCGGCGGGCAGAGGCATTGCGCCTTGTAGGAGGGCAACCAGTACCGGCCCGGGGCCTGTAACACCCGCCAGGGGGCTGACGTCGCGCCGGCAAGGGTCCACCGTGATGGTCCCGTCGGCGGCGGTGAGGTCGAAGCCGTCGTCGAAGGTGCTGAACCGGATCACGATCGGTGGCTCGTCCGGCCTGTGATCCGCGAGGAGGAAGCGTGCCGGTTGGCTGAGCCAGTGCATCTGGAAGATCGCATCACTCGGCGCGTCTGGAACCGTCGGTGCACCCCACTTCAGAAGCTCGCGCAGCACTCCGTCCAGGGCCCGGCCACGCTCGGTAAGCCGATACGTTGGCGTGCCCGGGTTTCCTGGGGCGGGCTCGCGGGCGACGACACCGTTGGTCTCGAGGTCCCGCAGACGCTGGGTGAGCAGGTTCGTCGCGATGCCAGGCAGGCCGCGCTGGACTTCGCCAAAGCGCAATGCGCCCCCGATCAGCAGCTCACGCACGATCAGGAGAGTCCACCGGTCACCGACGACATCCAGGGCGCGAGCGATCGAGCAGAGCTGTCCGTAGGACTTCACCTGAACCCCCTTGACTTTATCAAGTGACTGCTTGAAAGTATCAAGCACCATTCTCACACCAAGGAGAGCCATGCCCGCCACCCTGTCTTCTGCCGCACCTCAGACCCTCAAGGACTATTACCGGATCCTCGAGTCCGGCATCGACAGTTACCAGGACGGGGCTGACCTACGGCCTCTGCTGGGTGACCACCTCGACTTCACGGGTTCCCTCGCCGGACACCTCCCCGACGCCACCGATGGCTTCCTGGGCGGGGTTGCCGGTTTCATTGCGACGGTCAAGCAGATCGAGATCATCCACGACGTGCACGGCCCTAACGGCTCCGCCGTGCTCTACACGGCGACCATGCCCGGCGGTCCCATGACCTTCGCGGAGTTCTTCACCTTCGACGGCGGACGCATCGCGTCCTTGAACCTTCACTACAGCGGCCCCGAGTACATCGAGAAGGGTGGACGATGACAGCACAGAAGGACCTGGTTGAGCGAGTTCGTGACGCGCTAAGAGCTCGCAACCCTCGTGAGGTGTCGATGTTCGGGGGAGTGTCGTTCATGGTCGAGGACCGGATGGTCGTCGCCGCTCGTCGGGAAGGGACACTCCTGCTACGCATCGACCCCGCTGACGCGGAGGACCTACTCGCCCGTCCTGGTGCTCACCCTGCGCTCATGGGTGCAGACCGCCCCATGGGCGAAGGCTGGATCAGCATTGAACAGGCCGCCCTCCAGGGACCTGGGCTCGAGTCCTGGCTTGCGCCAGCACTCACCTTCCACGCAGCGCAAGGCTCCAAGTAGAAGTCTCTACTCCAACTCCATCATCCGGTGGCCGGTCGCAAACGCGGCCGGCCACCGATCTATCTCAGGAGGCACTTTGAGTCATCGCAATGCCGCACTGACCCCACGTCATCGTCTACGAGTCGCCCGCCTCGTCGTCGAGGAAGGATGGCCGATCAGCGAAGTCGCTGCCCGCTTCCAGGTGTCGTGGCCAACCGTGAAGCGGTGGGTCGACCGCTACCTCGCTGGCGAGCCGATGCAAGACCGGTCGCCACGTCCGAAGTCCTCACCGAACAAGACGAGCAAGAAGACGACAAAACGGTGCGTGAGCCTACGAATGCGCCTGAGGGAAGGGCCTGTTCAACTCGCAGCCCGACTCGGCATCGCCCCGGCCACGGTCCACCGCATCCTCACGACCGCGCGCATGAATCGACTTTCCTACGTCGACCGTGCCACCGGCGAGCCGATCCGCCGATACGAACACGACTACCCTGGCTCGCTCGTGCACGTGGACGTCAAGAAGCTCGGGAACATCCCCGACGGTGGGGGCTGGCGATACGTCGGGCGACGTCAAGGATCGAGGAATCGTGCCGTCACTCCCGGCAAGCCGAAGAACAAGTGGCGCAACCCCAAGCTCGGGTATGCGTTCGTGCACACAATCATGGATGACCACTCGCGCGTCGCCTACACCGAGGTTCACAACGACGAATCCGCTGTCACCGCCGTCGGAGTCCTGCATCGAGCGGTCGAGTGGTTCGCCGACCGAGGGGTCGCTATTGAGCGCATCTTGTCCGATAACGGTGGTGCGTACCGCTCTCACCTGTGGCGAGACACGTGCGAGGCTCTATCGATCACTCCGAAGCGAACGCGGCCATACCGCCCACAGACCAACGGCAAGGTCGAGCGATTCCACCGCACCATGGCCGACGGCTGGGCATATGCGCGCTGCTACACGAGCGAGAAAGAACGCCGCGATGCCCTCACCGACTGGCTCCACGAGTACAACCAGCACCGACCGCGCACCGCCTGCGGAGGCCAGCCGCCCGTCTCACGATTGATCAACGTCCCCGGTCAGTACATCTAGTTCGTAAGCCTGCTCTCACCACGAGTGGTGAACGGGTGGGATGAAGCAGGTCCCGACATTTCGACCATGGGCGTCTACAACGATGGCATTGCCGTGGGGAATCTGTATGCCTACGACCGCGAGGGCCGGCGACTGGAGGGTGTGCGACTCTTCGACCAGACCGGCAGGGCTGTGTCCATCACGCTGGACGAGGCCAGCAGAATGACCCAACTGGCCCGATGGGATATGGAGGGAGCACGTCGGGGAGCCCGGCGACTTCGGCCAATTCGGCGACATCGCCCTCGGAGACTTCGAACTCGAGCAGCACGCGTTCGAGCTCGTCATCGAGCGGCTCCTCGCGGACGAGCCCATCGGCGAGGAGCACGTCCAGCCCGACGAACTGATCCGGAACGTCGCCGACCGCAGGGACGACAGGGCACTTAGGCGCATTCGGCCTGACTCGACAAGCCCAAGTCAGCGGAGGTTAGTCGAATCTGCATACCGTGCAAGGTCTGCGGATTCGACCAACCTCGGCTAGCAGAGGTTGCACGGCTCAGCAGAGGTTGCACGACCCCCGGAAATCGCCCGCCTGCGCCCCGTCGGGAGGCGGGCGGGCGCGGTCACTATCCTCCCGGGTATGCCGCGCGCTGCCTCCGTCCTACGTCTGGCCTTCGGGGCGCTCGCCGTGGCCGACACGGTCCTCGCCGGTATGCCTGGCCCGGCCCCCGAGCGCGCCCGGTTGGTCACCAAGAGCCTCCTGATGCCGACCCTCGCCGGCTCTTTCGCCATCGACCCCCGGTCGCGGCGCACGCCGCTACGCCGCAGCACCCAAGCCGGCCAGGCCTTGGGCTGGCTCGGCGATCTCGCCCTGCTCGGCTCCGGCACCGGGTCCTTCCTGGCTGGCATGGGGGCCTTCGGCGCGGGCCAGATCGCCTATATCCGCGGCTTCCGCGCGAACGCCAACCCGAATCCCTTGCGGCACAGCACAGTTGGCAAGGGCGCGGCTGGGCTGTTTCTCCTGACCGGCATCCCCATGGCCCTCGGCGCAGCACGCTCGGAGCCGGTCCTCGGGCCGGGGGTGCTGGCATATGCCGGCCTGCTGACCACCATGGCCGACTGCGCCGCTCACCTCGATCCGGCCCTGCCCGAGGACGCGCGTCGAGCCGCCGCGCTCGGCGGCCTGGCCTTCCTGACGTCGGACACGCTGCTGGGGCTGGGTCATTTCGTGCTGAGCGACCCGCCCCCGATCCTGGAGTCGGCGGTGATGGCGACCTACACCGCGGCGCAATTCCTGCTCGCCGAAGGTGCCCTCCGCGCCGCCGGTCAGAGCGCCGAGTAGGGGACCGTCACGGGCCACCCGGCATACTGCCCGGCGCCGGTGGCCGCGGCATTCCACGGCCAGCACTCGAGGCGCAGCGAGCGGGCCGCGTGATCGAGAATCACCATGCCGAAGCCCTCTCGCTTTAGGCCCCGGTCCCCAAAATCCTGGGCGGGCGGTGGGTAGTGCGCCCACAACTGCTGCAGGGTGAACTTCGGATTCGCGACGGCGAGCACCCGCAGCCGGTTGCCGAAAGCGTCGGTGAAATCGCCGGTGTATGGCGTCGGCCCCGCATTCGGCAGCGCCTTCGACGGTTGGAACCAGCGCTGGAAACTCGAGGATCCGGCCGGTGGAGTGAACTGCAAAGGCCCATCATCAAATCCCGAAATCCCATGGCGCACAAGGTGACCCACGTGTTGATCGCCGGCGACGATCAGGGCACGGGCGTCCTTCGCCAGCCGGACCGCGCGGGTGCGGCCGTCGGGCGGCCAGCCCTGCGTGTCGGGGTCGGCGCGCGGTGAGCCATTGGCATTCGTCAGCACACACGCCCACGTCGAGCCGGTGAGGATGATCTTTGGCTGGCCGGGATGCATGCTGGCCCAGGTGCGCAGGAAGGCCTCTTGTCGAGTGCCGAGCAATTGCAGTGCCCCGCCACCCGGTGCGAGCGGGCCGGTCTTGAACTTGCGGTCCTCGACGATGGCCAGGCTGGTCCCGCCATAACTGAAGGCGGCATACCCGACGGTGATGCCCTGAGCGATCGGGGTCGGGTCAAAACGCTCGGGGTTGTGCCAGCTCGACATCCGCTGAACCAGATTGACCCAGGCGGCGGCGTTGACATACCCGCCGCGCTTGGGGTCGGTCGTCGCGATGCCGCCTTCGCCGAAGAGATTCGGCTGATAGACATCGTGGTCGTCCGTCAGGACCACGGTGGGCACTCGCCGTGTCAGGGGCCGCATGGCCCAGTGCCACATCAGGAATTTGTAAAGGAAGTCCAGCTCCGGCGCCGTGCCCTTGTCTTTGGCCGTGGGTGACGTCTCATACAGCTGATCCCCATGTGCGACAAGGAGATCGGGGCGTTGCGCCGCGATCGAGTCCACGATCTCGTCGTGCGGGAAGTAGATATTGCGCGCGCTGTAAAGGTCGAGGGAGACGCTTCCCGGCAGCCGCGCCTGCCACGGACTGAGCGAGTCCAGCGGACGGTGACTGGCCTTGAGGCAGTTCATGCTTGCCAACCGCAGGCCGCCGCGCGGTTCGGCGGGGATGGTGCCGCCATAAAGGACCCGCCCGCCGCCGACGATTCGATAGCCCGTCGGAGCGGAGTTGTCGAAGGCCGTTGCCCGGAAGAGCGCCGTATAGCCCGGTCCGATTCCGCTGGTGGCCAAGCGTTTCCAGGCCCCGCCCTGCTGCACCTCCAGGGCGATGGACGTCAACGTGCGGGGGTCCAGGGGCATCAGCTGCGCGGTCATCCGCAGGATGCCGCCCGTGGCCGTGAAGAGCGTCCCGACGACCGGTCCGAGCCCGCGCTCGGGAAGGGCGGTCACCCCGGTCGAGGTAAAGCCGGTCAGCCAGTAGCGTGCGGCCGAGCCGTCCCGCGAGCTCGATATCAGCGCGATCCCGCCGCGCACTCGTGCCAGCGGCAGCGACGCGAGCACGGCCCGCTGCCGGAGCGCTCCGGTCCTCGTGTCATGGACCGAAATCGTCAGTGCGACAGTGGATTCCGACACCGGACGGCAGGACAGGCGCAGTGTGAGATCCTCCGAGAGGGTGCGCGGCACGGCGGCGCCCGTCACGGTGGCCGGCAGTTGCTGCCACAGGAATTGGTCGCCCTCGGCGCTGTGGTCGCGGAAGCCGACGGCGCCGCGGTGATCGACATACGCCATCAGTCCGCCACCGATCCCGCTGGCTGAGCCGAGCAGCGCCCGCCGCCGCGCATCTTCCCCGGGTATGCCGGTCCCCACGACGAACCCGGACAGCCCGCTCCCGTCGGCGAGGGTCCCCGTGCGCACCGCGAGATCGAAGCTGCTGGACTGGATCTCGTGGGTCAGCACCGCGATGGTGCGGCCCATCGTGCTGCCTGCGGCGGCGACACACTCCATACGCCCGGCTCGAACCAGCCAGTCCTGCAAGCGATTTCCCCAGAAGCGCTCGCCCAACCAGTGCCCGGAGCCAGTCGCCACGTCGAGCGCGGCGGCCGGGCCGGCCACCCGACCGGCGGCGAGCGCGGCGGCCGCCCCACCGAGCAGGGTGCGTCGGGTCAGGTCGGTGATGGCGTGCGAATCCGTGCTGCTCTGCATGTTGTCGAGTCTGGCATGCAGCAGACCGTGCGGGCGCGGCGTTGACGAGGTATGTCTATATCCCGGCTCGCGTTCACAAGGCCCGCTCCGCTGGGCAGCAACCCCGCACACGCACAAACCCCGCCTGCTCGCCAGCCGGCGGCACCTGGCATACCCGCCGTCAACCCAGGCCCACGAGAGCGGGCGCAAGAAGGCGTCCCACCACGCGGGTCGGTCACAAACCGGTGACGACGGCGGGACTACGCTTGGCGGCGAAGACTTGCGCCCATCCATGCCCTTCCCAAGGAGTGACCCGTGGCCACCATCGAGGCAATCGTCGCCCGCGAAATTCTTGACTCGCGCGGCAATCCCACCGTCGAGGTCGAGGTCGGTCTCGACGACGGCACCGTCGCCCGCGCGGCCGTGCCCAGCGGCGCCTCCACCGGCGCCTTCGAGGCCGTCGAGCGCCGCGATGGCGACAAGAAGCGCTATCTCGGCAAGGGTGTCGAGCAGGCCGTCGACGCCGTGATGGAGGAGATCGCGCCCCGCCTCTACGGCTATGACGCCGCCGACCAGCGCCTCGTCGACCAGGAGATGCTCACCCTCGACGGCACCGCCAACAAGGGCGAGCTCGGCGCCAACGCCATCCTCGGCGTGAGCCTGGCCGTCGCCAAGGCCGCCGCCGAGTCGGCTGGCCTGCCGCTCTTCCGCTATGTCGGTGGGCCCAACGCCCGGGTCCTGCCCGTGCCGATGATGAACATCCTCAATGGCGGCAGCCACGCCGACTCCAATGTCGACATCCAGGAGTTCATGATCGCCCCGATCGGCGCCGCCTCCTTCCGCGAGGCCCTGCGCTGGGGCGCCGAGGTTTACCACGAGTTGAAGTCGGTTCTGAAGAAGAAGGGCCTGGCCACGGGCCTCGGCGACGAGGGCGGCTTCGCCCCGAACCTCGAGTCCAACCGCGCCGCCCTCGACCTGATCCTCGAGGCCATCAAGTCCGCTGGCTACGAACCGGGCAAGGACATCGCGCTCGCCCTCGATGTCGCGGCCAGCGAGTTCTACGAGGACGGCGCCTACACCTTCGAAGGGGCCAAGAAGTCCAGCGACGAGATGATCGCCTACTACACCGAACTCGTCGACGCCTATCCGCTGGTCTCCATCGAGGACCCGCTCAATGAGGACGACTGGGCCGGCTGGAAGGCCATGACCGACGCCCTCGGCCGCAAGGTCCAGCTCGTCGGCGACGACCTCTTCGTCACCAACCCCGAGCGCCTGGCCCGCGGCATCGCCGAGGACACCGCCAACGCGCTGCTGGTCAAGGTCAACCAGATCGGGTCGCTCTCGGAGACCCTCGACGCCGTCGACATGGCACACCGCGCGGGCTACCGCTGCATGATGAGCCACCGCTCCGGCGAGACCGAGGATGTCACCATCGCCGACCTCGCCGTCGCGACCAACTGCGGCCAGATCAAGACCGGTGCCCCGGCCCGATCCGAGCGCGTCGCGAAGTACAACCAGTTGCTGCGAATCGAGGAGGAACTCGACGACGCCGCGGTGTATGCCGGCGCCGGCGCCTTCCCGCGCTTCACCGCCTGAGGTCCTCGTGGCAGCCACCGGTCCGCGCCGAGACTCGGCCCGCCGCCCCAAGGGGCGCGGGCCGGGCCCGCGCATGCGCTCGGTCGGCTCCTCCGTAGCGGGGGAGTTGGCCCAGCGCCGCTCCGCGCGCTCCGCGGGGTGGTGGATCGGTGGCCTGACGATCTTCGTCATGCTCGCCTTCCTGCTCGGCCCGACGCTGAAGACCTATGTCGATCAGCGGCGTGAGATCGGGGCTCTCCAGGAGCAGGTGGCAGCGCAGCGTGCCGATGTCGCTGCCATGGAGAAGGAAAAGGCGTTGTGGGGCCAGGACACTTATGTCGAGCAGCAGGCCCGCCAGCGCCTGAAGTTCGTCAAGAAGGGTGAAAAGGCCTACGAGATCATCGATCTCGACCAGGCCGCCGAGGCCCCGACGGGTGCGACCGGTCAGAGCGCGGCAGCGGCCAAGAGCCGCAATGCGTGGTACGGCCAGGTCTGGGAGTCGATCAAGATCGCTGACAACCCCCAGGGCGTGGGCCGCTGAGCCGCGGCGCTCCCCGTCCCGGATAATCACAGGTATGCCGTCCCCTGAGGATCTCCAGGTCGTCGCCGCCCAACTCGGGCGCGAGCCCCGCGGCGTCCAGGCAGTCGCCCACCGGTGTCCGTGCGGGAGCCCGGATGTTGTTCAGACCGCGCCTCGCCTGCCCGACGGCACGCCCTTCCCCACGACCTTCTACGCCACCTGTCCGCGTCTAACCGGCGCCATCTCCACCTTGGAATCCGAGGGCGTGATGAAGCAGCTCGAGGCCCAGCTGGCCGATGATGAGGAGCTGCAGGCGGCATACGCCCGGGCCCATGCCGACTATCTCGACCGGCGGGCCGCTCTCGGCAGCGTTGAGGAGATCGAGGGGATCAGCGCAGGCGGTATGCCGACGCGCGTCAAATGCCTGCACGTGCTGGTGGCGCACGCGCTGGCCGCCGGACCGGGCGTCAACCCGCTCGGCGATCAGGCCCTGGCGATGCTTCCGCCATGGTGGGCGAGCGTGCCGTGTTCCACGACTCTCACGGAGGGCTGAGATATGCGGGTCGGTGCGATCGACTGTGGGACCAACTCCATCCGCCTGCTCATCGCCGATATCGATGAGGCCGGCGCGCTGCACGACATCGTGCGGCGCATGGAGGTCGTTCGGCTGGGGTATGCCGTGGACCGCACCGGTCGTCTCGACCCGGAGCGGATGGCCGCCACCTTGGCCATGACCAGGGAGTATGCCGATCAGTGCCGCGCTCACGGGGTGGAGGCCATCCGCTTCACGGCCACCTCCGCCTCGCGGGATGCGAGCAATGCTGCGGATTTCGTGGCCGGCGTCGAGGAAGCCTTCGGGGACCTGGCGGTGACGCCGGAAGTGATCAGCGGTGCCGAGGAGGCGGGTTTGAGCTTCCTCGGCGCAACCGGCGATCTGCGGGCGGCCGGCATACCCGGGCCCTATCTCGTGGTCGATATCGGCGGCGGGTCGAGTGAGTTCGTGCTCGGAACCGAGGGTGTCGAGGCGGCGCTATCCACCGATGTCGGTTGTGTGCGCCTGACGGAGCGGCATCTGCAGGCGGACCCGCCGACCGACGACCAAATCGCCGCGGCGGTGGCCGACGTTGACGCGGCGATCGATGCCGCGGCTCGGGTGGTTCCGCTGGATCGCACGGTGACGCTAGTCGGGCTGGCTGGCAGCGTCACGACGATCACGGCACACGCGCTGCGGCTCCCTGCATACCAGCCGGACGCCATCCACCTCAGCCGGCTCAGCGCTGCCCAGGTCCGCGCGGCCTGTGACGATTTGCTTCATATGACGCGCGAGCAGCGGGCTTCTCTGCCGTTCATGCACCCCGGCCGGGTCGATGTCATCGGCGGCGGCGCCATCGTGTGGCAAACCATCGTCGAGCGCATCAGGGCGCGGGCGGGGGAGGTGCCCGTCGTCACCTCTGAGCACGACATCCTCGACGGCATCGCGCTCTCGATCGGCGCGGGTCGGAGCGACTGAGCGGCGGGGTCAGACCGCGCGGCTGAGCTTCGCGGACGGCTTGCCGTGTCGGCAGGCTGGTGGCGGCGATTCGTTCCAGCCCCGACCACGTCAGCGCCATGACCAACTCGGTCGCAATCTCGGCCGTGCATTGCGGCTGGCTGATCCGCCACGCCGCGATCCGTTCGCACGCGCCGATGACGCCCTGCGCGAAGCCTTCGAGCATGAAGTCCGGGACCTCGGAGAGTGTCTCCTGATGGCGCAGACCGGTCATCACGGTGTCGATCTGCGCAGCGCGCAAGGCATTCATTGCCCTGGGATCCGCCAGGAACCTGCTGTCCTCCAGAGTCGCCCGCCATGCGGTGGCGTGGGTGTCCATGAAGCCGAAGAAGGCCACCAGGCCGGCGCGATAGACACCTCGCACGCCATCGGCGGGATCCGCCTCGCGCCAGGACTGCCGCAGCCAGGTGCGGGTCCGCGGCGACCTCGCGCCGCAGTGACGACTGAGGGCTCGGGAGACAAGATTCCCCCTCTCCGGGGCCGGAGCAGACCCCCTCGATAAGGCGGACCGGAGCAGGCCCACACGACATTGTGCGCTGGGCCGGGAGCTGGCCCAGCGCACGGGGGCCGAAATCCGAAGATCCCGCCCCATCTCGACAGCTTTCGCGCGTGTCGCGTGCGGCGATGGCCACATCCGCCGATGCCTCGCCCCGTCCACCCGTAGAGTGGCCGCGCCCCCGTGGCCCAACTGGCAGAGGCAGGCGACTTAAAATCGCCACCGGTGCGGGTTCGATTCCCGTCGGGGGCACGCGACGAGAGTGTGGGTTTCCCGCCCGATGCCGGAAACCCTTCCTTTGTGTCAGATTCTTTCTGGCACGAACCCAGGGTTTCCGGCACAAAGCTTGAGCCACCCAGGCGCGAGGGCCGCCTGAGTGACGACACGGTCACGATCCACGGCATACCCCGTGCTCGGCAACGGGAACAAGCGCGAAGTCTGCAACGCTGTATGTGCTGAGCGCGGCGAAGGGTGCCGCGCCCGATGTGTCCTGGAGGGACCACCATGAGCAACCCGGTGTTCGACCGGATCGATCGCGAGTCACGGCAGGGTTATGCCGGCTTCGGCGCCTCGCGCGGTCAGACGCAGACGCCCCAAGGCTTCCCGCAGCAGGGCTACGGCCAGGCCTACCCCACCCCGGGGCAGCTGCAGGATATGTACAACCAGCCGTCCGCCGGCCCGGTCCAGACCGGCCGCGTGACGATGGACGACGTCGTCATGAAGACGTTGACCCTCTTCAGCCTCGTCATCGGCTTCGGTGCCGTGGGCTGGATCGGGTCTGACATGAACCGCTCCCTCGGCATGATGTTCTGGCTGGGCGGGATGATCGGGACCCTGATCCTGGGTCTGGTCATCGCCTTCAAGAAGACCATCAGCGTGCCATTGATCATCGGGTATGCCGCCCTCGAAGGCCTGTTCGTCGGCGCCATCAGCAACTTCTTCAATGACGCCTATGGCGAGGGCCTGGTCAGCACCGCTGTCGTCGCCACGCTGGCGACCTTCGCGGGCATGTTCCTGGCCTACAAGTCAGGCTTCCTGAAGGTCACCGACAAGTTCCGCCGCATCGTCACGCTGGCGATCTTCGGTTACGCGATCTTCGCCGTCATCAACTTCATCTTCGCGATGGTCTCCAACACCCCGTTCGGCTTCGGTGGCACTGGCCCGCTGGGCATCGGGCTGTCGATCTTCGCCGTCGGCCTCGCGTCCTTGACCCTGGCCCTCGACTTCGACTCGATCGACCGGGCCATCGCGACTGGCGCGCCCAAGCAGTTCTCGTGGCTGCTCGCGCACGGCCTGATCGTGACGCTCGTCTGGCTCTACATCGAGTTCCTCCGCCTCCTGGCTCGCCTGCGGGGCGACTGATCCCGGTGGCGACCCGGCTCCCTGCTGAGGTCGCCGACGACCTGACGCGCCTGGTCCGGCGGTGGCATCAACTGCCGCTGGACCAGGCGTTGTCCGTCTCGGCGCCGGTGCGCACGCTCCTTGAGAGGTATGCCGATCTGGTGCACCCCGGCATACCCGTCCCGGAGCTGGGCCCGGCGGCCCTGCCCGACCAGCTGACGGTGCTCGCGTATGACGCCCTCGCCGCTTCCCGGATCACCGCCGCCGACGTCGTGGGCGACCTCGGCGAGCTCCGCCGCGCCCTGCCCTGAGTCCCACGTTCGGTCGTAACCCACTCGTTTGGTCGTGAGTCCTCCCGCCGGATGGAGGACTCACGACATAACGCACGAGTTGTGCCGCGATGTGGGAGTTGTATGCCGCCGCCCCCGGCCGCGTGATGCCCGCGGCTACGTGCTGGGCCGGGCGGGGTCGACCTCGTCCGCAAGCGGCCGCTGCGTCGCGGGTGCATCAGTCGCCCGCTCGTCAGCCACCGGGCCGGCACCGCCGTCGACGCCGGGCGGCCCCGGCTCGGCAGGCGCCTCGTCCGGCACGGGCGTGGCACGGCGGCGTAGGAGGACGGCCCACCGGCCGCGCGGGCCGCGAGGTTCGCCCGCCAGATCGGTGCCGGCGACTTCGGTGCCCGGGTCGAGGACTGCCTGACCGGCCGCGACGGCGACCGGTCCGACGGACTCCCCGCGCGTCGGCTCGGGCCGGCGGTCCGTGGTGTCACCCACACCGCCTACACCGAGGGCAGCGCATACGGCGGGCAGCAGGACGGCGCCGACACGGGCATACCCGGCCGGCGACGGATGGAACTGGTCCTCGCTGAACAGCTCCTTCGGCGAGGCCAGGAACTCCGGGCCGAGCAGGTCGCCGAGCGAGACGGTGCGCCCGCCGGCCTCGACGACGGCCACGGTTTGCGCAGCCGCGAGGTCGCGGCTCCAGCGGCGGACCAGATGCTTCAAGGGCACGGGGATGGGCTGAACCGTGCCGAGGTCCGGGCAGGTGCCCACGACCACCTCCACGCCGAGGGCGCGCAGCCGGCGGACGACCAGCTCGAGATGACGCACTGCCGTCGTGCGATCGATCCGGTGCGTGACGTCATTGCCGCCGATGAGGATAACCGCCACATCGGGGCGCGCCACTCGGTCCAGCGCATTTGCCAGCTGCCGCTCCAGGTCCGCGGACTCGGCCCCGATGACCGCCTCATTGGTCAGGCGGACCTGTCGACCGGTGAAGGCCGCGAGGCCAGTAGCGATGATGCCGCCGACCGTCTGCCGTCCGGTGTCAGCGCCCATGCCCGCCGCGGTGGAATCGCCGAGCATGACCAATTCCAGGGCCGAGCCGAAGCCGGCGCCATACACATCGTCATCGTCCGGCGCCCCCTCGAACGGTCGCCCGACGATCTTGCGCGCGACCTTCGCCTCGACCTTGATCACGCCATAACCGATCGCCCCGAGGGCGCCCGCTGTCGCCGCGAGGCCGCCGCCGCCGTATGCCGCGGTGGCTGCAATCTTGCGCGCGCGTCGTGCACGTCCCATGACCAAGACTCCTTCCCCCGGCGCCCACAGATCGGGAGGTGATCACGGTCCGCCTGTCTTACAGAGCAAGATCGTGGCCCGGTGATGCAGGCGCGCCAGGTTCCTTGGGCAAACGGTGCCCGAACAACAAGAGTTCCGGAAGCCTTGCGGCGGTTACGAAGCCGTAACGCGCACACACTGCGCCGCCATCGGCGCCCGGGCACCCCCGGTAGGGTCGGGACTCGTGCAGCCCTACGAGTCCCACGTCGAGCGGTTGATCCGCGAGGCGCAGGAGCGAGGCGAGTTCGATAATCTCCGCGGCGCGGGGAAGCCCCTAGACCTCGGATCCGTCGACGATCCGGACTGGTGGATCAAACAGAAGATGCGGGCTGAAGGCCTCGACGGGGCCGGTGCCCTACCTGCAGTCATCTCGCTGCGCCGGGAGGCGGCGGGCTTCCCGGAATCCTTGCGGGAGTTGCGTTCTGAGGCGGGCGTGCGGGCGGTGCTGGTCGATTACAACGATCGGGTGCGGTTCGACCGGCTGGTGCCCCGCGACCTCAAGACCCCGCCGCTGGTGGCGCCGCTCGTGGACATCGACGCGATGGTGGCCCAGTGGCGAGAGTTGTGAGCGCGCCGACGCACGCCCTGTGCGTCGATGTCGGCTCCACCTTCACCAAAGCGCTGCGGGTGGACCTGGGCGATGGCTCCGTATGCGGTCGCTCAAGTGTCCCGACCACGTCCGGAACCGATGTGCTCGAGGGGCTGGACGCGGCCGCCGCGCAGGCCGGGCAGCAGCACGGCGATGCCGTGTTCGTGTGCTCCAGCGCGGGCGGTGGGCTGCGGTTGGCGGTTATCGGCTATGAGGATGCGGTGACCGCGCTCGCGGGCTATCGGGTGGGTTTGAGCGCTGGCGCTCGCGTCGTGCATGTGGCTCACGGTCCCCTCGATGGCCAGGCGGTCCGCGCGCTGCGGGCTGCTCGTCCTGATGTAATCCTGCTCGTCGGCGGAACCGACGGCGGCAATGCGGACATCTTGCGGCACAACGCTATTCGCCTCGCCAACGCCCGGCTCGCCGCTCCGGTTGTGCTTGCGGGCAATCGTGAGGCCGCACCGGAATGCGCCGAGATTCTGCGCGCCAAGGGGCGCCTCGTCATCACCGCCGACAATGTCTTGCCGCGGATCGGTGACCTTGCCCCCACAAGTGCGCGTGAGGCGATCCGAGCGGTATTCCTGCGCCATGTCATCGGCGGGAAAGGCCTCTCTCGCGGTCCTCGGTTCGCGAACCTCGTGACGATGGCGACGCCGGATGCCGTGCTTCGCGGCGTGGAGTCCTTTGCGCAGTCCCGGGGCGAGGATGTGCTGGCCTTCGATATCGGCGGAGCGACCACCGACGTCTATTCCGCATTGATCCCGCGCGGCGAGGATGCCGGTGTCCGCCGGGAGGTCTCGCCCGCGCCTCGCGTGCTGCGCACCGTCGAGGCCGATCTCGGAATGCGTTGGAGCGCAACGGGAATCGTCGAGGCAGCAGGTCGCGAATCGCTGCCGCTGACCCCCGCCGCGCACGAGTATGCCGCCCGCGTCCACGCCGATATCGCCCACCTTCCGAGCTCACCGGCCGAGTGGTCCAGCGAGCGGGAGCTCGCCGCAGCTGCGGCCGTTTTGGCGGTGCGGCGGCATGGCCGGCCGGCGCGTCCCGGCGAGGCGCCGCGCGCGCTGAAAGAGGTCGGCTTGCTCATCGGCTCCGGGGGCGTGCTGCGGCACGCCGATGCGGCGCTCGCGGCCGAGGTGTTGGATCGGGTGCTCGCGGATCACGGCGGCGGCTGGATCGTGCCGGCGGCCGCGGCGGGAGCGGTCGACGCGGCATACCTGCTCTTTGCCATCGGCTTGCTGGCCGAGAAGTATCCACAGGCGGCGGCACGCCTGGGGGAGCGCGTGGCGCCGGTCTAATCGGGCCGGAAGGGGCTGTCGGTCGGGTCGTTTAGGTTGTTCGGTATGTCCACCGCAGCGATCGAAGCGATCGATCTCGTCAAACGCTTCGGCGATTTCACCGCCGTTGATGGCGTCTCCTTTGCCGCCGAGCCCGGGTCCGTGCTCGGCATGCTCGGCCCCAATGGTGCCGGCAAGACCACGACCGTCCGCATGATGACGACGCTCTCGCGACCGACCTCTGGCACCGCCCGAGTGGCCGGCTTCGATGTGCTCAAGGAGCCGGATCAGGTGCGGCGCGCGATGGGCCTGACGGCGCAGTCGGCCACCGTCGACGAATTGCTCACGGGTCGCGAGAACCTGCGGATGATCGGCGAGCTCTATGGCTTGGACCGCTCCACAGTGCGCTCGCGCAGCGACGAACTCTTGGAGCGTTTCTCCTTGACCGAGGCCGGCGGGCGGGTGGTCAAGACCTATTCGGGGGGTATGCGGCGGCGCATCGACCTGGCCGTCAGCCTGATCGCGACGCCACCCGTGCTCTTCCTCGACGAGCCGACGACCGGCCTCGACCCGCGCAGCCGCGTTGAGCTCTGGGAAGTGCTGCGCGATCTCGTGCGTGAAGGCACGACCTTGCTGCTGACGACGCAATATCTCGAAGAGGCCGACCAACTGGCCGATCGCATCATCGTCATCGACCACGGATCCGTTATCGCCGCTGGCACACCGCTGCAGTTGAAACAGCAGTCCGGCGCCGCCGCGCTCGTCGTCACGGTCTCGCATGCGGGCGATCTGGGCCGGGCGCAGGAACTGATGGAGCGCCTCGGCGGTGAGGTCTATGTCGATGCTGGAGCGCGGCAGCTCACCACACCCTCCGAGGGCCTGCGGGCCATGACCGAGGCCGCCGAAGCCTTCGCCGATAGTGGCATCGAGGTCGACGACCTCGGCCTCAAACGACCGACGCTCGATGACGTCTTCCTGCGGCTGACGGGTCACCGCGCCGAAGACGCGAGCGCGCAAGAGACTCTGGAGGAGACCGCATGAGCAGCGAGATCGCGACCAGTCCGGTGACGACTCACGCCCTGCACAGCTCGCGCGCCGGCCTGCCGGCACAAGTGCGAACTCTGGTGCGCCGCAACCTGACGCACATCAAGCGGATGCCCGAGATGCTGATGGACGTCACGATCCAGCCGGTGATGTTCGTATTGCTTTTCGCCTATGTCTTCGGCGGATCTATCCAGACCGGCACGGCTGGTGGTTATCGCGAGTGGCTGCTGCCGGGGATCATGGCGCAGACGATGGCCTTCGCCTCCTTCATCGTCGCGATCGGGCTGACCAACGACCTCGACAAGGGCATCATCGACCGGCTTCGGGCGCTGCCGATCAGCCGCTCCGCGGTGGTGATCGCGCGCAGCATTTCCAGTCTGATCCACTCGAGCATCGGTGTGGTCGTGATGTCGCTGACCGGCCTGATCGTCGGCTGGCGCATCCACACCAATCTGCCGAAGGCCGTTCTGGCCTATGCCCTGCTGCTGCTCTGGGGATTCGCGATGATCTGGGTCGGGATGTTCGTCGGGTCGGCGATGCGTTCCGTGGAGGCCGTGCAGGGCGTGATGTTCACGACGACCTTCCCGATCACCTTCTTGGCCAACACCTTTGCGCCGACCGAGGCCATGCCGAGTTTCCTGCGCACGATCGCTGAGTGGAACCCGATCTCCGCGCTGGTGCAGGCGATGCGCGAGTTGTGGGGCAACGCGCCGGCGCTCGGGGCCGACACAGCACTGCCGCTGCGACATCCCGTGCTGGCCAGCGTGCTGTGGTCGGTCGGCCTCTCGCTGATCCTGGCGCCACTGGCCATCCGGGCCTTCCGCAATCGCACCGAAAAGGCCTGAGCGACGCCTCTCGGTTCGCGGGTGCGAAGCGGCCACTAGAGTGGCGCCTCATGGCGACGGTGCCCAGCGTGACCTATGCAGACGTGCTCTCCGCGCGGGAACAGCTAGGCGATCTGATTCGTCCGACGCCGCTGGAGTACTCCCGGGTGCTCAGCGAGAAGGTCGGCACCGAGGTCTTCCTCAAGTGCGAAAACCTGCAGCGCGCCGGATCGTTCAAGATCCGCGGTGCCTATACCCGGATTTCCCGGCTCTCCGATGAGGAGAAAGCCCGTGGTGTGGTGGCCGCCAGCGCCGGCAACCACGCGCAGGGCGTGGCGCTCGCCGCGACCAGCCTCGGTATCCGATCCAAGGTCTATATGCCCGTCGGTGCGGCCATGCCCAAGCTCATCGCCACCCGTGCCTATGGCGCCGAGGTCGAGCAGGTCGGAGCCACCCTCGATGAGTCGCTTTTCGCGGCTCGGGCGTATGCCGACGAGACCGGCGCCGTCCTGATCCACCCCTTCGATCACCCGGATATCGTTGCGGGACAAGGCACCTGTGGCCTAGAAATCCTTGAGCAGTGCCCCGAGGTGGGCACGGTGGTGGTCAGCCTCGGCGGCGGCGGACTGCTCGCCGGCATCGCCACCGTCCTTAGGGAACAGCGGCCGCAGACCACGGTCGTCGGGGTGCAGGCTGAGCAGGCGGCGGCATACCCCATGTCCCTCGCGGCGGGGCACCCCATCGCGGCGGACAAGATGGCGACGATGGCCGATGGCATCGCCGTCGGCCTGCCGGGGGCCGTGCCTTTTGAGGTCATCAAGAGCGCCGTCGATCGCGTCGACACCGTGTCCGAGTCCGCGCTCTCCCGGGCGATGCTGCAGCTTCTCGAGCACAGCAAGCTCGTCGTCGAACCCGCCGGGGCTGCGGGTGTGGCCCTGCTCAACGAGCAGGCCAGCCGTGCCTGGGAGGGGCCGATCGTCGTCGTGCTCTCCGGCGGCAATATTGATCCGCTCCTGATGCTGCGGATCATCCGCCACGGCATGGTTGCGGCCGGACGCTATCTGCAATTCCGGGTCGTCATGCCCGACCGGCCCGGATCCCTGGCCCGGCTGATCGCCGACTGCGCCGCCGCCGACGCCAATGTCGTCGAGGTCGAGCACATGCGCCACGACGCCAACCTGCTCATCGACGAGGTCGACATCCTCATCCAGTTGGAGACCAAGGGCCCGCAGCACTGTCAGGACGTCCTGACCTCACTGCGCTCCGCCGGCTATCGCCTCAAATTCTCGTGACCCGGCCGGACGGCGACGGAGGCGGCAGGCCATGCGCCGACTCGCGACGGCTCAGCCGGTGTAGGGCACAGCCTTCTTGATCGTGACCTCGATCTGCTTGCCATTGGGCGCGGCATAGGAGGTCGTGTCGCCGACGGAGAGCCCATTGATGGCGGCTCCGAGCGGGGAGGCCTCGGAGAAGACCTGGATAGAGCCATCCGCGATTTCACGCGACCCGAGCAGGAAGGTCTCCTCGTCGCCGAACATCTCGACGGTCACGACCATCCCGGGCTCGACCACGCCGTCATCCGGCGGAGGCGTGGCGCCGACCTGCGCACTGTCCAACAATTGCGTGAGTTGGCGGATGCGCAACTCGATCTTGCCCTGCTCCTCGCGGGCGGCGTGATAGCCACCATTTTCCTTCAGATCGCCCTCTTCACGGGCGGCCTCGATGCGGGCGACGACCTCCTGGCGACGGGGACCGGACAGTTCGGCCAACTCGGCGCTCAGGCGATCAAAGGCCTCCTGGGTCAGGTAGGCGGCGCTCGGCTGATCGGTCACGGTGCACGCTCCTCGAAGGATCGGATTGTCAAAAAGGTCCGGACCGCCAACGCTGCGGTCCAGACCCGGGGGAAAACACTAAGTCTACCAGCGGGGTCCTACGCGGGGGTGCAGCGTTCGACCGTCCCGGTCACGGCCAAGGCCGTCGTGCGCACCTCGTGGGTCAGCGTCAGGCTCCGCTGCGGACCGGCGGGGATCGGCACATCGAGGCTCCCCACCGTTCCGAACCGCGCGTCCATTGCCTTTAGCCGGCACGAGACGGCCAGGCCGGCGGGCCGGTGTACATCGAAGGTGACGGACACGGCGGAGGGGTCCTGCACGACATACCCCCTGGTCTGCCAGGAGACCCGACCGTGCGTCGCCGAGACCCCGAACCAGGCGACCACGGCGAGCATCGCGGCGCACCCGATCGAGCCGATGACCCACCACCGCCGCGAGTTCGCGGGGCGGCTCGGCGCGTCGAGTTCGTCCTCGTCATAAGAGGCGGGATCGGTGAAGGTCATGGGAAGGCTCTGCCATGGTTGCGTATGCCGTGGCACCGGCGGTGGAAGAATGTCCCCCGATCATGTCATCCACGGAAGGACCGGTATGAGCCAGGGCATGCGCTTGATGTGCGTGCACGCGCACCCCGACGACGAGTCGAGCAAGGGGGCGGCGACGATGGCGAAGTATGTCGACAGCGGCGCCGACGTGCTCGTGGTCTCGTGCACCGGCGGTGAGCGCGGCGATGTGCTCAACCCCAACCTCAAGGACGATCCGCGCATTCTGCGCGACCTCGCCCAGGTCCGCCGCGACGAGATGGCGGCCGCCCAGGCGATCCTCGGCGTCGACCACCACTGGCTCGGATTCGTCGATTCCGGTCTGCCGGAAGGCGATCCGCTGCCGCCGCTGCCCGTCGGTTGTTTCGCCCTGGAGCCCTTAGAGGTTCCCGTCGAGGCCTTGGTGCGCGAGATCCGGCGCTTCCGCCCACACGTCATGACGACCTATGACGAGAATGGCGGCTACCCCCACCCGGACCACATTCGCACCCACGAGGTCGCGGTGGCGGCCTTCGACGCGGCGGGCGACCCCACGGCATACCCCGAGGCGGGCGAGCCGTGGCAGCCGCTGAAGCTTTACTACAACGGTGGCTTCAGCAAGGCGCGCATCACGGCCTATCACGAGGCGCTGGTCGCGGCCGGCCAGGAGAGTCCCTATGGTGAGTGGCTGGAGAAGTGGGACCGGCCGGAGCGGACGGTGACCACCCGGGTCCCGTGCTCTGACTGGTTCGAGCGGCGCGACAACGCGCTCATCGCCCACGCCACCCAGATCGACCCCCAGGGCTGGTTCTTCAAGGTCCCGCGGGAGATCCAGGCCCAGATCTGGCCGTATGACGAGTACGAAGCCGCCGCCTCCTATGTCCCGATCGCCGACGGCGAGGATTGCCTCTTTGCCGGGCTGGGCGAGCCGGCCGAGGCTGATGCGCGGGCCGGGGCTCCCGGGGAGTTGGCGCTGGATCGCCGCGTCGCGCGGGTGGCGTCATGATCGCGGCGGTGCTGCCCTTCGCCGGCCCCGGTGCGGACCCCGAGACCGCCGCCAGTGGCTTCATGGGCTTCGTCGTCTTCTTCCTCCTCGCGCTGGCGATTTGGTTCCTCGGACGCAATCTGACCGGTCGGCTGCGCCGGATGAACCACCTGCACGCGCAGGAAGAAGCGGAACGCACGCAGGATGCCCCGTCCGAGTTGGAGGGGCATGCGGACCCGTCGGCGGGGCCGGATGACCGCCCGCAGGCCGGTTCCTGACGGCATATGTCGCTCGGAGACCTCCTCTACGGTGCCTATGAGCGCCGGGTCGCGCACCGCCTGGACCGGGACGCGCTGCCTCGCCATGTCGGGGTGATGCTGGACGGCAACCGCCGCTGGGCGGCCGAACGTGGGGCTGACTCCAAGACCGGCCATCAGGCGGGCGCGGACAATATCGCGGGCTTCTTGTCGTGGTGCGAGGAAGTCGGCATCGAGGTCGTCACCTTGTGGTTGCTGTCCACCGACAATCTCGCCCGCCCCGAGCGCGAACTGACGCCGCTGCTGCGGATCATCGAGAAGGCCGTCGCGGGGCTCGCCGAAACCGGCCGCTGGCGCATCCACCCGGTGGGCGCTCTGCATCTGCTGCCGCCGGACACCCGGACCGCGCTAGAGGCGGCCGCCCTGCGGACCACGGGCGTGCCGGGCATGGTGGTCAATATCGCGGTCGGATATGGCGGGCGCCAGGAGATCGCCGACGCCATGCGATCGCTGGTGGCCGAGCACGCCGCGGGTGGTGGCAGCATCGACGATCTCGCGCAGAGCGTGACGGTCGAGGCCATCGCCGAGCACCTCTACACCCGCGGCCAGCCGGATCCGGATCTGGTCATCCGCACCTCCGGCGAACAGCGGCTCTCCGGCTTCTTGCTGTGGCAGAGCGCCCACTCCGAGTTCTACTTCTGCGAGGCCTATTGGCCCGACTTCCGCCGGGTCGACTTCCTGCGCGCCCTGCGGGCGTATGCCGACCGCAACCGCCGCTTCGGCTCCTGACCGGCCGGGGGGCCAAGTAACTTCTGCTAGCCGAAGTTGGTCGAATCAGCACACCGTGCAAGCTGTGCAGATTCGACCAACCTCTGCTGAGATGCCGAGCGGCGGGCCCGACCGACGAGGCGAGCCCGCTGGTGACGCGGCCGGGCGGCATACCGGCGCGTCGGCAACCGTTCACCGATCCGTCTCGGCGTGTTCGAGTGTCGGTGCGCGATCTGGCCCGCGAGAGTGCCTAGTTTGACGAGCAGCGGCACCCACCCGGGAGCCGCCCTCGGGAGGGCCGACGTGGCAGGACACCTGGTGTCTGTGCAGGAGGGCCGGACCCGGCCCGGCCACGCGCGGGTCGACCGGACCACTACGACCTAGGCGCGCAGGCGCCATACGGGCGCGCGGGCCACGCAAGGAGTCATTCGATGACCACTCCCGCTTCGCTCGCGTCCACTGCGTCCCAGCCGTCGCCGGCCGGCATCACCGCCACCGGTGAGATCCGCCGGACGTATGTCGTGGACACCTCCGTGCTCCTGTCCGACCCGAAGGCGATGCTGCGGTTCAAGGAACACGAGGTCGTGCTGCCCGTGGTCGTCGTCAGCGAGTTGGAGGGCAAGCGGCACCACCCGGAGCTCGGTTACTTCGCGCGATCCGCCCTGCGGGAACTCGACGACTTGCGGATCAGCCATGGTCGCCTCGACTCCCCGGTCCCCATCGGCACTGAGGGTGGCAGCCTGCGTGTCGAGCTCAATCACACCGATCCCAACTCGCTGCCGGGCGGATTCCGGTTGGGGGACAACGACACTCGCATCCTGGCCGTTGCCAAGAATCTTGCGCTTGAGGGGTATGCCGTCACCGTCGTCAGCAAGGACCTGCCGATGCGCGTCAAGGCATCGGCGGTCGGGCTGGACGCGCAGGAGTACCGCGCCGAGATGGCGGTCGAGTCCGGCTGGACCGGGTTCACGGAGCTCGAGGTCAGCGCTGAGGACCTGAACGCGCTCTACGACACCGGTCGGCTGGAGAACGCCGAGGCAGCGGAGTTGCCCTGTCACACGGGTCTACGGCTGCTGTCGTCGCGCGGTTCCGGGCTGGGGCGGGTGGGCGCGGACAAGCAGATCCGGCTGGTCCGCGGTGATCGCGACGCCTTCGGTCTCCACGGCCGCAGCGCCGAGCAGCGCATCGCGCTCGACCTGCTGCTGGACCCGGACATCGGCATCGTCTCGCTCGGCGGTCGCGCGGGAACCGGCAAGTCGGCTCTCGCCTTGTGCGCGGGTTTGGAGGCCGTTATGGAGCGGCGCGCGCATCGCAAGGTGGTGGTCTTCCGCCCGTTGTATGCCGTGGGCGGCCAAGACCTCGGTTACCTCCCGGGCAGCGAGTCCGAGAAGATGGGCCCCTGGGCGCAGGCCGTCTTCGACACGCTCGGGGCGGTGGTCAGCACCGAGGTTGTCGAGGAGATCCTCGACCGGGGCATGCTTGAGGTCCTGCCGCTGACCCACATCCGCGGCCGCTCCCTGCACGACGCGTTCGTGATCGTCGATGAGGCGCAGTCCCTCGAACGCAATGTCCTACTGACCGTGCTGTCTCGGATCGGGCAGAACTCCAAGGTGGTGCTGACCCACGATGTCGCCCAGCGCGACAACCTGCGCGTCGGCCGTCACGATGGCGTCGCCGCGGTCATCGAGACGTTGAAGGGCCATCCGCTGTTCGCGCATATGACGCTCACCCGCAGCGAGCGCAGCCCGATCGCCGCCCTCGTGACTGACCTGCTGGAGGGCGTCGACCACTGACCTGCGCCTTGGCGCGCCGTCGGCCCGGGCTGCATGCCGTCGTGATGAAGCGCTCGTTTCGCGGTGGAGCGCTGATTTCGCAGCGAGGCATAGGTATAGCTGCGCTCGGCTGGGATAGGCGCGCTCGGCGGCAAGGTGAGCGCTCGGCTGGCATGCGCCGCTCGGCGGCGGACCCGCGGCGGGACTCATGGGTGCCTCGCTGCGTCGACCCGTTGCCTCACGTCAAGATGCCCGCGTAGTTCGTTTCGTTGACTCATCGGGATTTGCCCGCGTATG
>NZ_BAAAPO010000034.1:0-327 GCF_039531185.1 Nostocoides veronense
AGCCGACGTTGCGGCGCACGATGGAGAAGTTCTTCTGCTCGACGTGGGCTTGGTCGTTGGAGCGAGAGGGCCGGCCGCGGGTGAAGGTGATTTCCTGTTGGGTGCACCATTTGGCCAGGTGGTGGTTGATGAACTCGCTGCCGTTGTCGGAGTGGATCCCCAAGACCGCGAACGGGAAGCGGAGCTGGAGTTCGCGCAGCCCGGCGGCCACGATCCGTTCTCCTTTGGAGCGGACGGTGATGACCTCGTTCCAGCCGGTGGCCACGTCCACGGCGTCCAAGGAGTAGTAGAACTCGCCGTTGTTGTCGCCGCCTTCGTGGCCGACCA
>NZ_BAAAPO010000034.1:381-642 GCF_039531185.1 Nostocoides veronense
GGATCGAGTTCTTCAGCATCGACCCGGGCCGGGTCAACGAGGTGCCGCGGGCGATCAGGCCTTGCCGGTAGGGCGCCAAGCGGCGGTCCATGGTGGCTGCGGACATCGTCAACAAGGCCGCGGCGTCGGCGTCACTGATCGTGACGTGACCGTGCCGGCGCGCGTTGTCCAAGGTGTGCGGCAGTGAGGCTTTCAACCGTTTCCCGCACGGGCCATCCAGGACAGCCCAACACTGCACGAGCGCACTGATCAGGTCCTCGC
>NZ_BAAAPO010000034.1:648-22202 GCF_039531185.1 Nostocoides veronense
TTGGCCACTTGGGCCTTGGTGATCGCCTTGCGCATGACCAGCGTCAACTCCATCCATAAAGGGTCCACCCACGCGGGCATTCGTGGATGAGGCAACGAAGCAACCCACGCGGGCATCTTGGATGAGTCAATGCGGTCGATTTGGGTGACGCGTGGATGAACGGTAAAGTATCTTTTTGATAACGGCGCGTGAGGCGGAGTATGCCCGGCGCCTGGCCGCGTCGTCGCGGTCGCCTCCCGAAAATCGCCTCGGCCCACGTTCGTCGCGGGTGAGATGTCCCGTACGCCGGGTCGCGGGAGGCACGTGTCCCCGATCTAGGAGTGCTTTCCCCCATGAGCGGAATCCGCCGGCGCCATTCCACGCGCCCCTCCGCCCACCGCAAGACCGTCCCCGCAGCCGCCGGGGCGATCGCCCTTGCCCTGAGCGCCGTTGCCGGCGTCAGCGCTGCCGCGGCCAGCCCCGGCGCCGCGCCGACAGATGCCGCGACCTTCGTCGAGGCGCCCCACCCCGCCGCCGTGCTGGCCGATCTCAATCAGGCACGACTCGCCGACGTCATCTCCCGTGGTACCTCGCGCGTGAGCATCGGCGCGGGCCGGGCGGCCAAGGATGAGGCAACCGCCGAGCGGTCGGCCCGGGCAACCGCCCAGATCGCCGACGCCATCGCGACGGAGCGAGCAGCCGAAAAGGTTGCGCGCGCAAAGGCCCGCAAGGCCGCCGCAGCCAAGAAGGCGGCCCAGAAGGCGGCTGCGCAACTGGCCGCCAACCAGGCCGACCCACAGGCCGTCGCCCGGCGCGTGATGGGCGAATATGGTTTCGGCGCAGACCAGTTCGGCTGCCTCGTGCAACTCTGGACCGGCGAAAGCGACTGGAACTACACCGCCAGCAATCCGTCTTCGGGCGCCTACGGCATACCTCAAGCCCTGCCCGCCACCAAGATGGCCACCGCCGGCGCCGACTGGCAGACCAACCCCGAAACCCAGATCCGTTGGGGCCTTGGATACATCAAAGCCTCCTACGGCACCCCCTGTGGCGCCCTGAACTTCTGGAACTCCCACTACCCCCACTGGTACTGAGTTTTCTGGTTCAGCTCCTCCTCGGCCTCGGCGGGTCGGCTCGTTCCTCGCCGTCCCGTCTCGGCCGCATCGTCGCCACTGAGTTTTCTGGTTCAGCTCCTCCTCCGGCTCGCGTGGTGCGCTCGTTCCTCGCGACCCCCACCGCCGGTCTGACGAACCAGGCCTGGAGCCTCGCTCTGCCCTGAAAAAACTGCCCTGAACGAGTCAGAAGCTCAGACCTTGCGCAGTCGAATCGTCTCGACCGTGTGGTCCTGACCCTTGGTCAGCACCAAGGTCGCTCGCCCCCGGGTGGGCAGGACGTTCTCGATCAGGTTCGGCTTGTTGATTGATTCCCAAATGCCTCGAGCCGTGGCGCGGGCCTGCTCATCGGACAGCTCCGCATACCGGCGGAAATAGCTGTCGGGATCGGCGAAGGCGGTGCGGCGCAGGCGCAGGAAGCGCTCGACATACCAGGTCTCGATCTGCTCGGGGTCGGCATCGACGTAGACGGAGAAGTCGAAGAAGTCGCTGACGGCCAGCGCGTCGGTCTGGTCCGGCGCCGGCGCGAGGACGTTGAGCCCCTCGAGGATCAGCACATCCGGCTTGGCCACCGGCGTGGTGGTCGGCAGCACGTCATAGGTCAGGTGGTCGTACTGCGGCGCCTGCACGACCGGCATCCCGGACTTGATGTCCGCCACGAACCGCAGCAGCGCGCGACGGTCATACGACTCGGGAAAACCCTTGCGC
This sequence comes from Nostocoides veronense, assembly GCF_039531185.1. Taxonomy (NCBI): domain Bacteria; kingdom Bacillati; phylum Actinomycetota; class Actinomycetes; order Micrococcales; family Intrasporangiaceae; genus Nostocoides; species Nostocoides veronense. The sequence continues at coordinate 2,448 of NZ_BAAAPO010000034.1, forward strand.
TGCATGAGGCCTCGCCGTTCCAGCTCGGCATTTGGCAACAGAAAGCCATCTGTCGTGACCAAGGCCACGCGCGGGGTCTGGGGCCACCGCAGCAGCAATTCCTTGAGTATTCGCGCAGTTGTCGACTTGCCGACCGCCACCGACCCCGCGACACCGATGATGTACGGCACGCGTGCCGGGCGCTCGCCCAGGAACTCCGATGTGGCCAGCCGCAGCCCATGCGTCGCCTCGACATAGAAGTGCAGCAGTCGGGAAAGCGGCAGGTAGACCTGCTCCACCTCATCCAGGTCGAGCGGCTCGCCAAGTCCGCGCAGCCGCGCGAGGTCGTCCTGCGTCAGGCTCATCGGGTGGTTCTCGCGCAGGTGCGCCCATTCGGCGCGCCCGAACTCGGCATACGGGCTCGGGAGGCTGATGTCGGCGCTGCTGTGCGGCACGCGCGCCATTGTTGCCTATGCCGCGTGGGCGCGTCAGGCGGGCCGCGCGCCGCAACCTCTGGCGACCCACCCCGAGCCGTACGCTTGAGCACCATGTGCGGAATCGTTGGATATGTCGGCCCGGTCGCGGACGACAAGGCTCTCAATGTCGTGATGGAGGGCCTGGCCCGCCTGGAATACCGCGGCTATGACTCCGCGGGTGTCGCGCTGGTCACCGACGATGGCGTCGCCACCGAAAAGCGTTCCGGCAAGCTGGAGAACCTCCGCTCGGCACTGCATACCCACCCGCTGGCGGCCTCCCGCACCGGCATCGGGCACACGCGCTGGGCCACTCACGGCGGCCCGACCGACACCAACGCTCACCCGCACCGCGGCGGCGCGGACGACAAGCTCGCCCTCATCCACAACGGCATCATCGAGAACTTCCACGCCCTCAAGCGAGGGCTACTCGCTGAGGGTGCCGACTTCGAGTCCGAGACCGACACCGAGGTGGCGGCCAAGATCGTCGGCCGCGAGTTCGATCGCACCGGCGACCTGACGGCGGCGATGCTGGCCGCCGTCGCCGAGCTCGAAGGCGCCTTTACGCTGCTCGCCGTGCACGCCGACCAGCCCGGTGTGGTCGTCGGCGCCCGCCGCAATAGCCCCCTCGTCGTCGGTCTCGGCGAGGGCGAAAACTTCCTCGGCTCCGATGTCGCCGCCTTCATCGGCCACACCCGCCAGGCGCTCGAGCTCGGCCAGGACCAGATCGTCACGATCACCCCGGACAGCTACTCCGTCATCGGCTTCGACGGCGCGCCCGCCGAGGGCAAGCTCTATGAAGTGACCTGGGACGCCGCGGCCGCCGAAAAGGGCGGCTACGACACCTTCATGGAGAAGGAAATCCACGACCAACCGCAGGCCGTCGCCGACACCCTGCTCGGCCGCACCGACGAGAGCGGCGCTCTCGTGCTCGACGAATTGCGCATCAGCGAAGAGCAGCTGCGGGCCGTCGACAAGATCATCGTCGTCGCGTGTGGAACGGCGGCCTATGCCGGCATGGTCGCGAAGTACGCCATCGAGCACTGGGCCCGCCTGCCCGTGGAAGTCGCTCTCGCGCATGAGTTTCGGTATGCCGATCCGGTCGTCGACGAGCGCACGCTGGTCGTCTCGATCAGCCAGTCCGGCGAGACGATGGACACCCTCATGGCCGTCAAGCACGCCAACGAGATGGGCGCCCTGACGGTCTCGATCTGCAACACCCACGGGTCGACCATCCCGCGAGAATCCGATGCCGTCCTCTACACCCACGCCGGTCCCGAGATCGCGGTCGCCTCGACGAAGGCCTTCCTCGCGCAAATCACGGCGGCCTACATCCTCGGCCTCTACCTCGCGCAATTGCGTGGGGGTTCGTATGCCGAGGGCGCCCAGGCCGTCATGCGCGACCTGCACGAGATCCCCGGCAAGATCGAGGAACTGCTCACGCGCATGGACCGTGTCGTCGAGATGGCGAACTTCATGGCCGACACCCGCTCGGTGCTCTTCCTCGGTCGCAATGTCGGTTTCCCGGTCGCCATGGAAGGCGCGCTCAAGCTAAAGGAACTGGCCTATATCCACGCCGAAGGCTTCGCGGCCGGTGAGCTCAAGCACGGCCCGATCGCCCTGATCGACGCGGGCCAGCCCGTCTTCGTCATCGTTCCCGCGCCAGACACCCCCCACGAACTGCACAAGAAGGTCGTCTCCAATATCCAGGAGATCCGCGCCCGCGGTGCCCGCACCCTGGTCATCGCCCACGACGGCGATGAGGATGTCGTGCCCTTCGCGAGCGAGGTCATCCGGATCCCGCAATGCCCGCCGCTGCTCGCGCCGCTGCTCGCGGTCGTCCCATTGCAGGTCTTCGCCCTGCATCTGTCGACGGCCAAGGGCCTCGACGTCGACCAGCCGCGCAACCTGGCCAAGTCCGTCACGGTCGAGTGACGCAGTGATCGTCGGGGTCGGCATCGATGTCGTCGATGTCGCGCGGTTCGGCGAAACCCTCACGCGCACACCGCGATTGCGCGATCGACTGTTCACCGAGACCGAACGTGACCTGCCGCTGAATTCCCTCGCGGCGCGCTTCGCCGCCAAGGAAGCCTTCGCCAAGGCGCTCGGCGCGCCAGTGGGCTTGGATTGGCAGGATGCCGAGGTGCGCCGCAATGCCTCGCGCCAGCCGTACTTCGTGACGCAAGGCAGTGTCGCCGCGCGCGTCACCGAGTTGGGCATCACCTCGGTCCACCTCTCGCTCTCGCACGATGCGGGCATCGCGTCGGCTGTCGTGGTCTGCGAGGCGACGTGATCGAGGCCTATGCCCCGGAGACGGTGTATGCCGCGGAGCGCGTGCTCATGGAGCGACTCGCCGAGGGTGAGCTCATGGCCCGGGCGGTGACGGGTTTGGCGAAGGTTGCCGCCATCCGACTCGCCGAACGCGGCGGACGTCGCGTGGTCGCCCTGGTTGGGCCGGGCAACAACGGAGCCGATGCGCTGTATGCCGTGGCTCACCTCGCCGAAGACGGAATCCTCTGCGGCGCAGTGCTTCTCGACGGAAAGGCACACGCCGGAGCTCTGTCCGCGGCCGAAGCTGCCGGTGTTGTCCTCGCGCGCGAGGTTGCCAGTGAGGTGCCCGCACCCCTCTCGGACGCTGCGGGCGGACTCATCGGGGAAGCGGATCTCGTCCTCGATGGAATCCTCGGCATCGGCGGTCGGGCTGGCCTGCCGATGTGGGCGCGTACCTGGGTGGCGGCCATCCCCGAGACCGCCTATGTGATCGCCGTCGACCTCCCGTCGGGCCAGGACCCCCAGGGTGAGCAGGGCGATCCCGATGGTGTGTTCGCGGACGAGACGGTGATCTTTTCGGTGCCGAAGCCGGTGCATCTCCTTCCGGCCGGGGAGCCGGCCTGTGGACTCCTTACGGTGGTGGACATTGGGCTCGACTTCGGAGAGGAACCAGTCGCCGTGCGACGCCTCGACCGTCAGGATGTGGCGGCCATGTGGCCGGTTCCCGAGGCAACCTCCGACAAATACTCCCGCGGCGTCGTCGGCATCATCGCCGGTGGCGAAAGCTACACCGGCGCAGCGATTCTCGCCGTCACGGCAGCGGTGGAGGCGGGTGCCGGAATGGTTCGTTATGTCGGCACCCCGACCCCGCAGGCTCTGGTTCGGGCGGCTGTCCCGGAGGCGGTCCACGGTCCTGGGCACGTGCAAGCATGGGTGATCGGCCCGGGCCTGGACTCCGCCGCGCGACACAAAGGTGCTGCAGCACAACGCGATTGCGCACGCGAAGCACTCGCGTCGACGGTGCCCGTTGTGATTGATGCCGGGGGACTCGACTTCGTGACCGGGCTCCGCGAGGCGCCGACGCTGCTCACCCCGCATGCCGGCGAATGCGCCCGCCTCCTAAGCCGCCTGACCGGCCGTGAGATCAGCCGACGCGAGGTCACGGACGCCCCGCTTCGACACGCCCGCGACCTCGCGGACCACACCGGTGCCTTCGTCCTGCTCAAGGGTTCATGGACGATCGTGGCAGGACCAGGGGGAGGGACGGCATACAGCCAGAACGACGCACCGCCCTGGCTAGCGACCGCAGGGGCCGGCGATGTGCTTGCCGGTCTGCTCGGCACACTGCTCGCGGCCGGACTGCACCCCGGTCCCGCCGGCGCACTCGGCGCCCTAGTGCACGGGCTGGCGGCGGACCGCGCCAATCCCGGCGGACCGATCCGCGCCCTCGCGATCGCGCGGGCGCTCCCGGCCACCATCGCCGGTCTGCTTCGCGAAAATTGCTGAGCAACTCGACACAACCTTCTCCGCGACTTCGGCGTCTGAGGGGATGAGCGGACGCACCGAGGCGACCGCCACGACACCGGGAGTTGCTATGTCTCGCAAGACTTTTGCCCGCCGCACCAGCCTGACCATCGCGGCCGCCCTCGCGGTTTGTGGGCTCGCCGCCACGACCACGAGCGCGACGGCCGCGCCAGCCGAGGGAGCGAAGCCGGCGTGGAATATCCCGGATGTCTCGCCGAAGCCCTATCAGCGAGTCGGCAAGGTCACCCCCTTCTTCGACCTCGGCAACTACGACAACATCTCGCCCTCCGGTGCGCACTGGTGCCAGGCCGAGGGCCGCGACGGCAAGATGGGCACGATCGCCGGCCGGATGTGGATGTTCGTCGAGGACTACACCACCGATGCCGAATCCCTCTACAAGAACGACGCGACGATCACCGTCAGCGGTTGGGCTAATGGCCAGAAGGCCTTCAACAAGTTCGCCAGCGACGACCTGTTCTGCACCTGGCAGACTCCGCAGACCCGCCTGACCTGGGGCGAGAAGAACCCGCAGCGCTACTGGCTCTCGACGTCCGGCAAGGTCAACACGAAATACCAAGTAACCGGCGCCGTCCGCGTCGGCGACATGATCGTCTCGGTCACCGCCGGCTCCACCGATGCGGCCACGGCCCGCGAGATGGCGACCCGGATGACCGTGGCCGTCGAGCGCAACCTGCGCGCCACCGACCTGGTCCGCATCGCCTCCTGACCCGCACAGCCGTATGCCGCCCGCACCCGCAGGGGTGGTGCGGGCGGCATACGCACCGTCCGTCACTCCTTTCTCTCCGGATGCCGAAACCTTGCGCTTCACCCCCGCTAGAAAGCGCTCCGAACCTCAGGTTTCCGGCATCCGGAGAGAAATGGGGGACCAGCGCCCAGCCCCTCCGCCCGCATACGGGGCGGGGCCGCCGCCCGACCTAGACTGAAGCCCTCATGGATCACAGTGCAGAGGCGGGCTCTGGCGCCCGCAGCGAGTTCTTGGCCCCCGCCGGCGTCTCCGGGTGGATCGAGGTCGACCTCGGAGCTATCGCCGCCAATGTGCGCGAGTTGAAGCGCCGTGCCGGATCGGCCGATCTGATGGCCGTGGTCAAGGCTGATGGTTATGGTCACGGCGCCTACCCAGCCGCCCGCGCCGCGCTCGCCGGAGGAGCGAGCAGCATCGGCGTGGCCCAACTGACCGAGGCGCTCGCGGTGCGGGCCGCCGGCATCAAGGCGCCCATGCTCACCTGGCTCTATGTCCCGGGCGCCGACTTCGCCGCCGCGCTGCTGGCCGATATCGACCTTGCCGTCTCGACGGATTGGGCGCTCGCGGAAGTCATCGCGGCGGTGCGCAGCACTGGCAAGCCGGCCCGCATACATCTGAAGGTCGACACCGGCCTCGCCCGCAATGGCGCCTTCGGCGCCGACTGGAGCGCCCTTGTCGCGCAGGCAGCCGCCGCGGCGGCCGAGGGAGCGATCGAGATCGTCGGGGTCTGGTCGCATTTCGCGTATGCGGACGCGCCCGAGCACCCCACTGTGCGGGCTCAGCAGGAGGTCTTCGAGGCCGCGGCTGCCGAGGTCGAGCGGGCCGGCATCCGGGGCTTCCAGCGCCACCTCGCGAACTCGGCGGCCACCTTGACCAACCCCTCAGCGCATTACGATCTCGTGCGCCCGGGGCTGGCGATCTATGGTTTGTCCCCGACCCCCGACATCGCGACGAGCGCCGAGTTCGGCCTGCGCGAGGCGATGCGCGTGGTCTCGCGCGTGGCCAATGTCAAGACGGTCCCGGCCGGCCAAGGGGTCAGCTATGGCCACACCTATGTCACCGATCGCGAAACGCGAATTGGGCTGGTGCCCATGGGGTATGCCGATGGCCTCCCGCGCTCTGGCTCCAACGCCGGCCCCGCGCTGCTCGGGGAGCGCCGCCTGACCATCGCCGGACGCGTCTGCATGGATCAGGTCATGCTCGATCTCGGTCCGGAGTCCCCGGCCGTGGCCGGTGACGAAGTCGTCCTCGTGGGCTCGGCGGCAGCGGGCGAGCCGACGGCCGAGGACTGGGCGGTCGCCACCGGCACGATTTCCTACGAAATCGTCACGCGGATGAGCACTCGCCTGCCGCGCTACTACCGCTCTGAGACGGCCTGATGGCGAGTCGACGCCTCACCGCGGCCACGATCGGAGCCGCCGCGACCGCCGCAGCGATCAGCGCCACGGGAGCAGCGGCCCGGCAGGCCACGAACCGCCGTCTGCGGCTAGATGGCCTCGAGGCGGCCGAGGTCGGCGCAGCCCATCCGTTCGAGTGGGTGGCCGGCCAGGAACTCACGGTGACAACCGACGATGGCGCGGCCTTGCATGTCGAGATCGACGAACCCGATGGCTGGCAGGGTGGCCCCACCATCGTTTTCACCCACGGCTACTGCCTCGCGCTCGGCTCCTGGATCCACCAGCGCCGGGCCGTCACGCGCGCCGGCTTTCGGGTTGTCGCGTGGGATCAGCGCGGTCACGGACGCTCGGGCAATGGCACGCAGCAGCCGCCGACCATCGAGCGGCTGGGAGCCGATCTCGCGGCGGTGCTTGAGGTGTGTGTCCCGACCGGACCGATCGTCCTGATCGGTCACTCCATGGGCGGTATGACGATGATGGCTCTCGCCGAGCACGACCCGGTCCTCGTCCGAGAGCGGGTCATCGGCGCGGCTTTTGTCGCCACCTCGGCCGGTGGCGGCGGTCTGGTTTCACTCGGTTTCGGTCGCTTCCTCGGCACGGCCCTGCTGCGCATGGGCCCCGGTGTCCTCGCGAATATCGCTGCGCGCCAACGGCTCTGGAAGGCCGCGCGGCGCCTAGGGCGGGACGTCGAGTCCTATCTGGTCGAGCGATTCTCGTTCGCCTCGCCGGTCTCGCAGGAGACGGTTCGCTTCGCAGCGGACATGCTGCTCGCCACCGATCTGACCGTCGTCGGGTCCTTCCTGCCCGCGCTGGAGGCGCACGACAAGCGGGATGCCCTGCCGATCTTTGGCCACACCGAGGCCCTGGTCCTCAACGGCGAGGGCGATGTCCTGACCCCGCCGGATCACAGCACGGCGATCGTCGAGGTCCTCCCGGGCAGTGAGCATGTGGTCATCACCGAAGCCGGCCACCTCGTCATGCTGGAGCACCCGGCGCTCGTTGATGCGCAGATTCTCGCTCTCATCGATCGCGCGATCGCCTCCGCCGCGGTGGGCGCGCCCCAGACCCGCCGGATCCTGCGTCAGGTCACCGATGTGGCCCGGCGCAAGGCCGTCGCGAGCCGACGGGCCAAGCGCGTCAAGGAGCGGGTATGACGGCCGCTCGCGCCCTGCAGGTCAGCCTCGCCACCGCCGACGACACGGCGGAGTTTGGGCAGGCTCTCGCCACGCTGCTGCGGGCCGGTGATTTGGTCATCCTTGCGGGGGATCTCGGGGCCGGCAAGACCACCTTGACCCAAGGCATCGCTGCCGGATTGGGGGTCCGCGGTCCGATTACCTCCCCGACCTTCGTCATCGCGCGCGTCCATCCGTCGCTGCGTGGCGGACCGGACTTGGTGCATGTCGATGCCTACCGGCTCGGCTCCTTCACGGAACTGGACGATATGGATCTCGACACCGAAATTGAGAGCGCGGTGACGATCGTCGAATGGGGCGAAGGCATGGCCGAGGAACTCATGGATTCACATCTGCTCATCCGACTCACAGCGGACCCAGAAACCGAGACGAGGCTGGTGCAGGTGATGCCGAAGGGCCCGCGCTGGTCCAGCCCAGCCACGCGAGCTGTGCTGGCCGCCCTGCTGGAGGACGAGGATGAGTGAGGTGATCATTCTCGCGTTCGACACCTCGACCTCGGCCATCACGGCCGCGGTCCACGATGGCTCCCGAATCCTCGCGGAGGCGGCCGTGATAGACACCAGGCGGCATACCGAAGCCCTTGCGCCGATGGTCGAAAAGTCATTGCAGGAGTGTGGACTTCGCCCTGCGGACCTGACGCACATCGCGGTCGGCATCGGCCCGGGACCCTTCACCGGACTGCGCGTCGGGATCGTCACCGCGGTGACGATGGGCTATGCCCTGGGCGTCCCGGTCCACGGCATCTGCTCCCTTGATGCGCTCGCGGCTCAGGCGGTCGGCGACGTGGATGGGGAGTTGCTGGTCGCCTCAGACGCCCGCCGCAAGGAGGTCTACTGGGCTCGCTATGTCAGCGCCGATGGCAGTGCCATGCGCACCAGCGAGCCGGCTGTGAACCATCCCCTGGACCTGCCAGAAGAGGTTCGCGCCTTGCCCACGGTGGGCCGCGGTCCGGTCCTTTATCCCGAGCATTTCCGCAACCCGCGCCCGATCCTCGACGTGCGGGCGGGCGCCATCGCCGACCTGGCGGCGCTGGAGATCGGGAGCGGACGCCATACCGACGCCGTGCCGATGTATTTGCGCCGCCCGGACGCGCAAGAGCCCGGCGCACCGAAGCCGACCCTGGCGGGTGGCCGGTGATGGCGGCCGTCCTACGCGATCTCCGATGGCCCGATCTGCCGCAGGTGGAGGCGATCGAAGCAGCTGTCTTCCCGGACGATGCGTGGACCTCGGCGTCCTGGTGGGCCGAACTCGCGGCCCGGCCCAGGCGGGAGTATGTCGTCGTGGACGACGGCGGGCAGGTGCTGGGTTATGCCGGGCTCGACCACGCAGGAGCGACTAGCGACATCATGACCATCGCCCTCCACCCGGCTTCCCGAGGGCGCGGACTCGGGCGAATCCTGTTGCAGGAGTGTGAGGCTCGCGCGATTGCGCGTGGCGCCACGGCCATGCTGCTTGAGGTCCGAGCCGACAACGCCGCGGCGATCGGCCTGTATGCCGCGGGCGGCTATGCCGTGATCCAGACCCGACGTCGCTACTACCAACCGGGCGATGTCGATGCTCTGGTGATGCGACGGCACCTGACCACGAACGAGCAGGAGGTCGGCGCATGAGTCGCGACGAACCCTTGGTGCTCGGCATTGAGACCTCGTGTGACGAAACCGGGGTCGGCATCGTGCGCGGCGAGACGCTGCTCGTGGACGCCATCGCCAGCAGTGTCGACTTGCACGCGCGCTTCGGTGGTGTCGTGCCCGAAGTCGCCAGCCGCGCGCACCTCGAAGCAATGGTTCCGACGATCCAGCGGGCGTGCGATCAGGCAGGGATCGCGCTGCGCGATGTCGACGCCATCGCGGTCACCAGCGGGCCTGGGCTGGCCGGGACGCTCATGGTCGGCGTCGCCGCCGCCAAGGCACTCGCCCTCTCGCTCGGCAAGCCGTTGTATGGCGTCAACCACCTCGCCGCACACGTCGCCGTCGACATCGTCGAGCACGGTCCGCTACCGGAACCCGTTCTCGCGCTGCTGGTTTCGGGTGGTCACTCGTCTCTCCTTCTCGTCCCGGATGTCACGCAAGATGTCCGCTCGCTGGGTTCGACGATCGACGATGCCGCGGGGGAGGCCTTCGACAAGGTGGCCCGCGTCCTGGGGCTGCCGTTCCCAGGGGGTCCGCATATCGACCGGGCCGCCCGTGATGGCCAGATCGCCATTGACTTCCCGCGGGGATTAACCAGTGGGCGCGATATGGAGCGCCACCGCTTCGACTTCTCGTTCTCGGGATTGAAGACGGCTGTCTCACGCTGGGTCGAGGGCCAGCGGGCCGCGGGCGCCGAGATCTCGGTGCCGGATGTCGCGGCGTCCTTCCAGGAGGCCGTCGTCGACGTGCTGACCCGCAAGGCGATTCTCGCGTGCCAGGACAATGGTGTGGAGCATCTGCAGATCGGCGGTGGCGTAGCGGCGAACTCGCGGCTTCGCGCGATGGCGCAGGCACGGTGCGACAGTGCGGGAATTGCTCTTCGCGTGCCACGCCCGGGGCTGTGCACGGACAATGGCGCGATGGTCGCGGCGCTCGGTGCCCAACTCGTGGCCAAGGGTCGCGAACCCTCCGCCCTGGACCTCCCGGCCGACTCGTCCATGCCCGTCACCGAGGTGACCGCATGAGCCATCGATCTCGCGCGGTCCTCGCAATCGCTTGTGGGGCAACCTTTTTGGCGTCGTGCACATCGACCGGTGGTGCAAGCACCTCTAAGTCGACGACCGCCTCCACAGGCGCGACGGGCTCAAGCTCGTCGACCCAGTCGACAACGGCCAGCGAGTCGCCATCGGCGACCACCGATCCGGCGCAGACCTGCGCCACCCGCATCGCCGACAGCTTGTCGCCATCCGAGCAGGCAGCGCAGCTGCTCATGGTGGGCATGATGTCGGACGCAGGCGTGGACTCGGTCACCGATGCGGTCTCGCGGTCCGGGGTCGGCGGCGTGATCTTGCTCGGCGGCTGGAACGGCAAGAGTGCGGTCTCGGCGGCGACGAAGCAGCTCGATGCCCTCGCGCAGGGTCCCGGTCTGTTTCTGGCGGCCGACCAGGAGGGCGGGCAGGTGCAGCAGCTCAAGGGCGCCGGCTTCAGCACGATTCCCTCCGCGCAGAACCAAGCCGCCATGGCGTCTGACCTGCGGGCCGCCGCCACCACCTGGGGAGCGGAGCTGCGGGCGGCGGGCATCAATGTCAATCTCGCCCCGGACGCCGACACCGTGCCCGCTGACATCGGGACGGCCAATGGGCCGATCGGTCGCTACCACCGGGAGTATGGCGCCACCCCCGAGGCCGTGATTCCCCCGATGACCGCTTTCCTCAAGGGTATGCAGGATGCCGGCGTGATGACTTCGGTGAAGCACTTCCCGGGAATCGGCCGGATCTCCGGCAACACCGACACGGCCTCGACCGGCATCTCGGACACCACGGCGACCGTCGATGACCCGCATCTGAAGCCCTTCGTGGCGGGGATCGAGGCCGGCAGCGATTTCGTCATGATCTCCTCGGCCTACTACCCGAAGATCGCTGCGGCCCAAGCACTTTTCGCTCCGGAGATCGTGACGGATCTGCTGCGCGGCGACCTGGGATTCAAGGGTGTGGTCATCACCGATGATGTCGGCGCTGCAGCGGCCGTGCGCGATGTGCCTGTGGGCGACCGGGCCACGCGATTCATCGCGGCCGGTGGCGATGTCGTGCTGACGGCTGTTCCTGCCGATGTCCCGGTAATGGTCAAGGCGATCACCAGCAAGGCGGCGAACGATCCGGTCTTCGCCGAGCAAACACGCGATGCCCTGATCCGAGTGCTGACGCTGAAGGCGCGTCGGGCGCTATTGAACTGTACGGGCGGGTGACCGCTTCAGAGCGACGTGGCGGCCGGTGACGCGCGAACCACACAGACCGTGGTTACGAACTTCGTGGGGCGACTCAGGAGCAGGACGTCATACCCCGTTGGGTCTTCAGCGTCAGGATGCGCAGGACGGCCGCATCCAGGCGCGCCTTAAAGTTCGGGTTTGTCGCTCGCGCCGACCGGATCGCCGAAATCATCGTGGGGACGTCCGAGGCGTTCGCCGTCAGGATGATGTCGCCGCCGGAGTTGATGAAACGCACCGCCCTGTCACCCGGTGAAATCGTTTGCACAGCAACCGCATTGCCGATGTCGTCACTGATGACCACGCCCTGGTAGCCAAGCTGGCCACGCAGTAGTCCGGTGATGATCGTTGGGGAGAAGGCGGCATGGCGCTTCGCATCGATCAGCGAGTACTTCGCATTGCTGATCATGACGAAGTCGCCCCCCGCGGCGATCCCGGCCTTGAAGGGATTGAGATAGTGCGAGGTCGCGCTCGTCGCGGTGTCGGTGATCCCGGTGTCCGAGGTGTCGGTGTTGTTGGTGATCCGGCCGAGCCCCGGGAAGTGCTTGATCGTCGCGGCGATGCCGCCGGCGTGCATCCCGGCGACCGCGGCTGAGACATCCGCTGAGACGCGGTCAGGCGCATAGTCGTAGTTGCGGAGGTAATAGCCGATCGGCCGGTTATAGGGCATGAAGTCCTTGTTCACGGTGTCGGCGACCGGGGCGAGATTGACATTGACGCCGGCGGCGCGCAGTTGAGCGGCCCAGCTTGCGGTCAGGCGCTGGATCGTCGCCGTGCTGTAGTGACTGCCTTGGTAATAGGCGCTCGGGATCGTCGAGAAACCGCTGCCCTGGACTTGCTGAACATAGCCACCCTCCTGGTCGGCGGCGATCGCCATCTTGACGCGGGAGTCGGCGAAGGTCGCGGCATGGGCCGTCGCCGACGCGGTCACGCTCACGCCATTGTGGAAGCCGCCCAGCAGGACCACACCCCCCGGCCGGTAGGTCCGCAGGTAGGGATCGACGGCCCGCGGGTTGTCCGCATACATCCCCACCCAGATCAGCTGTCCGATGCGGACGCTCGTCGGCAGATCCATAGTGAGCTGCTGCACACACGTGCGCTGGGCGGCGGTCAAAGCGGATGCAGGAGAGGCGATTTCGGCGCGCTGAGCCGCGGCTGGCGAGCCGCTCACGGCGAGCGCCAGGCCCATTGTCGCGATGGCGGCCCTGGCGATTCTCGGCATTCTCGCACCATACTCCGGCAGCCCGTAGCATCCCCGGACATGAGCGGCATACCCCTGATCCTGGACGTCGACACAGGTGTCGACGACGCCTGCGCGCTTCTGTTGGCGGCACTCCACCCGGACCTGGACCTGCGGGCGGTCACCTGCGTCGGCGGCAATGCTCCGCTCGCCGACGTCGTGCGCAACACCCTCGCCGTGCTTGCGACCACAGCGCGACTCGACGTGCCGGTCGCCGCAGGCGCCGATCGTCCGCTCTTGGAGGATCCCGTCGACGCCCGCCATGTCCACGGCCAGGACGGCATGGGAGACCTCGGGTGGCCACTGGCACACCACCAACCGGACGAGCGGCACGCCGTCGAACTGCTGCGCGATGTGCTGCTGACGGCCGCCGACACCGGCGAGCGCATCACGCTCGTGCCGCTCGCGCCCCTGACCAATATCGCTCTGCTCCTGCGCACCTATCCCACTGTGGCCCAAGGGATTTCACGAATCATCTTCATGGGTGGTGCCGCGGCCAGCGGCAATGCCACGGCGTCGGCGGAGTTCAATGTCTTCCACGACCCCGAGGCGGCGGCGATCGTCCTGGACGCCGCCGCCGACCTCGGCATCCCCGTGACGATGTACGGGCTGGACGTCTTCTACCGCCCCCGTGTTCGCCGGGAGGAGGCCGAGGCGATGATCGCCCGCGACCCACACGGCCCAGGCGGTCTCGGCGGACGCCTCATCCGCTTCCAGTGCGAACGTTTCGAGACCGACGCGGCGACCATCGGCGATGCCGGCGCGGTGTGCGCCGTGATCGACGGATCAAAACTCGCCACAACCGTCCTCCCCGTGCGCGTCGAGCTCGCCGGCCGCTACACCCGGGGACGCACGATCGTCGACCACCGCGACTGGTCAGGAGACCTGACCCACGACCCGCATGGCCAATCCGATGTGGTCGTCGATGTCGCTCTCGACGTCGACGCCTCCGCATACAGCAGACTGTGGATCCACACCGTGCAGGGCGATATGACGAGGGGCTGAGCAGTGGGGCGAGTCATCGTGATCGGGTCCATCAATGTCGACCAGGTCGCCCTGGTCGAGGAGCGGCCCAAGCCGGGCGAGACCGTGCTCGCCATCGGTCACCGGCAACTCGCGGGCGGCAAGGGCGCCAACCAGGCGATTGCCGCCGCGCGCGCCGGCGCGGACGTCCTGATGGTCGGACGGGTCGGCGACGACTCGGGGGGAGCGGCATACCTGCGGCGGCTGGCGGCCCACGGGATCGATGTGCGGCACGTCCAGGTCTCCACCGAGCGGCCAACAGGCACCGCCTTCATCACGGTCGACGAAACCCGGGAGAACACCATCGTTGTCGTGCCGGGCGCCAATAGCGAAGTCGGTGCCGACTGGCCCGAGAACTTTCCGGCGCTCACGGCACAGGATGTCGTCGTGCTGCAGTTGGAGATCCCGCTGCCGACGGTGATCCGGGCGGCCGATCTCGCCCACGAGGCGGGCGCACGCGTGGTGATCAATGTCGCGCCCTATGCCGAACTGCCGCCCGCGACGCTCGCGCTCGCCGATCCGATCGTCGCCAATGAACATGAGGCGATGGCGCTGGCGGATTCGGGGGCGGGCGTCGGGTCGCTGCTGATGACGCTCGGACCCAATGGGGCGGTGTGGGATGGCATCGGCGCACCCGCCCATGACGTGCCCGGGGGCCTGGTCATCGACACGACCGGGGCGGGGGATGCCTTCGTCGGGGCCCTCGCGGCCGCCCTCGCGGGAGGTGCGGATCACGCGGGTGCCGTGCAGGCGGCCTTGGCCGCCGGGTCGGAAGCAGTCAGTTACGCGGGGGCCCAGCCGGATGCCGCGCTCGGTCCGGAGTGGATGTCCGCGGGCGCCGCGCCTGCGGACCTCGCCGAATCGAACGAAGGCGAGAGGTTCGCATAGAGTTGCCCGCGTGAGTGACGAACCCTGGATCCCTTCTCGCCGCGACCTCGGCCTGGCCTTCCTCGGCGACTCCTTCGTTGTCGGCGTCGGCGACCCCAAGGGCCAGGGCTGGGTCACCCGGGTCATCGCGCGCAGCCAGGCGCCGGAAGCCGACCTGACGGTTTATAACCTCGGCGTTCGGGGGGCGACCAGCAGTGATGTGCTCGATCGCTTCCGCACCGAGGTTCCGACGCGCTTCGAGGGCCGCTCCGATCGGCGGCTGATCGTGTCGGTGGGCACCGATGATGTGCTGACGGGTATGTCGGTGGCTCGCCACCGCCTCAACCTCGCGACCATCCTCGACGAGGCCGCCAGCAGCAGCGTGGGTGCCTTCGTCCTCAGCCCGCCGCCGGGGCCGGATGCGCAGGCCAATGCGCTGCTCGAGGTCTTTGTCGACGCGCAGGCCGATGTCTGCTCCCGCCGCGGCGTGCCCTTCGTCGACGCCTACCGCCCGCTGCTCGGCCACGACCAGTGGGATTCCGATCTCGCCGCCGCGACCATCCCCGGCCACCCTGGCCAGGCGGGCTATGGCCTGATCGCGTGGCTGGTCCTCAATGGCGGCTGGCGGGAGTGGCTCGACCTCTGAGCCCCAGCGGTCGGTCGGGCGGGCGCGGGCTCGCGGGGCGGCATACGGTGGCCCCATGAGTGAGCATCCGGTGCGCATCGGGGTGCAGTTGCATCCCCAACAGGCTGACTATGCCGCGATCCGTGACGCGGTCGCTGCGGCTGAGGGCCTCGGCGTCGATGTGCTTTTCAACTGGGACCATTTCTTCCCGCTGTATGGCGACACCGACGGCAAGCATTTCGAGTGCTGGACGATGCTCGCGGCCTGGGCCGAGCAGACGCGACGGGTCGAGATTGGCGCGCTGGTGACGTGCAATGGCTACCGCAATCCCGATCTGCTCGCGGACATGGCGCGCACCGTCGATCACATCAGTGGCGGACGGCTCATCCTCGGGATTGGGTCTGGCTGGGCCGAGCGCGACTATTCCGAGTACGGCTATGACTTTGGCACCCCGGGTGGGCGCTTGGATGTGCTTGCTGAGTCGCTGCCGCGCATCGAAAAGCGTTGGGAGGCACTGAATCCCGCGCCGACACGCGATATTCCCGTCCTCATCGGCGGAGGCGGTGAACGCAAGACGCTGCGCCTGGTCGCGCGGCATGCCGACATCTGGCACACCTTCTCCCAAGGCGCCGAACTGGAGCACAAGATCGAGGTGCTGCGCGGACACTGCGCCACGGTTGGGCGCGACCCGGGAGAGATCGAGATATCCGTCGGGGTCGGCGGCCGCGGCCGGGAGGGGCGGCTGCCCGACGCGCCCGAGGTCGAGGGTCGTCCGCTCTATGACGCGGGGGCCCGGCTGTTCACGATCGGGCTGGGCGGGCCGGCATACGACCTGTCCGTCGTCGAACCCTGGCTGGCTTGGCGCGACGAGCTCAACGCGCGCTGAGGTCGCCGGTTGTGGTCTAGGCCGCCGGGGCGGGTTCGAGGACGAGGACGATTTGTGACCCGGCCACGCGAGTTAGCAGGATCGTCTCGCTCTTGCCGGAGCCCGCTCCGCGGCCGATGCGCAGGTCGCGGCGGAGGGCATCGTCATCGAGGCGCACCCCGCGCTTCTTGATGGTTAGGCCAGTGATCGCGTTGCGCCGCAACCAGGTTCGCAGTTCCTTGGTCGACAGCGGGAGGGTGTCGGTGACGGCATACCGACGAGCGAACCCCACGTCATATGCCGTGTCCGCCGTGACAAGGCCGAGCCCGGGTTCGAGTTCGTGGCCGTCGACTGCGGCGGTGACCGCGCCGACGAGGCCGGCCTGGACGAGGGCGCGGTCGGTTTCGTAGAGCCACGCGGCGATACCTTTGTCGTCGACAACCGTGGGCACATCGCCGGTGGCTTGGTCCTCGGTGACCTCGATCGCCGGCCGACCAGGACGTATGACGCGCGCCGTGCGCCCCGAGGTCCGCACCAGCGGACCCCACCAGATGACGCATTCGAGGAGTTCGCCGGCGCGCGAGACCCATTGCGCTTCGGCGCCGCGGGGGATGTGGTCGTGAGGGAAGGAGGGGGAGAGCTTCACGCCGGTCGCGGGGATGTGCGCGGCGATGGCCTGGACGGTGTCCCAGGTGGGACTGATGTCGTCGCGTCGAAAGACCCGGCGGGCCCGGCCGTGGATATCGGCGACTCCGCTGATGCGCCGGGCCGGGTCGAGCCAGGCGCCGATCCGGTCTCGCGCGGCGTCGGCCGGAGGAAGGAAGTCTTCAACGCGCCCGACCCGGGCGCGGGAGTCTGGCCAGGGTCGCAGGTTGGCGTCGGCGACCGCCGCCGTGACCGGGTCCGCGTCGATGGCCTGGACGGTGACGCCGAGCACCGCCAGCGCCAGGGCGTCTGCGCCGATGCCGCAGCCAAGGTCGTGCACGGTCGCGATGGAGGCCTCGGCGAAACGCTGTGCGTGCCCGGCCGCGACCTCGAGCCGCGTCGCCTGCTCGACGCCGTCGGCGGTGAAAAGCATGTCGTCGGCGAACTCCCCGAACTTCTCGCGGGCCTTTGTCCGCAATCGCTGCTGGGTCAGGAGCGCGGCCACATGGTCGGCGGGCAGTCCGTTCGCGCGGTAGCGCGTGGCGAGGCGGATGGCCGTGCGTTCGTCATAGGGCGGCAGGTCGTGGAGCAACTGCTGGCCCTCGGGCGATGCCAACCACCGCACCGCCGCCACGTCCACGCCGACCATCCAAGCAGGTCGCCGGAGCTGCGCTGCGAAGCGAGCAGATCCGAGCGAGAGGCGGAGGAGCCGAATCAGACAAGAACTGGCACTCAAGTTGACCGAGTGCTAACGACCGACATAGATTCTGATTGGCACTCTCCCCGTGCGAGTGCCAACCCGCGCCATGACGGCCGACCCCCGCGACGGCGGCCGGAGGGTGCACCTGAACTGCACATCATCCGCATACTTTCGACACCAAAGGAGTCATCGTGTCGGTTTCCATCAAGCCGCTCGAGGACCGCATCGTCATCAAGTCCCTCGAGGCTGAGCAGACGACGGCGTCCGGTCTGGTCATTCCGGACACTGCCAAGGAGAAGCCCCAGGAGGGCGAGGTCCTGGCGGTCGGCCCCGGTCGCATTGACGACAAGGGCAACCGCGTGCCGCTCGACGTCCAGGTCGGCGACCGCGTGATCTACAGCAAGTACGGCGGCACCGAGATCAAGCACGGCGGCCAGGAGTTCCTGATCCTCTCCGCGCGCGACGTTCTCGCGGTCGTTGGCTGACCCGAGCCAGACCGTATGTCGTGAGCGCGCCCCGCGCCTGACCTCGCCCGTGCGAGGCGGGGCGGGGCGCGTCGCGCATCCCCCAAGCACCACCTAGCCCACCGGCGGGCCCGCGGACGCGGGCGTGCGCCATACCGATTGCGAAGGAAAGCAATGGCTAAGCAACTGGAGTTCAACGACTCCGCCCGGCACTCCCTGGAGCGCGGCGTCGACGCGCTCGCGAATGCCGTCAAGGTGACCCTGGGCCCCAAGGGCCGCAATGTCGTCATCGACAAGAAGTGGGGCGCCCCGACGATCACCAATGACGGCGTGACGATCGCCCGTGAGGTCGAGCTGGAGGACCCCTACGAGAACCTCGGTGCGCAACTCGCCAAGGAGGTTGCCACCAAGACCAATGACGTGGCCGGCGATGGCACGACCACCGCGACCGTGCTGGCCCAGGCCATGGTCAAGGAAGGCCTGCGCAATGTCGCGGCCGGCGCGGCTCCCGCGAGCCTGAAGCGCGGCATCGACGCGGCCGTCGAAGCCCTCAACGCGCGCCTGCTCGACAACGCCCGCGAGGTCGACGGCAAGGACGAGATCGCCTCGGTCGCCGCGCTGTCCGCTCAGGACACCGGCATCGGCGCGACCATCGCGGACGCCTTCGACAAGGTCGGCAAGGATGGCGTCATCACTGTCGAGGAGTCTTCGACCGCTGAGACGGTCCTGGAGTTCACCGAAGGTATGCAGTTCGACAAGGGCTACATCAGCCCCTACATGATCAGCGACCCGGAGCGCATGGAGGCCGTCCTCGAGGATGCCTACCTGCTCATCAACCAGGGCAAGATCTCCACGATCGCGGACTTGCTTCCGGTGCTCGAGAAGGTCATGAAGACCGGCAAGCCGCTGGTCATCATCGCCGAGGATGTCGACGGCGAAGCCCTCTCGACGCTCGTCGTCAACAAGCTGCGCGGCACCTTCAATGCGGTGGCCGTCAAGGCCCCCGGCTTCGGCGACCGCCGCAAGGCGATGCTGCAGGACATGGCCGTGCTCACCGGTGGCCAGGTCATCTCCGAAGAGGTCGGCCTCAAGCTCGACCAGGTCAACATTGACCTGCTCGGCCAGGCCCGCCGCGTCGTCGTCACCAAGGACAACACGACGATCGTCGAGGGCGCCGGCAACTCCGATGAGGTCACCGGCCGCATCAACACGATCAAGGCCGAGATCGAGCGCACCGACTCCGACTGGGACCGCGAGAAGCTCCAGGAGCGCCTCGCCAAGCTCGCTGGCGGCGTCTGCGTCATCAAGGTCGGCGCGCACACCGAGGTGGAGCTGAAGGAGAAGAAGCACCGCATCGAGGACGCGATCTCCGCGACCCGCGCGGCCATCGAGGAGGGCATCGTCGCCGGTGGCGGTACCGCCCTCGTCCACGCGCTCCCCGCGCTGGAGGAGCTCGGCCTGACCGGTGACGAGCTGACGGGCGCGAATATCGTCCGCAAGGCCGCCGCCGAGCCGCTGCGCTGGATCGCCGAGAACGCCGGTATGGAGGGCTATGTCGCGGTCTCCAAGGTTGCCGACCTCCCCGTCGGCCAGGGCCTGAACGCCGCGACCGGTGAGTATGTCGACCTCGCCGCCGCCGGTGTCGTCGACCCGGTCAAGGTCACCCGGTCGGCGTTGCGCAATGCCGCTTCGATCGCCTCGATGGTTCTGACCACCGACACCCTGGTTGTCGAGAAGAAGGAAGAGGAGCCCGCTCCCGCGGCCGGTCACGGCCACGGTCACGGCCACTGATCCTCATACGGCGACCGCGCCACGACGAGGCCCCCGCCACCCCG
>NZ_BAAAPO010000034.1:22232-35343 GCF_039531185.1 Nostocoides veronense
ACACGCCGACGCGTGAGGGTGATCGTCGGCGTGTTTCCCGAACTCGACGGGGGAGCGGTCGGGTGTGCCTACCGGTCGGGTGTGCCTACCGCCGCTGGCTGTGTCACGGCGCCCGTCAGCGGGGTGACGGCAGCCAGCGGATCGGGGACACTTGTGCCTCGTGACTGCCGCCGCCCGCTCGCCCCAAGGGGGCCGACGCGCCTGGGCGATGTTCGGGATCGGCGTGGCGGCCTATGGCACGGCCGTCCTCGGCCGAACCACCTTGGGCGTCGCGGGCATCAGCGCCGTCGAACACTTCCACGCCCGCGCCAGCCTGATCGCGACCTTCGTGGTGCTGCAGTTGGTCGTCTACACCGCGATGCAGATCCCCGCCGGCGTGCTCCTTGATCGGTTCGGCTCCCGCCGGATGGTCAGCCTGGGCCTGATCGTCATGGGCATCGGCCAGATCATCATGGCCCTCACCGACTCGGTCACTGTCGCCATCCCGGGCCGGATGATCCTCGGTGCCGGCGACGCCTTCATCTTCTCCAGCGTCGTCCGCCTCGTCCCCGCATGGTTCCCCGCGGAGCGCGTGCCGATCGTGACCCAACTCATCGGCCTTTCGGGCCAAGCAGGCCAGATCGCGAGCGCGCTGCCCTTCGCCTGGCTTCTGGAGAGCCGCGGCTGGACCACGGCTTTCCTCGTCGTGTCGGGCACGGCCCTGGTTGCCGGAGCGCTCTGCTGGGTGACCTTGCGGGACCGGCCACCCGGCATACCCGCGCCCCCGCCGCCGCGGAGTATGCGGGCCCATCTGGCCGCCGTTTTCCGGCACCCGGGCACTCGCCTGGGGATGTGGACGCACTGGACAACCTGTTTCGCCCCGATGGTCTTCGGGTTGATGTGGGGCTTCCCGTATCTCACGCAGGGCGAAGGCGTCTCCAAGCCCACCGCGAGCCTGCTGATCGGACTGCTCGCGGTCGTCGGCTCGGTCGTCGGACCCATGCTCGGCGTCCTGGTCCAACGCCATCCTTTGCGGCGCAGCAATCTGGTCCTCGCGATGGTCGCCGCCGGGGCGCTCCCCTGGCTGCTCGTCATGCTCTGGCCAGGACCCGCGCCGCTATGGCTGCTGACGCTCTTGTGCATCGGCTTGGCTGCGGGCGGTCCGGGCTCGGCGATCGGCTTCGACTTCGCGCGCACCTTCAACCCCAGCCACCGCCTCGGCGCCGCCAACGCCGTCGTCAATCTCGGCGGCTTCACCGCGTGCATCATCGCCATCCAGGGCATCGGGCTGGTGCTGGACACCTTCGGCGACGGCCCGAACTACACCCTCGGGCAGTTCCGGGCCGCGATGGCGGTGCAGCTGCCGATCTACGCCTTCGGCATCATCGCGATGTATGCCGCCCGTACCAAGGCCAGGAGGGTGCTTGCCCAAGAGGGGCAGGTCGTGCCGTCCTGGCGGGAGGCCTTGCGGCGCGAGTGGCGCGGACGCACCCGGCGGGCCCAGCGCGGATAAGGCCGCCGGCCAAGCCGGTCGATGGCTCCCAACACATCGACCGGCTCGACCGGCGTGGGAAGGGTTCGGGTAGTGGAGGAAGGGTGGCTACCCGAACCGATGCTTAGCTCGCGCGGCGGATCGGCAGGCCGCGCTCCTCATAGAACGCCAAGCGCTCGTCCTCACTCATGCCGCCCCACACGCCATACGGCTCCCGGGAACGCAGGGCGTGGGCGCGGCACTGGGCCAGAACCGGGCAGTCAGCGCAGATCTCCTTCGCCGCGAGATCGCGCATGCGACGTGCCGAGCCCCGCTCGCCCTCGGGGTGGAAGAAAATCTCCGGGCTGAGGGCACGGCAGGAGCCGCGGTGCTGCCAGTCCCATTCGGATGCGATCGGCGACGGGGCGGTCATCAGATCCGACATCGCTGATATCCCTTCGTCTCGGTGCGCCGGGGGAGTGTTCGAACGCCCCCGACGGTGTTCACCCGGGGACGCTATGCCGGGACGGAGCAGCATTGGGCAAGGCCTAAGTTAGGAAATAGCAAAGGATTGGTTATGAAAACCCGGTCCTTCGCGGTCCGACTACCATGGACCAATGACGAGCGGTGCCCTCCACGTTCCCGGCGAGGCGGAGGGGCCTTTCGGCCTCCTGGGCCTCACCTATGACGATGTCCTGCTGATGCCCGGCGAATCCGATGTCATCCCGAGCGAGGTCGACACGACCAGCCGGTTGACGCGGGAGATCAGCCTTAAGGTGCCGCTGGTTTCGGCCGCGATGGACACCGTGACCGAGTCCCGGATGGCGATCGCGATGGCGCGCCAGGGCGGACTCGGAGTGCTGCACCGCAATCTGTCGATCGCCGACCAGGCCATGCAGGTCGACTTGGTCAAGCGCACCCAGACCGGAATCATCTCCAATCCGGTGACGATCGGTCCGGACGCGACGCTGGAAGATCTGGACAGCCTGTGCGGGCAGTACCGCGTCTCCGGCCTGCCCGTCGTCGGCGTCGACAATCACCTGCTCGGCATCATCACCAACCGCGACCTGCGCTTCACCCCGGTCGCCGAATGGGCGAGCACCAAGGTCGCCGATGTCATGACACCGATGCCGCTGTTCACCGCGCCCGAAGGCATCGAGCGTGAGGCGGCCATCGCCATGCTGCGCCAGAACAAGCGCGAGCGGCTGCCGATCATCGACGATCAGGGCCGGCTCAGCGGCCTGATCACGGTCAAGGACTTTGTGAAGTCCGAGCAGTACCCGGATGCCAGCAAGGACGCCGATGGCCGGCTGCTCGTCGCGGCGGCCGTCGGTTTCTTCGGTGACTCGTGGGAGCGGGCGACGACGCTGGTCGAGGCGGGGGTCGACATCCTCGTGGTCGATACCGCTCACGGTCACGCCCGGCTGCTGCTGGAGATGGTTCGCCGCCTGAAAGCCGATCCGGCGACCGCCCACGTCCAACTCATCGGCGGCAATGTCGCGACCCGAGCCGGCGCCCAGGCCCTCGTCGACGCGGGCATTGATGCGGTCAAGGTGGGCGTCGGGCCCGGCTCGATCTGCACCACGCGTGTCGTCGCCGGAGTTGGTGTTCCGCAGATCACCGCCATCCACGAGGCGGCGAAGGCCTGCAAGCCGGCCGGTGTCCCGGTCATCGGAGATGGCGGCCTGCAGTATTCCGGCGATATCGCCAAGGCGCTCGTCGCCGGCGCCGATTCCGTCATGATCGGATCGCTCTTCGCCGGCTGCGAGGAGACCCCCGGGGACACGGTCTATATCCAGGGCAAGCAGTTCAAGGCCTATCGCGGCATGGGCTCGATGGGCGCGATGTCCTCGCGCGGCAAGAAATCCTTCTCCAAGGACCGCTACTTCCAGGCCGATGTCGAAAGCGACGACAAGATCGTGCCCGAGGGCATCGAGGGCCAGGTCGCCTATCGCGGCCCGGTCACGGCGGTTGCCCACCAACTCATTGGCGGGCTGCACCAGTCGATGTTCTATGTCGGCGCCGCCACGATCCCGCAGCTGCAGGAGCGCGGCCGGTTCGTGCGGATCACCGCCGCCGGACTGAAGGAATCGCACCCGCATGATGTCCAGATGATCGCCGAGGCGCCGAACTACCGCGGTCGCTGACGCCCCCGCCCGGCGCCCTGCTGTCCCTGGCCGGTTCCGGGCTATGCAGCCCGGTCCAGGAGTATGCCGCCCGGCTCAGCGCGCCGCTTCGGATCGCGCATCGCGCACATCGGTGTGGGTGAAGTCCTCGCCCTTGAACAGCAACGGCTCGTCGAGGACGGTCGCCGCGGCATACGCGAGGCAATCGCCGAAATTGAGTTTCGCCGGGTGACCCGAGCCGCGTCCGAAGCGCCGGTATGCCGTGCGGGCGGCGGCCGCCATCTCGGGCGTGAAATCGATGACCGAAACAGACGCATAGTCCAAGAGCTCACCGAGCCGACCCCGGGTCGTCGTCAGCCGGTTGTCCAAGACGATGGCGGCCTCCACGAAAACTGGTGCCGGGATTTTGCCGTGGCGGATTCGTCGCGCGAAATCATCCGCGTCGGTCTCTCCCTCGACGATGGCAACCAGCGCCGAACTGTCCACGATCATCGGGGCAGCCCCGTGCTCGGGTCATAAAGATCCTCGAGAAGTTCGTGTCCGGTCCGGCCATCGCGGGGCCAGTCGGCGCGCATCCGGGCGAGCAGGGCGTTGAACGCATCGGCCCGCTGGCGCTCATCGGCATCAGCCTGCGCCAGCAGGCCCGCGAGATAACTCTCGAGGGCACTCTCGATGGCTCCAGTCTGCGTCTGGCCGGTGCGCGCGGCCGCTTCCCGGGCCAGCCGGCATACCCGCTCGTTCTTGATATTCAACCCCATGGGTAGAAGTCTACCCGCAGGGTAGATGTCGGTCTCGCCCGATAGCCTGTGCCGGTGAACGAGATCGAGATCGGGCGCGGGAAGCGCGGGCGCCGGGCATACTCCCTGGACGAAATCGCCGTGGTGCCCTCGCGGCGCACCCGCGACCCCGAGGACGTCTCGACGTCTTGGCAGATCGACGCCTATCACTTCGACATCCCCGTGCTCGCGGCACCGATGGACTCGGTCATGTCGCCGGCGACCGCGATCGCTTTCGGGCAGGCCGGCGGGCTGCCGGTCCTCGACCTCGAGGGTTTGTGGACGAGGTATGCCGATCCCGAGCCCCTCCTGGCCGAGATCGCCGCGCTGGACCCGGCTCGGGCTACCGAGCGGATGCAGCAGATCTATGCCGAGGACATCAAGCCGGAGCTGATCGGGGCGCGACTGATGGAGATTCGCGACGCGGGCGTCACCGTGGCCGCCGCCCTCTCGCCGCAGCGCACCCAGCAGTTTTGGAGTTCGCTGGTCGAGAGCAATGTCGACCTCTTCGTCATCCGGGGCACGACCGTCTCGGCCGAGCATGTCTCCTCGCGCGCCGAACCGCTGAACCTCAAGCGCTTCATCTACGAACTCGAGGTGCCGGTCATCGTCGGCGGCGCGGCGAGCTATACCGCCGCTCTGCACCTGATGCGCACCGGCGCGGCGGGCGTGCTCGTCGGCTTCGGTGGCGGTGCGGCGCATACGACCCGGAAGGCGACCGGCATCCACGCGCCGATGGCCTCGGCGATCGCCGATGTCGCGGGGGCGCGCCGCGACTATCTCGATGAGTCGGGCGGCCGCTATGTCCACGTCATCGCCGACGGCGGCATGGGCGTCGCGGGCGACATCGTCAAAGCCATCGCCTGCGGCGCGGACGCGGTCATGCTCGGGGCCGCGCTGGCCCGCTCCACCGAGGCGCCCGGTCGCGGCTTCCACTGGGGACCGGAGGCGCACCACCGGGACCTGCCCCGGGGCGAGCGCGTCGAGGTCGGCACGGCGGGCACCTTGCAGGAGATCCTGTTCGGCCCATCCCGGAATGCCGACGGCACCACGAACCTCATCGGCGCCCTGCGCCGCGCCATGGCGACGACCGGCTACTTGGAATTGAAGGAGTTCCAACGGATCGATGTCGTCGTGAGCCCGCACGTGCCGAGCTGAGTCAGCTCTCGGTGGGCTCTCCGCGGGAGCCGGCTACTGAGCGGTAATGGCGTCGCTCGCGAAGGGGTTACCCTGCGGATATGACCGCCACGCTGTCCCGCCCGACCGACTCCGCGCCGGCGAGCCCGGTTTCCTCAGGGCTGGCGCGCGACCGGCAGTGGGTGGCGCGGGTCGCTGGCGGTGCCGTGACGGGGGAGGGGGCGCCCCGGCATACCGTCTGCACGCCGCTGACCGGCGAGGCGGTCGCCGAGGTCCCGTTGTCGACGCTGGCCGATGTCGAGGCGGCGTATGCCGTCGCGCGCGCCGCCCAGCCAGCCTGGGCTGCCCGGCCCATGGCGGAGCGCGCCGAGATTCTGCTGGCGTTCCACGACGTGGTGCTCACGCGGCAGCCGACCTTGCTGGACCTCGTGCAATTGGAGTCGGGCAAGGCGCGCGGTCAGGCCTTTGAGGAGGTCGCCGATGTCGCGATCGTCGCGCGCCACTATGCCCGCACGGCGGCACGCACCCTGCGCCCCCGCCGCCGCTCGGGGGCGCTGCCAGGGCTGAGCCAGGTCGTCGAGTCGCGCATCCCTAAAGGCGTCGTCGGGATCGTCTCGCCGTGGAATTACCCCCTGAGTCTGTCCATCACCGACGCCCTCCCCGCGCTGATGGCGGGCAATGCCGTCGTCCTGCGCCCCGATGTCCTGGGCATGCTCACCGCCCTCGCCGCGGTCGAGATGTTGCGGGAGGCGGGCCTGCCGCGGGAGGTGCTGCAGGTCGTCCTCGGCGACGGCGCGACGATCGGGGCCGCGGTCTTGGACCGGGCCGACTATGTCTGCTTCACCGGCTCGACACCGACCGGTCGCCGAGTCGCCCAGGCGGCGGGGGAGCGGCTCGTCGGAGCCTCGCTGGAACTCGGCGGCAAGAACTCCCTCTATGTCGCCGCCGACGCCGACCTTAATCGAGCCGTGCCCGGTGCGGTGCGTTCGTGCTTCTCCTCGGCCGGGCAGTTGTGCATCTCGACCGAGCGCGTCATCGTGCACGAGTCGGTCTATGACGACTTCGTCGCCCGATTCGTCGCTGCCACAACGGCTTTGCGCATGGGCTCGAACCTGACGTGGGGCTATGACCTCGGTTCGTTGATCAGCGCCGACCAACTCGATCGGGTCGGTGCGCATGTCGCCGATGCCGTCGCCAAGGGCGCGACCGTGCTTGCCGGAGGTCGCGCCCGGCCAGACATCGCGCCCTTCGCCTATGAAGCCACGGTGCTCGCCGATGTGACGGCCGCGATGACCTGCCGCGACGAGGAGACCTTCGGCCCCGTCGTCGCGATCTACCGGGTGGCCAGCGACGAGGAGGCCATCGCGCTGGCCAACGACACGGCATACGGCCTAAACGCCTCGGTCTGGACCCGCGATATCTCCCGCGGCCGGCGAATCGCCGGCGCGATCCGCACGGGGACCGTCAATATCAACGAGGGGTATGCCGCCGCCTGGGGCAGCGTCGCCGCGCCGATGGGGGGCATGAAGGCCAGCGGCATCGGGCGTCGACACGGCGAAGAGGGCATCCTGCGCTTCACCGAGAGCCAGAATGTCACCGCGCAGCGGCTGGTTCCGATCGCGCCGGCCTTCGGGCTCGACGACCGACGCTTCGCCGCCGCGTTGACGACCTCGCTGCGCGTGCTGAAGGCGGTCGGCTGGCAGTGAGCGCCGCGACGCCCGGGCACTGGGATGTTGTCGTCATCGGCTCCGGCTTCGGCGGCTCGGTCGCCGCGCTCCGGGCTGCGGAGAAGGGCTACCGCGTGCTGGTCCTGGAGGCCGGGGCGCGCTTCGAGGACGAGGATTTCGCGAAAACCAATTGGGATGCGCGGCGCTATCTGTGGGCACCGAAGCTGGGCTGCTTCGGCATCCAGCGCATCCACAAACTGCCCGATGTGCTGATCCTGGCCGGGGCGGGCGTCGGGGGCGGTTCGCTGAACTACGCCAACACCCTCTATGTCCCGCCGAAGGCCTTCTTCCAGGACCGGCAGTGGGCTTCGATCGCCGACTGGGAGAGCGAGCTCGCGCCGCACTATGCCACCGCCTCGCGGATGCTTGGCGTGGTGACGAACCCGTGCCAGAGCCCCGTGGACGACGCGATGCGCGATGCGGCGCAGGCGATGGGGGTGGGGGAGAGCTATCGCAAGACGCCGGTCGGTGTCTTCTTCGGCCCACCGGGGGAGCGGGTGGCCGATCCCTATTTCGGCGGGGAGGGGCCCGCGCGCACCGGGTGCACCGAGTGCGGCAATTGCATGGTGGGCTGCCGGGTCGGCGCCAAGAACACCCTGATGAAGAACTACCTCGCGCTTGCCGAGAAGCGCGGAGTGCGGATCGAGCCGCTGCGGACAGTGGTGGAGTTGCGGCCGCCGGGTATGCCGAGTGGCCGCTGGCAGGTCGTGACGCAGCGATCGGGTGCCTGGGTTCGGCGGGATCGCCAGGTCTTCTCCGCCGATCAGGTCGTCCTGGCCGCCGGGACGTGGGGCACCCAGCAGTTGCTGCACGAGATGCGAGACCGCGGCATACTCCCGGCGCTGTCGCCGCGACTCGGGGAGTTGACGCGCACCAACTCCGAAGCGTTGCTAGGCGCCCAGGTGCCGAAAGTGCCGGCTGGTGAGGACCTCAGCCGGGGCGTCGCGATCACTTCCTCGTTCCATCCCGACCCCGAGACGCACATCGAGAATGTGCGCTATGGCGCTGGGTCGAACTCGATGGGGCTGCTGAAAAGCGTTCTCGTGCCGGGGGATTCGGGCCGCCCACGGCTCGTGGAGTTCGTGCGCACGGTGGTTCGCGAGCCGCGCCAGCTGATGGCGCTGGACAATCGCAAATGGTCGCAGCGCTCGATGATCGCGCTCGTCATGCAGACGCGCGACAACTCGCTGACGGTCTCCGGGCGCAAGCGGCGACTCGGCGGTCATACCCTCACCAGCCGCCAAGGGCACGGCGAGCCGAACCCGGCATGGATCCCGGCAGGGCACGCCGGAGCACGGGCGATCGCCGAGGCGATGGGCCGACGGTTGGGGGCGCGCGGCATCCCGGGCGGGAACTGGGCCGAGATCTTCGGCTTCCCGATGACCGCGCACTTCCTCGGCGGCGCGGTGATCGGGGACTCGCCGGGAACGGGCGTGGTGGATCAGTACCACCGCGTCTGGGGCTACCCCACGCTGCACATCACCGACGGGTCAACGATCTCGGCCAACCTCGGCGTCAACCCGTCCCTGACGATCACCGCTCAGGCCGAGCGGGCCCTCTCCTTCTGGCCCAACGCCGGTGAGCCCGACAAACGTCCGCCGCAGGGCTGAGCTGCCAGATTCCCGCCCATTGCCACAACCTGGACATACGCAACGGATCATTTCCGTTGCGTATGTCCATGTTCTCTCCCACGCGCCGGCTACTCGGCCCGCCAGGAGTGCCACAGGGCGGCATACGGCCCATCGGCGGCAAGAAGCTCGTCATGCGAGCCGAGTTCGCTGATCCGGCCGTCCTCGACCACGGCGACGCGGTCGGCGTCGTGGGCGGTATGCAGTCGGTGCGCGATCGCGACGACCGTCCGGCCCTCGACGACCCGCGCCAGCGAGCGCTCCAGGTGCCGCGCCGCGCGGGGGTCGAGCAGCGAGGTCGCCTCGTCGAGCACGAGCGTATGCGGATCGGCGAGGACCAGCCGGGCCAGTGCCAGTTGTTGGCTCTGCGGGTGCGTCAGATCGTGCCCGCCCGAGCCGACCTGGGTCGCCAGGCCGTCCGGCAGGCGCGACGCCCAATCCCACGCATCGACGGACTCCAAGGCCGAGCGCAATGCGGCGTCGTCGGCATCCGGCCGCGCGAGCAACAGGTTGTCCCGCAGCGTGCCGACGAAGACGTGATGCTCCTGGGTCACCAGCGCGACTTCGCCGCGCAAGGTGTCCATCGTCAGCTCCATCAGCGGCACGCCACCGACGGTGACGGCGCCCGCTGTCGGCGCATCGATCCCCGCGATGAGCCGACCAAGGGTTGACTTGCCGGCCCCTGAGGGGCCGACAATCGCCAGGCGTTCGCCGGGGTGCAGGTCCAACGAAACCCCATGCAGCACAGGGTTATCGGCGCGATAGGCGAAATGCACGTCGCGCGCGACCAGGCGGTCACCCTCCGGTATGGCGCCGCTGGGTTGCCGATCGTCCGGCACCTCCTCCACGCCGATGATTCGCGCCAGCGAGGTCGCCGCAACTTGGATCTCGTCTAGCCAACTCATCAGCTCGTCCAGCGGGTCGATCAGCTGCCGCAGATAGAGGATCACCGTTGTCGCGCCGCCGACCGTGAGTGAGCCGTCATGCACCAGCCAGCCACACCACAACAGCGCGACGGCGACCTGCACGACATACGAGAACTCGGTCGGGGCGAACCACCACATCCGCAACCAGCGGGTATAGCCCTCCGCGCGATAGGTCGCGCGCACCGACCCGGTGAGCCGCTCGTGCCGCACCCGGCCGAGGCCCAGCGCATCGATGGTCCGGGCCGCGTCGGCATTCTCGGCGACGACGCCGTTCAGCTGCGCCCACATCGCGCGTTCCCACAAGTAGCCGGCGCGAGCGCGCCGCAGGTACCACGTCGTGGCGGGCAGCGCGAAGGGGACCATGGCGAGCACGGCGAGGGTCCCGAGCGGCGAGACGACGACCGAGGCGCCGAGGGTGATCACCACTGTCACGAGCGCGACGAAGATCGCCGGCAGGCCGAAGCGCGCGGCCCAGGACAGGGCTTCGATGTCATTGGTCGTCCGCGCGACGAGATCGCCCGTGCCGGCCCGTTCCAGCACCGGCAGCGGCAGCCGCGTCGCCCGGTCGATGAAGCGCTCGCGCAGGTCGGCGAAGACGCTCTCGCCGAAGATGAAGGCCGCCCGCCGCGCCAGCCACATCAGCGCCGTCTGGGCCAGGACCGCCGCGAGCAGGATCAGGACGAAGCGATCCACCTCGCCCGCCGTCGCGCCGGCCATCAGATGGTCGATCAGCCGCCCGATCAGATAGGGCAGAGCGAGCCCCGCGACGGCCGCGAGAGCGTGCAGGCCGATGACCGACCCCAACTCACCGCGGTGGTGGCGCAACACCATGCGAGCATGCGATAGCACCTGCTTCGGCTCCGCCACCGGCAGCGAGCGCTGGAAGGGATCCGTCTGCGCGGCAGTGGGTTTCGTATGCCGAGGCGTCCGCTTCCGCGTGCCGCGCCCCGGTGTTGCCTGTGTCGTGGGGTTCGTTGTCGTGGTCATTCGTCGTCACCTCCTCGCAGGACGATCGATCGGTATGCCGCGTGCTCGCGCACGAGGTCGGCGTGCCGGCCCGCGGCGACGGCTTGGCCGTCCACGAGCAGCACGACATGGTCGGTGTGGGTGAGCAAGAGCGGGCTCACCGTGGCGATCACGGTGGTGCGGCCCTGCCGCTCCTGCGCGATCGAGGCGCCGATTCGGGCCTCGGTGTGCGCGTCCACCGCGCTCGTCGGCTCGATCAGGATGAGCACGGGCGGATTGATCACCAAGGCCCGGGCCAGGCCGAGCCGTTGGCGCTGACCGCCGGAATAGCCGCGGCCCTTCTCTTCGACGATGCCGTCGAGTCCCGCCGCCTGAGCCAGAAGGACATCGCGGGCCCAGGCCGCGTCGACGGCCTCGACCAGTCGGGTGTCCGGGATCGAGCGGCCCGCCGACAGCTGCTCGCGAACGCTGCCATGGAAGAGCCGACTGTCCGGATCGTTGACGAGCACGTGCGCCCGGATTTGCTCAATCGGCATGTCCGCCAACGGGATTGCGCCCAACGTGACCGCCGAGTCGGCGCCAAGACGTCCCAGGCGTCCCGCGAGCGCCGCCGAGTCCTCCGGATTGGCCGAGACGATCGCGGTGAGCCGGCCACCTGGCATACGCGCGCCGGAGTCGGGGTCAACGAGGTCTGCGCCGTCAGGGAAGGGCGTACCCGCAGGTTGAGGCAGGTGATCACTCTCGACGCGCAGCAAGCCCTGGACCTTGCCCGCCGCAACCCGGAAGCGAATGAACTTATCCACCATCTCGGTGACCGTGCGCAGCGGGAAGCTCATGAAGGTCGCATAGCCATAGAACGCGACCAACTCGCCGGGCGTCAGGTCGCCGGAGATCACCGAGCGCGCGCCGATCCAGACGACCAGGACGACGAAGAGCCCGGGAAGCAGGGTTTGGCTGGCGTCCAGCGCGGCCTGATAGCCGGCCACCCGCACCCCGGCGAGGCGGACGCGCTGGCTCTGGGCGGCATACCGGCCGACGAACTCGTCCTCGCCGCCGATCCCGCGCAGGATCCGCAGACCCGCGACGGTGTCGGTGCCGAGTGTTGTGAGCCGGCCGGCCTCCTCGCGCTGGGCTGCCTGTCGTGCTTGGAGCGGTTTGATGATTAGCGAGAGCAGGGCGAGCAGGACCGGAGAACCGATGAGGACGACCAGGCCGGTCACGACCGACTGGCGCAGCAGGAGGACGGCGACGACGACATACGACACAATCGCGCCGGAGAAGCGCGCCGTCACGTCGTAGACCCCGCCGATCTTCTCCATGTCATTGGAGGCCACACTGACGACATCGCCGGTCGGCAGCACGCGGGCGATTTCCTGACCGCGGGAGGTGACGGCCTCATCGGCCACGACGATCGTGCGGAAGGCGCCGGAAAGCCAGTTCTCGACGGCGAACCAGTGCCGCGCGGCGCCGCCGCCGCCGACGAGGACGGCTAGCCCTGCGAGGACCAGCGACCACCGGATCAGGGCGCTGCCGTCATCGTGCACGATCCCGCCGTCGATGCCGCGGCCGATGGCCCACGGAACAAGGGCGATGGCTGTCATCCAGATGACCCCGAAAACCAAGCCCCACACCAGGGTTCGCCACTGCAGCCGCGCGCCCCACAGCAGGAAAGCTCCTGGTGTGCTGGTCGGCGGCGCCGGGGGCGCGAGAATGCTGGACTTCATGGCGACCAACCAGGCTACGGGCCCGACCGGTGTGCCTTCGACCGATTTATCCCGGGTGGAAAAGACCCCGCCGCGCTGGACGACGATCCGACGCGCGTCTAATCCTCACGCGAGGTCTTGGGGCTCCTTGGTGCGCTCGCCGCCGGCATCGCCGGTGTTGGGGGTGAGTGACGGCTCGAACATGAGAATCGATGCTTCGTCGTCGGCCGTTGGGCAGTGCTCAACGCCCCGCGGGACGACATACAACTGGCCGGCACTCAGCGTGACGGATCTTTGTGTGTCGGAGCTTCCCGGCTCGCGCAGGTGGATCGTGAGCTGTCCGTCCACGACGAGGAAGAACTCGTCGGTGTCGGGGTGGCTGTGCCAGACGAATCGCCCTGGACCTTGGCGATGCGCACGTCATAGTCGTTGACGGTCGCGATGCGCCGTGGCGCCCACTGTTCGGTGAACCGGGAGAATCGCTCGGCTAGGTCGATGGGGCGTCAGCTGTGCTGGCCGTGGGGACCTCGGCGGATGGAGTCATGCCACCACACTCTGGCACGTGGGTGACGGTTCCGATCAGTCCCTCGGCACGTCCAGCCCTTAGCCTCGATCCACCGATGGGCTGATGGCGTGGGGTTGATCGTCGTCTCGGGCTGAGGAGGCGAGCAG
>NZ_BAAAPO010000035.1:0-814 GCF_039531185.1 Nostocoides veronense
TGCGGGTGCAGGTCGGCATCGACGCCGCGGTGGTGGCCAACCATCACGTGTGCGTCCGGGAGATCTTGCCGGACGGGCAGGTGCGCCTGTCCCGGTTCACCACGCCGCCGACCCTGGCCGGCCTCGACATGCTCATCGGACGGTTGAGCGCCTATCCCGGCGTGGTCGCCGTTGCGGAGCCGACGTCGATGACGTGGCTCGCGCTCTCGATCGCGATGCGCCGCTCCGGCGGGGACCTGTCGCTGCTCGGGGCCCGGCACGCGGCCCGGCTGCGCGGGGCGATCATCGGCAAGGACAAGTCCGACGTCATCGACGCCGATGTGCTGGCCACCGCCGGGGAGGTCTTCACGCTGTCTCCGATGCGTCCACTGACACCGCCGCAGCTGGCGCTGCGTCGGGCGGTGACCCGCCGCGGGAAGCTCGTCGTCGACGGCAACCGTGCCCGCCGTCGGTTGATCTCGTTGGCGCGGTGGGCATTTCCCGATGTGTGGTCCGCGTTCGCCGGCTCCCAGCCGACCGCGGTCGCGGTCCTGACCCGCTGGCCCGACCTGCGCGCCCTGGGCAGCGCCCGCCGCTCCACCCTCACCGGTGTCGTCGCAGCCCACACCCGAGGGGTGCCGGACGTGCCCGCCCGAGTCGAAGCGATCCGTGCCGCCGCCCGCGCCTGGACGGAGTTCTGGCAGGGGCACCTGGACCTGGACGCCCTGGCCTGGGAAGTGGCCGAGCACCTGCACGACATGGCTGAAGCCGACCAGCGGATCGCTCGTGCGACCGCCCAGGCCACGCACTACTGGGCCGACCTGTACGGCGACGA
>NZ_BAAAPO010000036.1:0-32393 GCF_039531185.1 Nostocoides veronense
GAGCACGACACCAACGCTGATGGCTATTGATCAGCCCGGATGCCGAATTAACTCAGACACACCTCACCCTGGCGCGGGGTGATGTCCACCAAGCCCTTGCCCAAGGTGCGGATGATCCGCCAGCCGCCGAGGTAGGTGCCCAACGCAATGGCGCTCGCGGCGCTGACCTTGACCCACAGTGGCACCGAGTGCGTGTCTGTCCAGTGCCCGCTGGCGATCAGTGCAAGCGTCATGACACCCATGGTCTTCTGGGCGTCATTGGTGCCGTGGGCCAAGGACACCAGGGAGGCGCTGCCGATCTGCCCCCACCGGAAATAGCGTTCGGCCAGCTTGTCCATGACGCTGCGGGTCACCCGGTGCACGACCCAACAGCCCACAAAGGCCACTGCCATGGCGATGACCGGCGAGATGAAGCTCGGGATCAGCACTTTGCCGACGACGCCATCGAGCTTGGTGCCATCGCCGGTCCACTTCACCCCGGACAGACCGAAGCCGGCCGCCGCGGCGCCGGTCAAGCCGCCGAGCAGGGCGTGGGAGGACGAAGACGGCAGCCCGAGCAACCAGGTGAAGAGGTTCCAGACAATGCCGCCGATCAGTCCGCACAGGACGACGAGCAAGAGTTTGTTGCCATCGTCGACGAGGGTTGCCGGGATGGGGGCGCCCGACTTGTCCTGGAGCTTGACGACAGCATTCGACACCGTGAGGGCGACTTCAACCGAGAGGAAGGCACCGACGAGATTCAGGATGGCCGCCAGGGCAACCGCGGCCTTCGGCTTCAGTGCCCCCGTCGAGATGGAGGCAGCCATGGCATTGGCGGTGTCGTGGAATCCATTGGTGAAATCGAAGGCGAGTGCCGTGCAAATGACGAGCACGAGGATGACGTTCGCAGCGTCCACGATGCACAGTGTGCACAGGCCACCGAGTCTTCACCAACTGGATCACGCTTGTTCACCCGGTGTTCATGTTGGGGCGCCGATTCGGACCCAACCTTCGCCTCCGATCTCGCCTCGAAGTCGTCACTCCGACAGTCGGACCTAACCCCACAGATCCGTCGTCGGTCCCCCCGCGGGATGGCGGACTCACGACCAAACGCGCGAGTCATGACCGAACAACGGAGTCAGGCAACGCCGGCTGCGGGCCGTGCCAGCACCGCGCTGACGACCCGGAGACTGCGCGGCGCGCGTTTGCACTCTCGGCATGAGAGTGCCAATAATGGCGTTAGCACTCTCATGCCGAGAGTGATAATCCCTGACCTCGTAGGTGAGGTCCGGCAGGTCGCGGTGACGTGAGCCGCGGCATACCGGGCCGTCCGTCGCGGGCACCTCGTGGTCACCACCAACGCAATCGTGTGGAGGAACCACCCGAATGGCCAAGATCATCGCTTTCGATGAAGAGGCTCGCCGTGGACTCGAGCGGGGCATGAACACCCTCGCCGACGCGGTGAAGGTCACCCTGGGCCCGAAGGGCCGCAATGTCGTGCTGGAGAAGAAGTGGGGCGCCCCCACGATCACCAACGACGGTGTGTCCATCGCCAAGGAGATCGAGCTCGACGACCCCTACGAGAAGATCGGCGCCGAGCTGGTCAAGGAGGTCGCCAAGAAGACCGACGACGTCGCCGGTGACGGCACGACGACGGCCACCGTCCTGGCCCAGGCCATGGTCCGCGAGGGCCTGCGCAATGTCGCGGCCGGCGCCAACCCGATGGCCCTCAAGCGCGGCATCGAGAAGGCCACCGACGCGGTCGCCACCGAGCTGCTCGCCATGGCCAAGGAGATCGAGACCAAGGAGCAGATCGCGGCCACCGCCTCGATCTCCGCGGCCGACTCCCAGATCGGCGAGATGATCGCCGAGGCCATGGACAAGGTCGGCAAGGAAGGTGTCATCACCGTCGAGGAGTCCAACACCTTCGGCCTCGAGCTTGAGCTCACCGAGGGCATGCGCTTCGACAAGGGCTACATCTCCGGCTACTTCGTCACCGACCCGGAGGCCATGGAGGCCGTCCTCGAGGACCCCTACATCCTCATCGCCAACTCCAAGATCTCCTCGATCAAGGACCTGCTCCCGCTGCTGGAGAAGGTCATGCAGTCCGGCAAGCCGCTGCTGATCATCGCCGAGGATGTCGACGGCGAGGCCCTGTCCACGCTGGTCGTCAACAAGATCCGCGGCACCTTCAAGTCCGTGGCCGTCAAGGCCCCCGGCTTCGGTGACCGCCGCAAGGCCATGCTCGCCGATATCGCCATCCTCACCGGTGGCCAGGTCATCTCCGAGGAAGTCGGCCTCAAACTCGACTCCGCGGACCTCGACCTGATGGGCCGCGCGCGCAAGGTCATTGTCAGCAAGGATGAGACGACCATCGTCGAAGGCGCCGGCGACGCGGATCAGCTCGCCGGCCGGGTCTCCCAGATCCGCGCCGAGATCGAGAAGTCGGACTCCGACTACGACCGCGAGAAGCTCCAGGAGCGCCTCGCCAAGCTCGCCGGCGGCGTCGCCGTCATCAAGGCGGGCGCGGCCACCGAGGTTGAGCTGAAGGAGCGCAAGCACCGCATCGAGGACGCCGTCCGCAATGCGAAGGCCGCCGTCGAAGAGGGCATCGTCGCCGGTGGTGGCGTCGCGCTGCTGCAGGCGACCAAGACCGCCTTCGAGAAGCTCTCCCTGGAGGGTGACGAGGCCACCGGTGCCAATATCGTCAAGGTCGCGTCCGAGGCTCCGCTGAAGCAGATCGCCATCAACGCCGGCCTCGAGGGCGGTGTCGTGGCGGAGAAGGTGCGCCACCTGCCCGCCGGTGAAGGCCTCAACGCCGCCTCCGGTGAGTATGTCGACATGATCGCCTCCGGCATCATCGACCCCGCCAAGGTGACCCGCAGCGCGCTGCAGAATGCCGCTTCCATCGCGGCGCTCTTCCTCACCACCGAGGCCGTTATCGCCGACAAGCCGGAGAAGGCCGCTCCGGCCATGCCCGGTGGCGGCGAC
Source organism: Nostocoides veronense (assembly GCF_039531185.1). Taxonomy (NCBI): domain Bacteria; kingdom Bacillati; phylum Actinomycetota; class Actinomycetes; order Micrococcales; family Intrasporangiaceae; genus Nostocoides; species Nostocoides veronense. The sequence goes on from NZ_BAAAPO010000036.1 coordinate 2,971, forward strand.
GACATGGGCGGCATGGGCTTCTGAGTCACCCCACTAGCCAAGGGCTAATACAAGCCGGCCCGGACACCATCACGGTGTCCGGGCCGGTTTGTTGTATGCCGGGTGGTTCAGTTGGCGCCGAAAGTGGTCGCGCCGTGCGCCACCATCGTGGCCCCGTCGCCGCCGCGGTAGGTCACGACATCGACGTGATAGTCATGAATGCGGGTCTTGGAGACGAAAACCCAGCTGCCGACATTCTTGCCACGCTCCGCGAAAGCGAACTGAACGGCCGGGTCTACGGCATAGCAGCCGACCTGCGCGCGCTGACCGTAACCCCACGCGGCGAGCATCCGGTCGACATACAGCCGGGCGTCGGAGGGCGGGGTGCCGAGTTGGCTGCAGGTGAAAGCGGCGGGGGCGGCAGACGGCGCCGGGGCGGCACCGGCAGTGCTGGCGCCGAAGGCCGTGAGCGCGGCGGCGGAGGTGACGGTGGCAATAATGGCGTTGCGGCGCATGGCTTTTCCTCTGCTCTGGGGGGCCGACCCGATCGGGCCGATTGCTCCTACAGACGCCGACTCTGCGGGTTCGGTTGTGCGCCGTTGGTAACCTTTTCTTGGGAGCATGGGCTGTGACCATTTGGATCGACCCGCCGGCGTGGCCAGCCCACGGCCGCCTGTGGTCCCACCTGATCTCCGACACCGCGATCGAGGAGTTGCACGCCTTCGCCGAGCGCGCCGGATTGCCCCGGCGTGGATTTGAAGGCGATCACTACGACATTCCGCAGGAGCGCTACTCCCAGGCCGTTGCGCTCGGGGCCCACGAAACTTCGCCGTCGAATATCGTTCGCATGCTTCAGGATTCGGGACTCCGGCTGAGGAAACGCAAGGGCGAGAAAGGAATTGCGCGCGTCCTCGGGGTCGGCTTTCCTGACAACTCGCGCGCCGATATCGACCTGGTTCGCAGCGCCCTTCCGACGCCCGACACAGCGACCTTCGCCGCGACCGTTTACGTGCGCGAGCGCTCAGGGCACTGGCTGGCCGTATGGTCGCCCCGCCGCCAGGAATGGAGCGCCCCCGGTGGCTGGCGCGAGTCGGGCGAGAGTCCCGAGCAGACAGCCATTCGAGAATGCTTGGAGGAGAGCGGGATTGCGCTCCCGGCGGGCGTCTTGCGCCAGGTCGGCTACGAGCGCTTCTATCCCCTCGCGGACACGACCTGGCCGATCGGGGACGGCCGCTTCCTGGCGGTCTATCGTGCCGACATCACCCTAGACCGTCCCACACTCAATGGCCCGGACGGTGAGCCATCGCGCTGGATGTCCAGCGCCGATTTCCTTGCCGCAGTAGCTGATTCGTGGTGGTTCCCGATGGCGGAAACGGTCGTCACGTCAGCGTGACCCTAGCCGCCTGAGCTCACGTGCGAGGTTCGCGCGGGCGGCGGGCTCCCACTCGGCATACGCCCTTGGCTCGGCATAGATCCGCGGCCGGTCCGCGAACGTGCGCAGGATGTGCGAGCGCTCCCGGGCATAGATCTCGTCGGGCACCTCGGCATACTCCGCCCGCACCGCCCGGCAGTAGTCGTCGAAGCGCTCCGCGGGAGCCGACAGGATCCACAGGTCTGAATCGTGCAGCCACGCGCTGGCCGTGCCGGCCGGCGGGAGCTCATGGTCGACCGTCTCCAGGATCAGCGCACAGATCGCGGCCACCTCCTCCTCGGGTATGCCGATCCGAGACAGCTCGTCCCGGGCCAGGTCGGCCGAGGCGGCCTCGTTATCCGGCCGCGCCGGGTCGTAAATCGCATCGTGGTACCACGCGGCGAGTTCGGCGTGCGCCCAAGCCCGTGGGTCGTGAGAGTCAGCGAGGGTGGCGATCACCGCGCGGACTTCGTCGAGATGGCGCACCTCGTGGTAGCCGCGTCGAGGGTCGGACCAGCGGCTGAGCAGGCCGGACACCATGTCCGCAACCAAATCGTGATCACTTGGACGGTTGGTCAAGATCTGAACGGCCCGACCGAAGGACGACAGGCGCTCATCGGGGTCCATGTGACGATTCTCCGACCGGCGGCCTCGCCAGCGCAATCTTTACACTGTCAAGTTAGTGGTACCAGCAGTCTCAGGCGATTTCGGGGGTGACCCAGGGTCGGCTGCGGGCCGAACCCCAGCGCGAGCCCGACGGTGCCCGGTTAAGTTCGGAACATGGTCGAAATAGCAGGGGTTGCCCAGTTGGTCCGCGCCGACAATCAGATCGTCGCCGCCCGCACCCAACAATTGTCCAAGGTCTATGGCACGGGGGATGCGCAGGTCATCGCCCTCGACACCGTCTCGGTGGAGCTTTTCGCTCACGAGTTCACGGCGATCATGGGTCCGTCCGGCTCCGGGAAGTCGACGTTGATGCATTGCGCCGCAGGCCTCGATGCCGTCTCCGACGGCCGAGTCTTCATCGGCGAAACGGAACTCACGAGTCTGAAGGAGAAGGAGTTGACGGCGCTGCGGCGCGACAAGATCGGCTTCATCTTCCAGGCCTTCAATCTGATCCCGACGCTGACAGCGAAGGAGAACATCCTGCTGCCGCTCTCGATCGCCGGACGCAAGCCGGACCCCGCCTGGTTCGACCAGGTTGTCGAGACGGTCGGGCTCTCCGAGCGACTCGGTCACCGGCCGAGCGAACTGTCCGGCGGCCAGATGCAGCGCGTCGCGTGTGCCAGGGCACTGGTCAGTCGTCCCGAGATCATCTTCGCCGACGAGCCGACCGGCAATCTGGACTCTCGGGCCAGCCGCGAAGTCTTGGACTTCCTACGCCGTTCCGTCGCCGAGTTCGGCCAGACGATCGTCATGGTCACTCACGACCCGGTCGCCGCGAGCTACACCGACCGGGTGCTCTTCCTCGCCGACGGCCGGGTCGTCGATGAGATGCGCGAGCCCACGGCTGAGCGGGTGCTGGAGCGCATGGCGGGCCTGGACTCGGCCAAGGGAGTCTGACGAATCATGTTGAGCGCCAGTCTTAAATCGGTGCTCGGACGTAAGCTTCGCTTGCTGATGAGCGCCATCGCCGTCATCCTCGGCGTCGCCTTTGTTTCCGGTTCCTTCGTCTTCACCGACACCCTCAGCAAATCATTCGACGGGATCATGAGTTCCAGCGTCGGTGATGTCGTGGTTCGGCCCGCGGGCTCCGAGGTCACGATGGGCGGCACCCAAACCATCCCTGGGTCTTTGGTCGAGACCCTCGCCAAAGCCCCCGGCGCCGCCCGGGCCGACGGCAATGTCACGGACTATTCCACCTTCGTGATCTCCAAGCAGGGCAAGTTGATCGGCGGCACCGGCGCGCCGGGTCTCGGCGTGAACTTCACCGACGGCCCTGCCGCCAATGGCAATTCGATGTTCACCCTCACGCACGGTGCCTGGCCGAGCGCCGATGGTCAGATCGCGCTCGACGCGCGCACGGCCAAAACCGGTGGGTATGCCGTCGGCGACACCGTCCGGGTCGTCACGGCCGGGGCGCAGGCCCAGTTGTCACCGAAACTGACCGGGATCATGGAGTCCTCCGGTTCCCTCGTGGGTGCCAGCGTGGTCGTCTGGACCACCCCGCAGGCACAGCAGCTTTATCTGCAGGGCCGCGATGAGTTCAACGACATCTGGGTCACCCGAGCCGACGGCACGTCGCAGGATCAACTGCAGGCCGCCGTGGCGCCCTTGCTGCCCGAAGGTCTCGACGCCGTCACCGGGGCCAAGGCTGCCGAGCAGGCGCAGAGTCAGATCCAGGAGTCGATGAAGTTCATCACCTACTTCCTGCTGATCTTTGCGGCCATCGCGCTGGTGGTCGGCTCGTTCATCATCGTCAACACCTTCTCGATCCTCGTCGCGCAGCGCATGCGCGAGCTCGCCCTCTTTCGCGCGATTGGCGCAACGCGGCGCCAGGTCACCCGATCGGTGCTCGTGGAGGCCCTTGCAGTCGGGCTTGTTGGCTCCACGATCGGTCTGATCGTCGGCGTGCTCCTGGCTATCGGTATCAAGCTGCTCTTCGGCTTCATCGGTCTCGATCTCGCTGGCGCCAGCCTGGTCTTCGCGCCTCGCACCGTGATTGCGGCGTATGCCGTGGGCCTGGTTGTCACGCTGTTCGCGGCCTACCTGCCTGCCCGGCGGGCCGGCAAGATACCGCCCGTCGCCGCCATGCGTGATGATGTGACCCTCAGCGAGGGCTCGATGCACCGCCGGGTCATCGCCGGAACGGTCCTGGCGGGTGTCGGTGCAGCCGCGATGGGGGCGGGGCTTTTCACCAGCATCCCTAAGCCGGTGGCGTGGATTGGCGTCGGAATCCTGGGGGTCCTGCTGGGCGTGGCGCTGACGAGTCCGTTGGTGGGCCGACCGCTGATCACCGGGATCGGGGCGATCTATCGCCGGGCCTTCGGCACCGTCGGTGTCATGGCCGAGGAGAACGCTCTGCGCAATCCGCGGCGAACCGCGGCCACCGCCTCTGCACTGATGATCGGCGTGACGCTGGTGTCGATGATGGCCGTCTTCGGTGCCTCGACCAAGCAGAGCATCGCGAAGGAGATCGACGCCAACTTCAAGGCCGACTATCTCGTCTCGAACGCCATCGGCCAAGACTTCTCCCCGAGCGTCGGTGACCAGGTTGCCAAGGTCGACGGTGTGGCGACGGTGTCCCGCGTGCGGTGGGGAATGGGCAAGGTCAACGAGGGCGACGAATGGGTGGCAGCGCTCGATCCGGCGTCCTTCGGTAAGGTGTCGACGCTCGACGCCGAGCACAACGATGACGTCTTGGCCAAGCTCGCCACGGGCGGAGTCCTCCTGGACACCGACAAGGCCAAGGAGCTCGGGTTGAAGTCGGGAGACAAGCTCTCGATGACCTTGCAGGGCAAGCCATTTGAGACCACGGTCGCCGGCACCTTCGCGCCGACCGCCACTGCGCCGGCCCAGGTCGTGATGAGCTTGCAGGCCTGGGCTGACCATGGCGGCACCGCGAGTGACGGCCAGGTTTACGTCCTGACGCGCCCGGGCGCGAATCTGTCGGCCGTCTCGTCCGGCCTCGACGCCATCGTGGCCGACCTGCCGACGGTCAGCGTCAAGGACATCGCGGGCTATGCCGAGGAGCAGTCCAAGCCGATCAACCAGATGCTGATGATCATCTACGCGCTGCTTGGCCTCGCCGTGATCATCGCGATCCTCGGCATCATCAACACCCTCGCCTTGTCGGTCATCGAGCGGACGCGTGAGATCGGCTTGCTGCGGGCGGTTGGTCTCTCGCGCCGGCAACTGCGCTCCATGCTGCGCCTGGAGTCGGTCGTCATCGCCATCCTCGGCGCCGTCCTGGGCATCGTGCTCGGCGTGGCCTTCGGCATCGCCATCCAGCGGGCGCTCGCGGACCAAGGCTTCAGCACGCTGAGCATCCCGTGGCTGCAGTTGGTCGGCTTCCTGCTCCTCGCCGGAATCGTCGGCGTGTTCGCCTCGGTCTGGCCGGGACGGCGGGCGGCCAAGATGCAGATCCTCGACGCCATCGCGGCCGAGTAGTCCAACAGCGGAAGGCCGGGCTCGCGCAGGGGCGAGCCCGGCGTTCGCTCTGTCGCGGGCCGGTTTTGCAGTGGCGGGCCAACTTCCCCTCGGCGGGCCAGGCAATATCCCGGCCCACGGGCGCAAACCTGGCCCGGGCCCTGGGGTGGGAGGATCGGCGGCCTGTTACGCCGTGCGCGTTAGGGGGCCTGGCGGGCGCGGTCGAGGGCTCGGGCATACCCCGTGCCCATGGCGAGCAGGGCCAAGCCGGCCCCGAGGAAGGCCACGATCCGCACGATGCCGTCGAGGGTGGCGAGGTCGAAGAGGAGGAGCTTCGCGACGGCGCAGCCCGCCAGGGCGAGCCCGGCGCGCAGGGCCAGTGCGGCATCGCGCGAGCGCGAGAGGCCGTGCATCAGCAGGTATGCCGCGACGCCCGCGATCAGCAGGGTTGCCAGTCCCTGGCCGGTCACGAAACCGCTTGCGGGAGTGGCGAACCGGCGCCCGACCAGCACGCCGGCACAGACAACTGCCGCCCCGAAGGCGACCAGCGCGGGCACGGCCAGGAGCAGCGTGAGCCGGGTCGGATTGCGGTGCGGGTGGCTGTCGGGGTCCTGGGCGGCGGCATATGCCTGCGCCGGGCCGTGGAGCAGCGCCAGCGCGAGCCCGGTGGCGAGGACGGCGAGCAATTCCGGGAGGTGGACATAGGTCGTGGCGGTCGCCCGCGCGGTCAGGTGAGCGGTGATCGGCGCCGTCAGGGCCACGGCGGCGAAGCTGAGCAAACCGGCGACGATCACCTGCCAGCTTTCCCGGCGGCCGGGCAGGTGCAGGCCCGCGACGACGGCGAGCACGACCGCCGTGAAGGCGGGCAACTGCCACGACGTCGCGGTGTCCACGACGGCGGCCTGGATGGCGAAGGCGATGCCGAGGATTCCGGCGGCAGGCGCGACCTTGAGGAGGGCCGGGCGGCTCTCGCGGCGGGTCAGGAGCGCGACCATCAGATAGGCCAGGGCAGCGACCGCCGCGACGAGCCACGAGGGGACGAGCCCGGCACCGGCGATGGCGAACACCGGCAGGGCACTCACGCCGAGCACCGGCGGCAAGAGCATCGGCTGGCGGCTGGCGGTCTTGCCGTGGGCGGCGAGGAAGGTCGTCCCGAGGTCGACGGCGGCCAGGACGACGGCCATGGCGAGGCTGGCCTCGCGGTGGTCGTGGCTGCCGAGGGCGATCAGGGCCAGGGCGGCCGGGGCGACCCGCAGCACGTGCAGCGCGAGCCAGCTGCGGCCCAGGTGTGCGGGGAAGGTCGCGATCGCCAGGATGACCAGGAAGGCAGCCGTTACGGGATCGGTGGGGGAGCTCACCGCGGGCGCCAGAGCGGCGACCCCGCCGACCGTCACGAGCGCGAGGAACTGGCTGTCCCAAGCGCGAGCCAAGAGGACACCGCTGCCGGCGACGAGGCCGGCCAGGGCCAGGCCGGCCGGGACCGGCAGCCAGTCGTAGATCCGGGTCATCGCGAGCACGTCGAGATAGGCGGTTGCGTATCCCGCGGAGGCGATTGCCCACGCCCCGGTCGCGCGCGCCGGATCACGATGCAGCCGGTGCGCGACGCCGATCAGACCCACGGCCAAGACGCCGGCCCCGGCGACGCGGGCGACTGGGCCGAGGTAGCCATGCTGGACGGCATACGCGAGCAGCAGCGCGACGCCGATCAACAGCACGCCCGCCCCGGCCACCCCGAGCAGCCGCACGACCATCCCCTCGCGCTGCCACCACGCCACGGGCGCCTCACCTGTCTCAGCTTTTCCGCCCTGGGCGGGAATCCGTCCGTTACTCAGGTCCGCGCCAGCCGCAAGATGCCCTGCCGGGGCCGGTGCGATCGGCGGCGGAAGGATCGGACCAGCCGCGGGCGCCGCTGCCCCCTGCGGAGCGGCGACCGCGACCGGCCCTTGGCCTTGCTCGAGCAGCAGCCGCTGGCGCAGGGCGGCCAGCCCATTGCCCACGGCATACATCCGGCTCATCGCCTCGGCGAATTCCGCCTCAAGCACTCGAACGGCATCCAGCGTCTTCTCGGCCATGCCCCACTGTGTCTCGGGGGTCGCACCCGGCGCCTGAGTGCGGCTACTCAACTCCCGCGTGGGGCCTACAGGCGCGGGTCGATGAGGCGGACGCCGCGGGGCGCGTCCGGCTGCGCCATGTGCGGCAGCGCCTCGGCGGCCTGCGCCAAAGTCAGGATTTCGGTGACCAGCCCCGCCGGGTCCAACCGTCCCGCAGCGACCGCGGCGAGCAGCGGCGGGTAGTCGCCGGCGGCCATTCCGTGGGACCCGAGCACGGCGAGTTCATGGGCGATGATCCGCCCGGCCGGCAAGCTGGCCCAGCCGTCCGCGAGCAAGCCCACCTGGACATGCCGCCCCCGCCGCCGCAGGGCGAGGATGCCGGCTGCCGCCAGCTCCGGGCTTCCGAGCGCGTCGAGGCTGATGTCGACCCCGTCCGTATGCCGCCCGCGCACCACCCCGGCAATCTCCTCGCCGCCCATCCCGTCGGTGAGTTGAATCGGCTCTGCCCCAAGACTTTCCGCGATCCGCAGTGCTTCCGCTGAGATGTCGGCCGCCGTCACCTCGGCGCCCATCGCCCGCGCGATCTGGATGGCCGCCAAACCCACCCCGCCCGCTCCGAGCACCAGCACCCGCTCCCCGGCCTGCAGCCCAGCCACCGCGGTGAGGGCGCGCCACGAGGTCGCCATCCGGCAGCCCAGCGCGGCGGCCGCGTCATCACGGACGGAATCGGGCAGCGGCACGAGATTGACCGCGGCATTCGGGACCGCGACCCGCTCCGCGAAGGAGCCCGGGTCGGTGAACCCCGGTTGGCGCTGGGCACGACAGACCTGCCCGGCACCCGCGCCGCAATCCCGGCAGCGCCCGCAGGCCATGACGAATGGCACGACCACCCGGGCGCCCACGAGCCCGGGCAGGTCGGGAGCCGCGCGGACAACGCCGGTGAACTCATGCCCGGGTATGCAGGGGAGCACGGTGTCGCTGTCGTGGCCCTGCCAGCCGTGCCAATCGCTGCGGCACAAGCCCGTCCTGGTGACCTCGACGATCGCGCCGCCGGCTTCCAGGATCGGCTCGGGTGCCTCGATCACGGCGAGCGGTCCGCCGAAGCGGTCGTACTGGAGGGCGCGCATGGCCCGACAATATGCCGCCGAGTCCGCTGAGGTCAGGCGACGTTCAGCTCCGTCGGGAGCGGGGAACTGTGGACGATGTCGAGTTCCGAGACGGCGCGGGTGAGCACGACATAAAGCCGGCGCAGGCCGGTGCGCTCATCGGGCTCGGCGGCGACGATCTCGGCAGGTTCCAGCACGATCACCCGGTCGAACTCCAGGCCCTTGGCGACCGATGCGGGAATGACATCGATCTGATGGTCCACATCGCCGTGATCGACACCGAGCACGCCATGGTCGACCCCCGCTCCGGTGAGGGCCTTGCTCACCGTCTCGACGCGGCTGTCGGCGACGATGATCCCGACCGATCCGGCCACCGCCGCTGACGAGATCGTCAGTGCCACAACGCGATCCACGTCCGCGGCGTCGTGGTGAATGTCGAGCCGGCCGGGATTGTCACGCACCGACTCCGGCGCCCCGAGGCCCGGCGCGATGCGTGGGAGGAGGCGGGCGGCATACGAGATGACCGAGGCGGGGACGCGGAAGCCGCGGTCGAGAATCTCGACATGGGCCGCGGGTTTGCCGAGGTGTTCCAGCGCCTCTTCCCACGTGTTCGTGGCCCACGGGGTTGTGCCCTGCGCGATATCGCCCAACACGGTTGCTGATCCGGTGGAGCAGCGACGCCCGACCGCGCGCAATTGCATCGGCGAGAGGTCTTGTGCTTCGTCGAGGATGACGTGCCCGAGGCTCGGGGTCCGATCAAGAAGATCCGTCAGCTCGTCGAGCAGGACCAGATCCGCGACCGACCACTTGGCTGAGCCGGGCGACTTGGGCGGCGCCGCCCACAGCAGCAGCGACTGCTCCTGCGGCGTCAGCAACTCCCCGGCGCACTCCGCGAGGAAATCCGCATCACTGAGCAGGCGGTGCAACAGTTTCGCAGGGTCCAGGCTCGGCCAGTGCGCCACGGCATACGCCTTGACCGGCGCGCTCCGGGCGACGGCATCGTGCACCCGATCGTCCGGCGCATCGCCCGCGCGCTCCATCTGCAGCAGCACCGCGTGCGCGAGCCGTTGCGGCAACATTCCCCGCGCCGCGTGGTATCGCGCTCCGCGAGAACGCAATTCATCGACGAAGTCCGCGACCTCGTATGCGGGGACGCGCCACTTGCGCGACCCACGCGGCACCACGAGCGCCTCAGACGGCGCCCGCACGTGATACCAAACGGCTCGCCGCAAGACCTCCGCCATTCGGCCATCGCCTTTGAGCCGGGCGACGTCGGCACTATCCGTTCCGCGCACCGGACGGGTCGCGAACATCTCCGCGATCGTCGTATGTCCGACCCGCACCTCACCCAGGGCGGGCAAGACCGAACCGATGTGGTCGAGGAAGGCGCGGTTGGGCCCGACGACAAGCACGCCCTGCCGGGAGAGCCGGTCGCGGTGGGCATAGAGCAGCCACGCCGCCCGGTGCAGCCCAACGGCCGTCTTGCCGGTGCCGGGGGCGCCTTGCACGCAGACCGTCGTGTCGGCGTCGGCTCGCACGATCTCGTCCTGCTCCGGCTGGATCGTCGCGACGATATCGCGCATCGGACCGACCCGCGGTCGCTCAATCTCGGCCGCGAGAATGCCACTGCGAGAGTCGGTTTCGTGGGTGTCGGTGAGGTGCTCGTCCTCGTATGCCGTGATCTCGCCCCCGGCGATCCCGAACCGACGCCGCAGCGCCACAGCCATCGGGTGCGCGCGCGTCGCGCGATAGAAGGCACCGGAGATCTCGGCGCGCCAGTCGATGACGAGGGGGTCGCCGTGATCGTCGCTGACATGTCGGCGACCGATATGCCAGGTCGCGCCATCGGTCATCGTCAACCGACCGAAGAAGAGAGCCGTTCCTGGGTCGTCCTTGAGGGACTCGACGCGGTAATACAAGGCGCGGGCGAGATAGGCCGCGGCGATGGGATCGGCGGCGTTGACGTCGAGGGCCTCGGTGCGCTCGCGCATCCGAGACAGGGCAACTCGCGCACGTTGGAGGTGGGCCCGCTCGTGGATCAATTCTGGTTCGGGCACAAGGAGCCACTGTGCCAGATCGGCCGCGCCCCGCCAAGGGCGCGGCCGCTGGTGCTCACGATTGTGGTCGGGCGGCGAGCGTGACGGAGAGTTCGGTCGTCGAGCCGTTGCGCAGCACGGTCAGCGGGACGGTGCTGCCGACCTTCTCGGCGCGGATGTGCGCGATGAGTGAGTCCATTGACTCGACACCGACACCCTTGATGCCGATCACGATATCCCCTTGCTGCAGACCGGCATTCGCCGCCGGAGTGTTGGGGGAGACGGACGCGATGAGCGCACCTGAACGGGTCGCCGTGCCATCCTTGCCCTCGCCATCCTGCAACTTCACGCCGAGGTAGGCGTGTTGGGCCGAGCCGGTGCTGATGAGCTGGTCGGCGATCACCTTCGCCTCGTTGACCGGGATCGCGAAGCCAATCCCGATATTGCCGCCGCTGGAGCCGGTGCTGGCAATCGAGGAGTTGATGCCGACGAGGCGACCATTTGCGTCGACGAGTGCGCCGCCGGAGTTGCCGGGGTTGATCGCGGCCGAGGTCTGGACGGCATTGGTGTAGACCGGCTCACTCTGACTCGACCCGAACTGCGACTGCTCGTCGCCGGTCGTGACCGGACGGTTGAGGGCGCTGACGATGCCGGTGGTGACGGTGCTGGCCAAGCCGAGCGGGTTGCCGACGGCCATCACCGGGTCGCCGACTTTCAGCGCCGCGGAGTCGCCCATGGCGATGGGTTTCAGATCGCTTGGCGGGTTGGTGATCGTCACGACCGCGAGGTCGGTTGACGGATCGGTGCCGGCGATGGTGGCGGCATACGTCCGGCCATCGGAGAGACTGACCTTGAGGCCGCCCTGGACGGCGCCGTCGACGACGTGATTATTGGTCAGGATGTGGCCCTGCTCGTCGATGACCACGCCGGAGCCCTGAGCCCCGCCACCTTGGACTTCGACCCTGATCGCGACGACGCTCGGGGTCGCCGCGGCGGCCGTGGCGGTCCAGTCGGGGGCATTCGCGTTGACCTGACGGATCTCCTGCGCGCCGGATGTCGTTGCCCCGGAAGGGCTTTGCTGGGCGGCGGATGACGAGGTGGCCGCACTGGCCCCCTGGTCATCCGCCGCCCGCACGGCGGCATAGGTCCCACCACTGGCCAGTCCGGCCGAAAGCAGTGAGACAGCCACCAGGCCCGGCCAGGTGCGTCGGGTCCGCGGCGACCGGGAGGGAGGGGGCACCGGCGGAATCGAGGCAGGCTCAGGCGTGTGCCACGCCGAGGGGGGAGCAGGAGCAGGGCCGGGGCGGGTCGCCTCCCGGTCACCAAACCACAGGGGCGCCGTGGCGTCGGTGTCCGGTCGATCGGTTGCGGCCCACATGGGAGACGGACGGGAGGGGGAGGGGGTGTCCGTCGTGTTGCCCGGCTGGCTCATCGATGCTCCTTCTCGGTGTGACAACGGCTAGTCAATGCCGTCAACCTCCGGCGGTCCTGGGACGAGGCTGGGAGTTCGCTGTCAAGCCGTGAGGGCGGACTGCAGCGGCAGTTCGACCACGAAGGTCGCGCCCCCTCCGGGCGTCGGTTTGATGCCCACCCGTCCACCGTGCCGCTCCACGATCGCGGCCACGATGGCCAGCCCGAGTCCGGTCCCGCCGCTCTCCCGCGAGCGCGCCTTGTCCTCGCGGAAGAAGCGCTCGAAGACGCGGGTCTTGGTGGCCTCGTCGATGCCGGGGCCATGGTCGCGGACCTCGACAACGGCGATTCCGTCGGCGCCCCCGAGGACGACATCGATGGGCGTTCCTTCCGGCGTATGCCGAATGGCATTGGTCAGCAGGTTGCCGAAGACTTGATGCATGGCGGGCTCTTCGCCGTCGATCACGGTCGCGGTCAAGCCGCCAGAAACTTTGCCCTGCAAGGTGATTCGTCGTTCGGGATCGCGCACTCGGGCGGCCTGGACCTGTTCGGCGAGCACCACCGTGAGGTCGACCGGCGTGCGCTCGGTGGCGCGCTTCTCATCGAGCCGAGCCAGCAGCAGTAGGTCGTCGACGAGATTGGTCATCCGCGCGGCCTCGGTTTCGATGCGCGCGATCGTCTCGGGGACGCGGACCTCCGGCACGGCCCCCTGACGGTACAACTCGGCATACCCCCGGACCGTGGCGAGGGGCGTGCGCAACTCGTGCGATGCGTCCGCGACGAACTGGCGCATGCGCTCTTGGGAGGCGGCGCGCACCCCGAAGGATTCCTCGACCTGGCCGATCATCGTGTTGAAGGAGCGAGAGAGCGAGGCAACCTCGTCGGGTGCATCGGTCTCCGGAACGCGTTGGGTGAGATCACCGGCGGCGATGGCGGCGGCCGTGTCCTCGATCTTCGACAGCGGCCGGAAGGCTCGCGCCACCGCGAACCAGCCGAGCGAGAGACAGGCCGCGATCAGGCCGAGCCCGGTCAGCGTGGTGAGCAGCAGCAATCGCTGGACCGTTTTGTCGACATCGCGCAGCGGCTGGGCGACGACGAAGGTGACCACGGCATTGTCCGAGGCGCCGGCCACGGCACGCCATTTCAGGTCCGACCCGCGGGTGCGCAGCGTGAAGGGATCCCCGGAGACCACGCGCGGATCGTCGAGCGTGAGAGCGGCGAGGTCCGGAACCGCATCAACATCCGTCGCGGGGAGGGCCCGGATCGGGCTGCCGTCGGTCGGAAAGAAGATCACCGAATAACCCGTGGGCATCGAGGTTTTGGTGTCCGCGCCGACGACGACATTTAGGGCACGGCTCGCGACGCTGCGTGCGCTCTTGTGCAGATTGTCATCGAGGCGCGCTATCAGCTCACGGCGCACCAGGACCGAGGTAGCAATAGCCGTCATGGTCAAGGCGGCCAGCAGCAGGGCCAGCAGAATCGCGATCAGCCGCAGCCGCAGGGGGAGCCGGTGCAGGCGCGTGGCGAGCCCGGCCCGCATACCCTCGGGAACGGCCTCGCCGGAGGCGGTCACTGGGGCGGCTTGCGCAGGACGTAGCCGACCCCGCGCTTGGTGTGGATCAGGGGCGGCAGGCCCTCGGTGTCGATCTTGCGGCGCAGATAAGAGATATAGGACTCGACGATCCCCGACTCACCGCGGAAGTCGTAATCCCAGACGTGGTCAAGGATTTGAGCTTTCGAGAGCACCCGGTTGGGGTTGAGCATCAGATAGCGCAGCAGCTTGAACTCGGTCGGGGAGGTGTCGATCGCCCGGCCGGCGCGGCGCACATCATGGCTGTCCTCATCGAGCTCGAGATCTTCGAACCGCAACACCGCGGAGTCGTCGATCTCGCCCTTGGTGCGGCGCAGGACGGCGCGGATGCGCGCGACGACCTCTTCGAGGCTGAAGGGCTTGGTGACATAGTCGTCGCCGCCGACGGTCAGGCCCTTGATCTTGTCGTCGACCGAATCGCGTGCCGTGACGAAGACGATCGGCGCGCGGCGCCCGCTGTCGCGCAGCTTGCGGGTGACTTCGAAGCCGTCCATGTCCGGCAGCATTACGTCCAGGACGACGAGGTCCGGGTCGTGCGTGGCCGCCGCCGCGATCGCGGCGTGCCCGTCACCGGCCGTATGCACCTCGAATCCGGCGAACTGCAGGGAGGTCGCGAGCAGTTCGCGGATGTTCGGCTCGTCCTCGACGATCAGCAGGCGAGCTTCCGGATCCGTGACGGTCATAGCTCTCAGGGTGCTCGGCGAGCCTGGGAGTTTGCTGTATGCCGTCACGGCCCGGGCGGCCTCGGGTCAGGGCAGCGGCTGCCAGTCCAGGGACTTCACCCAGGTGCTGTCGTTGGGGATGTCGTAGTAGAAGCTCCCGCAGGGCGAGGCAAGGCAGAAGCTCTGGTCGCTGGCTTTGGTCAGCGGGCTGACCGCCTTCGTCGCGAGGGTGACGACCTGCAAGGACCGCCCGGACGGCGTGCCGGACGCCGAGCGGGAAAAGACGATCTTCTTACCGTCCGGAGACCAGGCCGGGTTGACGTCATGCCCCGTGCCGGCGGTGATCTTGACGCGGCCGGTGCCATTGGCGTTCATCGTCCAGATCGCGCCCTTGAGGGCATAAGCGATGCTCTTGCCGTTCGGGGAGTAGCGCGGTCCGGTGCCGGGGCCGAGGCTGACTTTGCTGCCGCCGGTCTTGGTGAAGGTGAAGATGCTGCCCGCGATCTCGGCGGCGACGCGGCCGTTAGCGCCGGGGAAGGCGGCCTGGGCCGGGAACGCGGAGCTCGCGACGAGCGCGCCGGTGGCGGTGAGCAGGGCTGCAGCGATGATGCGACGCGACATGACGCGAAACCTCTTCTATCGGGATGTGACGCAACTCCCCATCAGAGGGCGGTAGGCGCCCGGCGATACGTCTAGCGGCCGCAGAACGATCAGGAAAAAATGGCGCTGATCAGGCCAATCACGGCGGCCACGGCGAGGACGGCAAGCAGCAGCAGGCTCGCGAGGCCGGCCGCGAAGGCCCACCAACCGCGACGGGCCAGCCGGGCCGAACGCGCCGGATCGCCGCCCTGGGCTAGCGCCATGATCCCGAGGACGAGCGCGGGCGCCTGGGTCACGAGGAAGAACGGGAAGAGGCTGAACCCGGCGACGATGACCAGGGCGAGTGCCGAGCCGTTGACGCGCGGGCGGACGGCATAGGCGGCGGGGCCGACATACGCCGGGGTCGGGCCCGGGAAGGGGCGCGGCGCGGGGGCGTCCTGAACCCGGGAGCGCGGGACGCCGCCGGCGGGCACCTCGCGGATGCCGTGGTGGGCGCGGCCGCTCCGGCCGGAGGAATGAGGAACGCGTCGCATGTGATCAAGCCTAGGAAGCGGTGGAACGATGTGGTCATGGGAGAAACCCCGAAAGCACCCGGATTCGTTCCCAGCCCCACGGGCGCGCAGTGGCTGATCAGCCATGGCGACCAGCATGCGGTGATCGTCGAGGTCGGCGGCGGGCTGCGGTCGTATGCCGTGGGCGGCCACGATGTCGTCGCGGGCTATCCCGCCGATGCAGCCTGTGCGCACGGGCGCGGCCAGGTGCTCATGCCATGGCCGAACCGGCTGCGTGACGGCCGATATGTCGCCGATGGCGCACCGCAGCAACTGCCGATCACCGAGGTGGCGCGGCATAACGCGAGCCACGGGCTGGTGCGTTGGGCGTTGTGGGAACTGGTGCACCAAGACACCTCCAGCGTCGACGTGCGCTATCGGCTGCACCCGCAGCCCGGCTGGCCGTGGCATCTCGATCTGCGCCAGATCTATCGGCTCGGCACGGATGGCCTCACGGTGGCGGTCCGGGCGCACAATCCGTCCGCGACGCCGGCGCCCTTCGGCTTTGCCGCGCACCCGTATGCCGCCACGCACGGCGCCGGGGCGGACGAGGTGACCTTGACCATCCCGGCCGAGCGCTATGTCACGGTCGATCCGGAGCGGCTGCTGCCCACCGGGAGCGCGGAGGTGGCCGGCTCGGCATACGACTTCCGCGCGGAGCGGGTCTTGGGGGAGCCGACCCTGCTGGACACGGCATACACCGGCTTGGAGCGGGAGGCCGACGGGCGCTGGAGGGTGCGCGTCGCGGCGCCGGCGGGCACGACCGCGATCTGGGGCGGTCCGGGATTGGATTGGGTGCAGGTCTTCAGCGAGAAGGTGGCGCTGCCGGTCGAGGGAACCTATCCGCCCGGGGTCGCGGTCGAGCCGATGTCCTGCCCGGCGGATGCCTTCAATTCCGGCGAGGACCTGGTGTGGATCGCACCGGGCGGCAGTTGGAGCGCGGAATGGGGCATCGAGCGGGGCTGATTCGGATATCGGGTGTGGCGTCGGGCCCCGCACACGTTAGCCTTGGGTTAGCGGGCACGGATTCTGTCGTGCCCGTTTTCGAACGCTAACGCAACATCGAGGTGCACCGTGCCGACTGGCAAAGTCAAGTGGTATGACGCCGACAAGGGTTTCGGCTTCATCGACGCGGACGAGGGCGAGGACGTCTTCCTCCACGCCAACGCCCTGCCCGAGGGCACGACCACGATCAAGAACGGGACCCGTGTCGAGTACGGCATGGCGCAGGGCCGGCGCGGCGTTCAGGCGATGAATGTCACCGTCCTCGAGGCGCCTCCGAGCGTGCAGGCCAACCGCCGCGAGCGCGACCGCAAGCCCACCGAGGCCATGGTCGTCATCGTCGAGGACGTCATGCAATTGCTCGACGGCGTTTCCAACGACCTGCGCCGCGGGCACTATCCGGACAAGGCGAAGGCGACCAAGGCCGCGCAGGTGCTGCGCGCCGTCGCGGCGGACCTCGAGGCCTGATGTCGGCGGCGGTCAAGGCGGATCCGGCCCTCATCGGGGGCGTCCAGCTGGCGCTGGACGCGCTCGCCGAGAGCGCCGAACCGGGCAGTGTGGGCGACCACCTCGGCGCCACGATGGTGGCCGAACGCCTTGCGCTGCACTCGTTCGCCTGCACCGCCTCGGCATATCCCGGCTGGGTCTGGACGGTTTCGCTCGCCCGCGCGCCGCGCAGCAAGACGGTGACGGTCTGTGAGACCGCGCTGCTGCCGGGTGCCGACGCGCTGCAGGCTCCGGCGTGGCTGCCCTATGCCGATCGGCTCGCCCCCGGCGATGTCGGCCCGGGCGATGTGACGCCCTATGTCGAGGACGATCCGCTGCTGGTCGCGGGCTTCGAGGCGACGGGCGATGAGGATGTCGACGCGACCGCGCTGTGGGAACTCGGCCTCGGCCGTGCCCGCGTCCTGTCCTCGCAGGGGCGGGCTGAGGCCGCGCAGCGGTGGTATGACGGGGACCACGGTCCCGGCGCCGCCGTGGCGGTGAAGGCGCCCGCTCCGTGCGCGAGTTGCGGCTTCTTCGTGCCGATCACGGGCGCGCTGCGCTCGGTCTTCGGCCTGTGCGCCAACGAGTGGTCGCCCTCGGACGGCACGGTGGTCAGCATCGACCACGGCTGCGGGGCGCACAGCGAGGTCGATATCGATCGCCGCGACGCCGAACGCGTGCCCGAACCGATCGTCGACGACTTCACGGTCGAGTCCGTTCGCCTCTGACGGGTGTCCGGGGGCGCCGCTTAGTAGTGGCTCTGCGGGTCTGCGGCCTGGGGCACCGGATGGGCGTCGGCGGCATTCCCGCGGCCGCGACGGACATACAAATAGCCGATGAGGCCGAGCCCGATCCCCGCGACGCAGGCCCACGGCCACCAGTGGCGGTCCCCGCGGTGCAGCGCGGGGATGATCAAGGTGAGCACCAGCGCCACCGCCCAGACGCCCATCCCGGCCAGCACGATGCGATCCATCCGGAAGTTCACCGGCTCGGGCGCGCGCGGCGCGGGGATGCCATTGTCGCGGCGCAGGGTGCTCACGGCGTCGAGCCTAACCCGTCTGCGCTGGGCGGCATACGGACCGGGCCGCGCCGTGTTCTGGCCGGTCGTCGCGGTGTCCTAGGGTTTGCGCCATGGCGAATAGCGCGCGGGCGACGGCCCGTCAAACCCCCCAACCGCCCGCCGGCGGACTCGACGGATTCTTCTCCATCACGGCCCGCGGATCCACCATCTCGCGCGAGATCCGCGGCGGCCTCGCGACCTTCTTCACGATGGCCTACATCGTCGTGCTCAACCCGCTCATCATCGGCACCCAAGCTGACTCCACGGGTGGCTTCCTCGGCGGCGGCGCCGCGCCCAATCTGCCGATGGTTGCCGCCACGACGGCCCTGGTCGCCGGCGTCATGACGATCCTGATGGGCGTCGTCGCGAACTTCCCGCTCGCGATGGCGACGGGTCTGGGGCTGAACGCCTTCGTGACCTTCGGCGTGGCCAAGCTGCCGGAGATGACCTGGGCTGATGCGATGGGCCTGGTGGTGCTCGAGGGCATCATCATCACCATCCTCGTGCTGACCGGTTTCCGGACGGCCGTCTTCCACGCCGTGCCGGCACAACTGAAGACGGCGATCTCCGTCGGCATCGGCCTGTTCATCGCGATCATCGGCTTCGTTGATGCCGGCTTCGTGCGCAAGTCCGCCGGCGGCCCGCTCGGCGAACTTGGTGTCGGCGGCTTCCTCGCGGGCTGGCCGCTGTTGGTCTTCGTGCTCGGCCTGTTCATCACTGTCACGCTCATGGTGCGCAAGGTGCGCGGCGCCATCCTCTACGGCATCCTCAGCGCGACCCTGCTGGCGATCATCGTCGAAGCCGTCGGCAAGATCGGCAGCCAGCACAATGACAAGGGCGAACTGGTCAATCCGACCGGCTGGGGCCTGAATGTGCCGAAGCTGCCGAGTTCGGTCGCCCGCACCCCGGACTTCTCCTTGCTCGGGGATTTCAACCTGCTCGGGTCGTTCAAGGCCATCGGGGTCGTCTCCGCTGTGCTGCTGATCTTCACCCTGCTGCTCGCTGACTTCTTCGACACGATGGGCACGATGGTGGCGATCGGCGCCGAGGCGGAGCTGAACGACGAGGAAGGCACGCCTCCGCATTCCGAGCGCATTCTGTTGGTCGACTCGGTCGGGGCGATGGCTGGTGGCGCCGCGTCGGTGTCGTCCAATACTTCCTATATCGAATCGGCCTCCGGCGTCGGCGAGGGGGCGCGCACGGGCTTGGCCTCTGTGGTCACCGGGCTGCTCTTCCTCATCGCGACTTTCCTGTCCCCGCTCGTGGAGGTTGTCCCCTATGAGGCGGCGACTCCCGCGCTCGTGGTCGTCGGCTTCTTGATGATGCAGCAGGTCAAGGACATCGACTGGGACGACATCGAGATCGCGCTGCCGGCCTTTTTGACGATCATCTTGATGCCCTTCACCTATTCGATCGCGGTCGGCATCGGCGCCGGCTTCGTCGTCTATGTCCTGATCAAGATCATCAAGGGCAAGGCCGCCCAGGTGCACCCCCTGATGTGGATCACTGCGGCGCTCTTCGTGCTGTACTTCGCCATCGACCCGGTCAAGTCGGTCCTCGGCGTCTGACCCGAACATCTGCCGCAGGGCGCACCGGATCGCTCCGGTGCGCCCTTCTGCATGCTGGACAGGAATTAGTTAGCAAGACTAATGAGTTAAGCTAACCATCATGTCCGCTACTCCTCCCGCCGAGCTTGCAGAGGTCGCCGACGTCGCGGCCCGCCTGCGGCTGGCGTGTATGCGGATCGCTCGCCGCATCAAGTACGAAAACCCCGAAGCCCTTGCGCCGCATCTGTATTCAGTGCTCGTTCACATCGAGGCTGGCATCGCGACGCCAGGCGCGCTGGCCGAGGCCGAGAAGGTTGCCGCCCCGAGCATGACACGCACCGTCGCCGCGCTCGTGGAGGAGGGGTATGTCGTGCGGGCACCCGATCCTGACGACGGCCGGTGCGTCCGGCTCACCCTCACGCCGGCGGCGCTGGAGGTGTTGGCGAGCACCCGGGCGTCTCGGGATGCCTGGATGGCGCGCCGGGTCGGCGAGCTCACGGCATACGAGCAAGGCGTGCTGCGGGAGGCGACGGCGATCCTTGAGGCGCTGAACGCCACATGAGCCCCACCTTTGCCTCCCTGTCGGTGCGCAATTACCGCATCTGGTTCGCCGGCGCGCTGATCTCCAATATCGGCACCTGGATGGCGCGGGTGGCGCAGGACTGGCTGGTCCTGACCGAACTGACGGACCACTCCGCCAGCGCGCTCGGCATCGTGACCGGCCTGCAGTTCCTCCCCTTCTTGCTGTTGGCGCCGCTGGCCGGTGCCGCGGTCGATCGTCTGGCGAAGCGGTCGCTGTTGCTGGTCACGCAGAGTGCCCTGGGGTTGGTGTCGCTCGTGACGGGCCTGCTCGTCGTGGCGGGTGTCGCGCAGCTGTGGCAGGTCTATGCGCTCGCGCTACTGCAAGGAATGGCGACCGCTGTCGACAATCCGGCGCGGCAGGCCTTTGTATCCGAGATGGTGCCCGGCGAGCGGCTGGCCAATGCCGTGGCGCTCAATTCGGCATCCTTCAATGCCGGCCGCCTGATCGGGCCGGCCGTCGCGGGTCTCGTCATCGCCGCGTGGGGCACGGGAATTGCCTTGCTGCTCAACGCGATCACCTTCGTCGCCGTGCTCGGGTCGCTGATTGCTTTGGACGTCACGGCGCTCTCGCCCGCACCTCGGGTGCGCGGCCGCGGCTCGATTGTGGAGGGCTTGAGGTATGTCCGCGGCCGCCCGGATCTGCAACTCGTCATGGGCTTGGTCTTCGTGCTCGGCACCTTCGGGATGAACTTCCAGATCACGATGGCACTGATGGCAACCCAGGTGTTCGGCAAGGGGCCGACGGAGTTTGGTCTGCTCGGCTCGATCATGGCGGTCGGCTCTCTGTCTGCGGCCCTTCTCTCGGCCCGGCGCGCCAACCCGCGCCTTCGGCATTTGCTCGTGGCGCTCGTCGCGTTCACCGCCTCCGCGGCCCTCGCCGCGCTCGCGCCGACGTATCCGCTCTTCGCGCTGGCCCTCGTGCCCGTCGGCTTGGCCGCTCTGACCGCACTGACGACGGCCAATGCCATGGTGCAATTGCGGGTTGCCCCGGCGATGCGCGGGCGCGTGATGGCGCTGTATTTGGCGATCTTCATGGGCGGCACGCCCTTCGGAGCGCCCGTGATCGGCTGGATCGGCGACACCTTCGGCGCGCGCTGGACGATCGGCATCGGACCGGTCGCCCTGCTCATCGCGCTGGGGATGGTCGCCTTCTATCTCGCGCGGCACGACAATATGCGGGTGAGCTTCGCCCCGCACCAACGTCCCTACCTGCGCATCACCGCTGGCACCGAGGTCATCATGCCCGAGGCCGCCCGATGACCCCGCGCTTCCGCCGCTATGCCACCTGGTTCGTCCTGGTCGTGATGATCGCCTTCACGATCCTCGCTGCCCTGTCGTAGGCACGATTTCTAGAGGCCGATGGCGTCGGCGTCATGAGCCAGCAGGGCGGCATACAGCTGATCAGCGGGCTCGAAGGTGCCGACGAACTGCCCTCCGAGTTCCATCGTGATCAGGCCGATGGCGCGGGCAAAAGCACCGGTGGCGTGCAGCGCTGAGGCCGGTGTGGTTGCAATCTCGAGTGCCTCACCCCGGCTCCCGTACGCGTCATTCATGGACTGACGCTCGCCGCCGGGCTCGTGCTCCTCGCTGTGGCTCCGGACCGAGGGCCCGAGCCGAATCAACTCAAAGCCGGTCGAGGATGAAGTCGATCGAGCCGGTGAGGCGGGAGATGTCGTCGGGGTCGACCGCGGGGAACATCGCCACGCGCAACTGATTGCGGCCCAGCTTGCGATAGGGCTCGGTGTCGACAATTCCGTTGGTGCGCAAGACCTTGGCGATCGCTGCGGCGTCGATGGCCTCGTCGAAGTCGATCGTGCCAACGACCTGGCTGCGGGCGGCCGGGTCGGTGACGAAGGGTGTCGCCACGGGGGAGGCGTCCGCCCAGGCATACAGCCGCGAGGACGAATCGGCAGTGCGGCTGGTGGTGAACGCGAGGCCGCCGTTGTTGTTCATCCAGCGCAACTGCTCGGCCATCATCGCCAGCGTCGCGACGGCGGGGGTGTTGTAGGTCTGATCCTTGCGCGAGTTATCGATCGCGGTCGGCAGCGAATAGAAGTCAGGCACCCATCGACCGCTCGCGGTGATCTCGTCGACACGGGCCAGGGCGGCGGGGGAGAAGATCGCCAGCCACAGGCCACCATCGGAGGCGAAGCACTTCTGCGGGGCGAAGTAGTAGACATCGCTCTGGGTGATGTCGACGGGCAGGCCGCCCGCGCCGGAGGTCGCGTCGATGAGGACCAGCGCGTCATCGTCGGCGCCGTCGACACGGGTGATGTCTGCCATCACGCCGGTCGAGGTCTCGTTGTGGGGCCAGGCGTAGACATCCACGCCAGCTTCGGCATATGCCGTGCTCCGGCTCCCCGGGTCGGCTTTGACGATCGTGGGCTCGCCAAGGAAGGGGGCGCCCTTGGTCACGGAGGCGAACTTCGCGGAGAACTCGCCGAACGCCAGATGCTGCGCGCGGTCGCGGACCAGGCCGAAGGCGGCGATATCCCAAAAAGCCGTCGAGCCCCCGTTGCCCAGGACGACTTCATACCCCTCGGGCAACTGGAAGAGCTCACTCAGGCCCTCGCGGACCGCCTTGACGAGATTCTTGACCGGCGCTTGCCGGTGTGAGGTGCCGAGAACGGTCGTGCCGAGGGCGGAGAGCGCGGCGACCTGCTCCGGGCGGACCTTGGAGGGGCCGCAGCCGAACCGGCCGTCGGCCGGCAGCAGATCGTCGGGAAGTTTGAGGTCGGTGAGCGATGCAGTCACGCACTCCATACAAGCAAAGACACCCCGCCGCGCGGCGGGGTGTCCAGCATCGGGTCGCTCACACTCGCTACCCGCCGTCGAGAGAACTCAGACGAGCGGGCGGAAGCCCTTGACGTCCTCGAGCGGGCGGGGGCCGGGGCCGACATACTTCGAGCTCGGGCGGATCAGGCGGCCGGTCTTCTTCTGCTCCAGGATGTGCGCGGCCCAGCCGGCGGTGCGGGCGGAGACGAAGAGCGGAGTCATCATTTCGCCGGGGACCTCGGCGAAGTCGAGCAGCACGGCCGCCCAGTAGTCGACATTGGTCTCCATCTTGCGCTCCGGGTAGCGCTCGGCGAGCGCGGCGATGGCGGCCTTCTCGAGGGCGGCCGCGACTTCGTAGCGCGGGGCGCCGAGGCGCTTGCAGGTGTCGCGCAGGACAGCGGCACGCGGGTCGTAGGCGCGATAAACGCGGTGCCCGAAGCCCATCAGCCGCTCGCCACGGTTCAGGACGTCGGCAACATACTGCTCGGCATTGCCGGTGCGCTCGACCCCCTCGATCATGTGCTGGGCCCGGCTCGGGGCACCGCCGTGAAGCGGACCCGAGAGGGCGCCGATGGCCCCCGAAAGACACGCCGCGACATCGGCGCCGGTCGAGGCGATGACCCGCGCCGTGAAGGTGGAGGCATTCATGCCGTGCTCGGCAGCCGAGATGAAGTAGGCGTCGATCGCCTCGACGTGCTTGGGGTCGGGCTCGCCGCGCCAGCGGATCATGAAGCGCTCGACGATCGTCTTGCCCTCATCGACGCGGCGCTGCGGCACCATCGGGGACCCCTGGCCGTGCGCGGACTGCGCGATGAACGAGAGCGTCATGACGGAGGCCCGGGCGAGATTGTCACGAGCTTCGGCGGCATCGATGTCCAGCAGCGGCCGGAAACCCCACACGGGGGCGAGCTGGGCGAGCGCGGACTGGGCGTCGACGCGGATGTCTCCGGTGTGTACCGGCAGCGGGAAGGGCTCGGCGGGCGGCAGGCCCGGATCCATCTCATTGTCGACCAGCAGACCCCACACCTGGCCGAAGCTGACACGACCGACGAGTTCCTTGATGTCGACGCCGCGATAACGCAGCGCGCCGCCTTCCTTGTCCGGCTCGGCGATCTGCGATTCGAACGCGATAACGCCTTCCAGGCCGTGCTTGACGTCGCTGTCACTCATGGAGTTGCCCCATTCCTGCCGGTGGTGTCGGTGGACACTGTCACGGATCGGTGTCGTCAGGGGTGCCCGTGTGTGGGCCCCACTGCCGACATTCGGGTGACAGCCTAAATCAGGTTGGCGCCTGGCTCGGACGGTGGTCCGTCGCGTGGGGTTGTCGGAACGAAGACATAACCTGCCGGGATGACCGAATCGCTCGCCCCGCGCACTGACTATTCCGGCGATGGCCTCGATGAGCGTGACCTAGCCGCTACGCCCTTTCGGCAGGCCGACCGATGGATTCGCGAGGCCGTCGAGCGGGCGAGCACGGGAGCCGACGTGCCCGAGCCGACAGCCTTGTCGCTCGCCACGGTCGATGAGTTGGGCGTTCCGGATGTCCGCACCGTGCTCATGCGCTTCTTCGAACCGGAGGGTCTGGGCTTTGTCACCTCCTTGTCGTCGACCAAGAGCCGGCAGTTGGTCAGTAATCCGTCGGTCGCTGCCTCGCTCACCTGGCCCTCGATGTTCCGGGCGATCCGGGTGCGCGGGCGGGCTGAGCGGCTGGCGGATGAGCAGGTGTCCGCCTACTTCGCGAGCCGGCCGTGGGGGTCGCGCATCTCGGCCTGGACCTCCGATCAGTCCGCGCCGATCGGTTCGCGGGCCGACTTGGAGGCGAGGTATGCCGAGTTCGCCGCCCGCTATCCCGACACCGGTTCTCCTGCGGACGTGCCCCGCCCGCCGGGCTGGGGTGGCTGGCGCATCGTGCCGCACGAGGTCGAGTTCTGGGGCGGTCGGCGCTCGCGGCTGCACGACCGGCTGGTCTTCTCCAAGATCGCGCCGGGCACCCTGGACGATGAGCAGGCGTGGTCGGTGAGCCGCCGGCAGCCGTGACAGGCGGCCCGCCGGTGCCCAAGCGGGGGCTGAGGTGAGCGGGCCCGCGGGGGTGGGCGGTCCGCATACGACAGCGGGGGAGTTTCGCCTGCGGTCCGTCGCGATCAGCGCCTATGGACCGACAGTCCTGGAGGCGATGGGGTATGGCGCGGCGATCCCGATTGTGCCCTTGCTCGCCCGCGAGCTCGGCGCGAGCGTCGGTCAGGCGGCGCTCGTCGGCGCTCTGCTGGGTGTGGGGCAGGTGACGACCTCGCTGCCCGCGGGGGCGTTGATCAGCCGAGTCGGCGAGCGCCGGGCCATGGTTGCCGCGTCCGCAGTTGGCGCAGCGGTCGCTCTGCTCGGTGCGTGGTCGCCGCACCTGATCGTGTTGGCTGCGGCGACCCTCATCACGGGTATGACGTGGAGCGTCTTCTTGTTGGCCCGGCAGGGCTTCATGATCGACGCCGTCCCATCTCACCTGCGTGCTCGGGCCTTGTCGAGCCTCGGTGGCAGTCACCGGGTCGGGATGTTTTTGGGGCCACTGCTCGCGGTGCCGCTGATCTCTACCTTCGGCCCGCGGGTGGCCTTCATCTTCAGTGCGGTGATGTCCATCTTGGCGTTGGGACTGGTGCTCCAAGTCGAGGACCTCGGCGTGGACGAACGCCGAGCGGGGCTGGCCGACCCGGCCAGCGTCCGCGCGGTGCTGTGGGGGCATCGGCATACGCTCGCCACCCTGGGACTCGGGGTCACCGCAATCAACGGGCTGCGCGCCCTGCGGATGAGCATCGTGCCGCTGTGGGGCGACCATGTCGGACTCAGCGCGGCCCAGATCTCGCTGATCTTCGCCGTGAGTTCGCTCGTCGAGATCGGCCTGTTCTATCCGGCCGGCGCGGTCATGGACCGCCTCGGCCGGGCGTGGGTGGCGGTCCCCACGGCCGTCCTGCTCGGGCTCGGCCTGGTGCTGCTGCCGCTGACGCACGATTTCGGGCAGGTGCTGGCGGTCACCGTGCTCATGGCGGTCGGTAACGGACTCGGATCCGGCATCGTCATCACGCTCGGTGCGGACACGGCCCCCAGGATCCATCGCGCCAAGTACCTCGGCGGGTGGCGCCTGTTCGGCGATATCGGGATGTCTGGTGGCCCGTTGACGGCCGGCGGTCTCATCGCGATCGTCGGGCTCGCACCGGCAATTGTCGTGGTCGGGGCTGCCGGCATGGTGGCGTCCGGCTGGATCGGTTGGTGGGTCGCCGCCTTGGACCGCTCGCGCCGGGTCAATGAGAGGATGCCCGGGTGAGTGACCTGATCGACACCACGGAGATGTACCTCAAGACGATTTTTGAACTCGACGAAGAGGGCATCACGCCGCTGCGTGCCCGCATCGCCGAGCGTCTGGGGCATTCCGGGCCGACCGTTTCGCAGACGGTCGCTCGGATGGAGCGCGACGGTCTGGTGTCCTTGGCCGGGGACCGGCATCTGGAGTTCACCGACCACGGGCGCGTCCTCGCGACGCGGGTGATGCGCAAGCACCGGTTGGCGGAGCGCCTGCTTGTCGATGTCATCGGCCTGGAGTGGGAGTACGTCCACGACGAGGCCTGCCGCTGGGAGCATGTGATGTCCGAACGCGTCGAGCGGCGCATCCTGGACATGCTCGGCGGTGATTACACCTCGCCCTATGGCAATCCCATTCCGGGTCTCGACGAACTTCTCGGCGAGGGTGCCACGTCCGAGAGTTTCCGCGCCGGCCTGGTGACCCTGTCCGATATCGCCAGCGACGATCCGTGCCGGGTGGTGGTGCGCCGCATCGGTGAACCGGTTCAGGTCGATCACGAGGCCCTTCAGTTGCTCACCGAGAGCGGTGTGGTGCCGGGTCGCAAGGCCGATGTCCACCGGGCGGACGGTCGAGTCATTGCGGTGGGGGCGGGCCGGCCCCTCACCGATGGCGTCTCATTGCCGCCCGAGATCGCCGATCACGTCTTCGTCGCGGCGGGTGTCACTCCCTGACGATTCCGCTGGTCGGCCAGGCGATGTCGCCCATTCGTCGCCCCGCCGTGACCCGAATGTGACATTTTCGGGGAACTTCGCTACCGTCGTGCGGGTGTCCACGCCTTACGTGGACACCGGCAGCCTGGGTCGCCGAGTCCTACCCCCGGGCGACGCTGGACCACTCGCACACCGCTTGGTAGGAGCGGGGGACCCACTTGTGGGCGCGACCTTGGCGTCGCGTCCTTGGGGTGAAGCCGGAGCCTAGGAGCGACGGCCGGGCAGCAGACTCTCGCCCGAACCCGACAGCTCACCTCGTAGGCGTCGAGAGGTCACTTCGTGTCTTTGTCGTCTTCGCGCGCTGCTGCTCGCCGCCCCGAATCTCTTGTGCGCACCGGCGCCGTGCTGGCCGCCGCCGGTGGCTTGGTCACCGCTTTCGGTCTCCCGGTCGCCCAGGCCGCGCCCATCGCGCCGGTCGTGACCGTGCCCGCCGCCAAGACGGCGACGGCCCCCACTCTGACCGCCCCGGCTGCCGTCGGTCCCGTCAAGGCCTCCTATGGCGTCATAGGCGTCAAGGCCGTTGCCAAGCCGAAGCCCAAGCCCAAGCCGGTCGTCGTCGCGACCACCGCGACGGATCTGGTTGCCTCGCGCACCGCTCAGGCGCCGGCCAGCCGGTCCACCACGCGCGCCTCGGTGCCGGCAGCCACCACCCCCGCGCCAACGCCCGCCCCGCAGCCGTCCATCCCGGCGCACGGCGGTGTCCTGGCGATCGCCGCCGCGCTCTCCGGCATCCCCTATGTGTATGGCGGCTCGACCCCGGCCGGCTTCGACTGCTCGGGCTTCACGATGTACATCTTCGCCAAGGTCGGCATCTCGCTGCCGCGCACCGCAGCCGCCCAGCAGGCCGCTGCCACCCCGGTCAGCAACCCCCAGCCGGGTGACCTGGTCTTCTTCGGCTACCCCGCCTACCACGTGGGCATCTACGCCGGCAACGGCATGATGTATGACAGCCCCCGCACCGGCCTGTCCTCCGGCCTGCGAGCGATTTGGTCCTCCAGCGCCACCTACGGTCGCCCCTGAGGTATTCGCTTACACGAAACGCCGGGCCAGCCCATGGGTGGCCCGGCGTTTTGCTGTCCCCGCTGCGAGCCTGGTCGGATTAGCGCCCCAGGTGGGTGAGCTTGGCCTGCGACCAGATCGCGGCCGCGTCCTTGCTGAAGAGCACAAAACGGATCCGATCGATCCCGCCGCGTTCGCGTTGCTCGGCCAGCGCCGCCCGGATCGCCAGGTCGGCGACGGTTTCGTGGTCCCAGCCATAGACCCCAGCGCCGATGGCGGGGATCGCGATGCTGCGGGCTGACAGGCTGCGGGCCAGGTGCAGACTATTGCTGAAACAGCGGGCAAGATCCTGCGGATCTGTCTGTCCCGCATGGCGATTCGGGCCAACCGTATGGACGATCCACTTCACCTTCTTGATCTCATAGGCGCCGGTGGCGATGGCGTCGCCCGGCGGCAGCCCGTCGGGCAATGTCGAGGACCGCAGGTCTCGGCACTCCGCGAGCAGTTCCGGTCCGGCCGCGCGGTGAATCGCACCATCTACGCCGCCTCCGCCGAGTAGCGAGGAATTGGCGGCATTGACGATGACATCGACCTTCTCCCGGGTGATGTCGCCTTCGACGATCTCGATCTTGCCCATGGCCCCACCGTATGCCGCATGGCAGGCTGGGCGCCGACAGCGCTCCCGGGCTTCGTGCCCCGGGGCGGGCGGACGACATACGAGGAGGTCGGCTCGGTGGCCGAGGAGATCTACTACGACAAGAAGGACCAACTCCAGGTGGTCCAGAACTCGTTGCTGCCGGACGAGACCGTCTTCGCGGTCTATGACGGCAAAGATGTTGGCACTGGCTTCATCGGCCTGACGGACCGTCGAGTCATCTTGCAGGACAACAGTTTTGCCGGCGGTCGGGTGGCGGTGACTTCGATTCCCTACTCGAAGATTGTCGCCGTGTCCTATGCCTCAAATGCCTCCGTCTTCGGTCGCTTCACCGAGGAGACGACGGTCGCGATCCACACCTCACATGGCACCTACGAGGTGCTTCTGCGCGGCTCCGAGAAGGCCAAGCACACCCACGACGTGATCCTGCATTACGTCGTCCACTCCTGAGCTGGCTCTAGTAATTCCAGCGGTAGGGCGGAAGGCTCAGCGGCCTTTCGTTGGGAGCAATGATCAGAACCTGTGGATGGCCTTCGGCGGGGTGGCGTGAGGGAGCGCACCTTCCCGAGGAAGATCTGAAGTCCTAGTAGCTCTGATCAGGACCGGCGTTGGCGCGCTGGTTCGGGAAGGTGCGCTCATGCTCACCGTAGTAGACCAAGACCCGCGATCCAACCAGCACGCTCCGGTAGCGGTTGGCGGGGACATGTTGGACGAGCTGGCCCGCGAAGGGGCCCGGGCGATGCTCGCGGCGGCGTTGCAGGCCGAGGTCGCCGCC